>JAQVZL010000005.1 GCA_028708215.1 Bacteroidales bacterium
ATCCAAGGAGTTAAACCAGGTGAAAATCCCGAAATGACAATTATGTGGACAGTTCTTGGTTATCCTCCTGCTGGTGTTGCAGTTCCTCTATGGGTAAAAGCTGGTGAGCAGCAACCCTCTGTTATGGTTAAAAGCGAAAGAAGCGAAAATGCACTTGCATGTGATATGGCATTGGAATTAAAACATAAGACTTTTTCAAATAAGAGAGGAAGCGGTAATAAGTATATGAATTTTAATCTTATCTATAACTCTAATCGCACCGGCTATATGCAAGAGCTTGCTCCAGCAGATCAATATATAGAGAGTCTTTTTAAAGAGCCAATAGAGCGTTGGCGCAGAGATGGTCTTAATGTAAGTGAACTTTTGCAGTACTACAACGATGCCAATGATGCAGTAAAAGGCGCGTACCTTTCACTCACCACTGGCCGCTAAAATTCATCTGATTTTCCCCTGGGAGACGATTTTCTGGGAGATAATTACTCTTAACTTGTTTACAGTATGGTAGTTAATTTTTCTAAATAAGCCCTTTTTGGGCTCATTTAGAAAAATTAAATATCTGGTTACTAGATGTTTACTTGTAATCATCTCCTGGCAATGTTTGCTCTGCTCTGCTCTGCTCTGCTCTGCTCTGCTCTGCTCAACATAAAGCAACATCTCTTTTTTAGCTAATTAGATGAAGTAGTTTGAGCAGATATGCCTAGGACCCTTCAAAGACCAAAGGGAGGCGCTCTGCAGGCCCCGAAAAACCACAAAGAGAATAGCGTCTAGAAAAAAGAATGTTTGATAATAAAAATTATTGTTATTATGTAAAAGTAGACAGAAATCATTATTAAGCAATACCCTATTATGATTATTTAAAAAATATCAATATAACAAGAGAGACAATTATGATATTCATTACTTTTGAAGGCTTTATCTCTTTTATTGTTTATAACTTTGGGTTAATATTCTTAGTATTATGAGCTATATGTTTCTGTTATATTTGGGTTTAAATGTTCAGTGTTATGAGGAATTTGTTTTTGTTTTTGATTGCTTTGTTTTTAATCTCCTGTAATAGTGGGGTTGATAAGAGAGATAGTAGTTTGGGATATACTGTAATTGATGTTGGTAGCGATGTTAGTAAAGGGAGAGTTGTAGATATTTCTGAAATAGCTTCTAATATTACTTACATTCCACTTGAGTCAAATGCAGAATCTTTTATTGGGAGGGCTCCAGTAGTCTTTTTTGAGAATGAAAGAATCTATGTAAAATCTAGTGGAGCATTTAAAGTGTTTGACAAAAGCGGAAAGTATCTTTTCACATTTGATAGAAGAGGTAGAGGGCCCGAGGAGTACATCAATTCTCATCCTAAGGTAGAAAAAGGTACAGGTAATTTATATGCCGATCATGGCAAAGGTGGTGGTAATTATGTTATAAAAAGCTACTCAAGAGATGGTAATTACTTAAAAGAGATTCCTATACCATCTGTTCAAAGCAGATATTTGTACCTTAATAAATCTATACCAAATTGTTACGCTTTTCGCGTGAGTAGTGACACACTTCCTGGAATTCCAGGAATACAAATTGACGTGGATGAAATTTCTAATATTTTAATTGATTCTCTCTCAAATATTATAGGTTACGTGCCCAACGTTCCTGTAGACTCCCGTTTAGTACTCAATGTGAATAGAGAAAAGACCCCACCTAAGGGTAAACAATTTCTAAATCCATTGAATGATAATTCTATTATTCAAGCATTGCATTTTTTTAAAGATACAATACGTATCTATGACTTTTATACCGATACTATATTCTCTTTTGTAGATAATAGTAGATTGATTCCTAGATACGTTATGGATTACGGTAAATATACCCCCTCTAAAATTTACCAGAATCAAGTGTCTGGAAACTTAATTACTTTAGACTATCAGTTTTATTACGAAACAGATAAATTTCTTTTGCTTAATTTTTTACTTAGAGATTATGCTCATGAGCCTTTTTATGGAAAAAAATCTTACTTTCATGTTAAAGAGAGAGAGATAACGGACGCATATGGTTATTATAATAAAGAGACTAATAAGTTTACTTTTCTTAACCATCCCAAGGAGTGCATGCCTGGCTTTAGGGATGATATAGCAGAGGGCCCTCCATTTGTGCCTACCTATTTATCATATGATAATTATATGATAACGCTCTGCTTTGCCCATACTTTAATAGAATATGCATCTAATAATGAAGTATCAGATCCATTAAGAAAAATAATTGATGCTCTTAAAGATGACAGCAACCCAATTGCTATTCTAGTAAAACTAAAATAGAGTTTACCTACTCTTCTATTCTAAGATCTTGTAGTGCTAAAATGTAACCATCGTTTGGTTTGGTAGCTACTATTCTTACGCTTTTTACTTCTTCTTTAGGGTAGAGAACGGCGCTATTTAATTTAAATTCTGTTTTTTCTACGTAGTTTACTCCATCGTAACTGAACTCGGCATAGCCATCTGTTACTCCATAAAATGTTATATTTGGTATTCCTGTCTCTACTGTTATTCTGCTTGCTTTTACTGGGCTATCAAATTTATAAATGAAGTAATCGCCTGCTTTTATTTTAGAGTTGGAGCGGAAATATGTCTTGAAACTATAGTCGGTCACATTTTTGATTGGGAAACGGCTATTCTCTGTCATTGAGGTTTCAATTGTGGTAATAGGTTTAAGATAAGTGTAGTTGGCATTTTCTGGTTTAACAGATATACTTTTAATTTGGTCTTTATAAAATGTTGCAAAACGGAATTTTTGTGCTCTGTCTGTAATTATTTCGCCTCTATAGAGTGGGGAATACATTGTTGGCTCACTCTCATCTGTAGTGTATCTTACAATAGACCAAGGGTAAGGAGCAGTAACCATAATTGAACCGTTTATGTAAACAACTTTTGGAGGATCCATTCTAAACTCTATTCCCATTTGGTGCATTCTTTCAAAATGAGCTGTAGAGAGTCTATAGCTGAACTCATTAAACTCTTTATTCTCTGGTAGGGTCCATCCAACCTCGGAAAGAGCTGCAATTCTCGGATATGCTTGATACTCCATAAACCTTGCTGGACGGCCAAACAATTCGGCCCATAACCCACCTTGAACACCCAGTATAAGAGCTTCTTGTTCTTGAGTTAGTGAAGGAGTGCTTTTACTTGTTGCTAAGTTTACTTGCCCATTGGCTGTGGTTATTTGTGCGTTTGCACTAGCTATTTTAGAAGTTGGGTCTAATGAATAAACTTTTTCTAGAGTTACTATTCCTGCCCAGTTGTGGCCTCTCTCTGCTGGCGATTGTTTCATATCAAAGTAACAGTACTCTCCAGGCATCATAACTGTAGGTTGTCCTTTTGTAACAGATTCTATCCCTTTTGCTACACTACGCCAAGCATATACTCTAGTTTGTGGTTTTAGTTCTCCACCGTCTAAGATTTCGTCCCAGCCAGCCATATGTTTGCCATGTTTCTCTACTATAATCTCCATTTTTCTTACAAAATAGTTGAGCAGCTCTTCGTGCTTCTGCATCTCTTTCTCTTTCATGAGAGCTTGGCAATGAGGGCAGTTATTCCACTGCTCATAGTTAACCTCGTCGCCCCCAATATGAAAATATTTAGAAGGGAATAGTGCTGCAACCTCTTTTATGATATTATTGAGCATTTTAAAATTGTGCTCTTTACCTACACACCAAACATTTTGCTCCTCTCCCTGTACGCTTACGCTTTCATCTTCTCCATCGCAACCTACTTCTGGGTAGGCTGCTGTTACAGCTCTACTGTGGCCAGGTAGGTCAATTTCTGGAATTATCTCTATATGTCTCTCTGTTGCATAGGCAACTATCTCTTTAATCTCTCTTTGAGTATAAAAACCTCCATATCTTTTATTGCCAGAACCAAAAGCTGCATCTAGTGCTTCATTTTCTCCTCTCCATGCTCCTACCTCTGTTAACTTAGGGTATTTTTTTATCTCTACTCTCCAGCCATTATCGTCTGTAAGGTGCCAATGGAACTTATTCATTTTATGGAAAGAGAGCCAGTTTATAAACTTCTTAACTGTGTTTACATCAAAAAAAGTTCTGGATACATCTAGATGCATGCCTCTATAACTATATCTTGGGCTATCTTCTATCTCTACTCCTTGTATAATCCATTTTTCATGGCCACTTATATTCCCAGAGTAGATTGTAGCTGGTAACATCTGTAGAAGTGATTGAATTCCATAGAATATTCCTGTTTGGGTAGAGCCTTTAATGGTTACACCTTTCGAGCTTACTTGTAATTTATATCCTTCTGCAGGAATTTTACCCTCTTGGGTTACCTCTAAAATTATAAAGTTTTGCGAAGGATACTCTATCTGCTGCTTAAGTGGAAACGGTGTAGCATCTTTTATGAACTCTTGCAGATAGTAGATATTTGCTCTCTCTTTTTCATTTGAATAGATTACTGTTTCGCTATTTAGCGCAAAATTATCTTCGTTAACCTTAATGCTGTTAGGTTTAGGAATAATGGTTATTTGAGCTGCCATAGAGATTGTAATGATAAGGGCTGTTATAACAGATGTTAATTTTTTGATCATAGTAATTTTGTTTTGTTCCATAAAGGTACAAAAATAATTAAAGATGGTCTTAAAATTGTTTATCTTACCTAAATTACCTAAATTTGCAAACTCAAAAATTCGAATAAAACATGTCCGAAAAACTTAATTCTAAGATTCCTGAGGGGCCATTGTCCGAAAAATGGACAAAGCATAAGTCTCAGATTCGGGTAGTAAGCCCGGCAAACAAGAGAAAGCTTGAGGTAATTGTTGTTGGTACCGGTTTGGGCGGAGCTTCGGCTGCTGCAGCATTGGGCGAATTAGGCTACAATGTGAAGGTATTTTGCATTAGTGATTCTCCTAGAAGAGCACATTCAATTGCTGCTCAAGGTGGGATTAATGCTGCAAAAAACTATCCTAACGACAATGACTCTATTTACAGACTCTTTTATGACACAATAAAAGGGGGAGACTACAGGGCCAGAGAGGGTAACGTTTACCGTTTGGCCGAGGTGAGTAATGAAATCATTGACCAATGCGTTGCACAAGGAGTTCCATTTGCTCGCGAATATGGTGGGTTATTGGACAACCGCTCTTTTGGAGGTTCTCAGGTAAGTAGAACTTTCTATGCACGTGGCCAAACAGGGCAGCAGTTGCTACTGGGGGCCTATGCAGCTCTTAACCGTCAAATTCACCTAGGTAATGTAAAATCATATAACCGACGTGAAATGTTAGATCTTGTTCTAATAGATGGCGAAGCTAAAGGTATTATAGTAAGAAATCTTGAGACTGGAGAGATTGAAAGACACGGGGCTCATGCTGTTGTAATAGCAACAGGTGGTTATGGTAATGTCTTTTTCCTTTCTACCAATGCTATGAATAGTAATGGTTCAAGTGCGTGGCAGTGTTACAAGAAGGGGGCTATTTTTGGAAACCCTTCGTTTGCTCAAATTCACCCAACCTGTATTCCTGTTCATGGTGAGCAGCAGTCTAAACTTACTCTAATGAGTGAGTCTCTTAGAAACGATGGTAGAATTTGGGTTCCTAAGAAAAAAGAAGATGTAGAGAAGCTAAGAACTAAAAAAATATTGGCGTCTCAAATACCAGAAGAAGACCGTGATTACTATCTAGAGAGAAGATATCCTGCATTTGGCAACTTAGTTCCTCGTGATGTTGCTTCTAGAGCAGCCAAAGAGAGATGTGATGCTGGCTATGGTGTTAACGATACAGGTTTAGCTGTCTTTTTAGATTTTAAATCTGCTATTGAAAGACTTGGTAAAAAGGTAATTGAAGAGCGTTATGGTAACCTTTTCCAGATGTATGAAAAGATTACAGACGTAAATCCTTACCAAGAGCCAATGATGATCTATCCAGCAATTCACTATACAATGGGTGGCCTTTGGGTAGATTACAATCTAGAGACCACAATACCTAGCCTATTCTCTATTGGTGAAGCAAACTTTAGCGACCATGGTGGTAACCGTTTAGGAGCATCTGCATTAATGCAGGGTTTAGCAGATGGCTATTTCATTCTGCCTTATACCATTGGAGATACACTTGCTAAGAAGATTCAGGTTCCTAAAACAGATGTTAACCATCCAGCTTTTGCCCAGGCAGAAAAAGAAGTTAAGGAAAAAATAACAAAACTATTTGCAATAAAAGGGAAAGAGACAGTAGATTATTACCAGAAAAAATTGGGTCACATTATGTGGGACAATGTTGGAATGGCACGTAATGAAAAAGGATTAAAAGAAGCTATTGAGCAGATTAAAGTATTGAAAGAAGAGTTCTGGAAAAATGTATATGTTCCTGGAACAAATGAAGAATTTAATCAGGAGCTTGAGAAGGCAATAAGAACTGCAGATAACCTTGAGTTAGGCGAACTTATGGCCAAAGATGCGTTAAATAGATTTGAGTCTTGCGGCGGACACTTTAGAGAAGAGATGCAAACAGAGGATGGAGAGACTAAACGTGATGACAAAAACTTTATGTATGTAAGCTGCTGGGAATATACAGGCGAGAGTAAAGAGCCTGTAATGCACAAAGAGCACTTAAATTACGAGTTTGTACAAATAGCTACCAGAAATTACAAAGATTAAGTATTTACAGATATGGACTTTACATTAAAGGTTTGGCGCCAGAAAAGCGCAAAAGATAAAGGATATTTTGGGACATATCAGGTTAAGGATATCTCTCCCGACACCTCGTTTTTAGAGATGATGGATATTCTTAATGAGCAACTAATACGTGAGAATATAGATCCAGTAGCAGTTAGCAAAGGGTGTCACGATGGCCCTGTTGCTTTTGATCATGACTGCCGTGAAGGTATTTGTGGAATGTGTTCTCTCTATATTAACGGAAGAGCGCACGGCCCAGACGACGATATTACAACATGCCAGCTTCATATGCGCAAGTTTAAAGATGGCGAAACTATAACTATTGAGCCTTGGCGTTCTGCTGGAATGCCTGTTATTAAAGACCTTGTAATTAACAGAAATGCACTAGATCAGATTTTGCAGGCAGGTGGATATGTATCAGTAAATACTGGTGGAGTTCCAGATGCAAACACAATTCCTATTCGTAGAGAAAATGCAGAGGAGAGCATGGATGCTGCCTCTTGTGTAGGGTGTGGTGCATGTATTGCTACTTGTAAGAATGGATCGGCAATGCTTTTTGTTTCTGCAAGAGTAAGCTCTTTGGCTCTTTTACCACAAGGTAAAGTAGAGGCCGCCCGTAGGGTTAAAGCTATGGTTTCCAAAATGGACGAGCTTGGTTTTGGAGCTTGTACCAATACACGTGCTTGTGAAATGGAGTGCCCTAAACGTATCTCAATTACTCATATTGCACGTATGAACAGAGAGTTCTTAAAAGCTAAAATACAGGATTAACTAATTTAGTTCTTGTAATAGATTAAGAGGCACCTTTTTAGAGTGCCTCTTTTTCATTTTCTTTTACTTCCCTATTTTGTAGGCTCCTACTCCTTCAAATTTTTCTATTAGCTTGTCATAAACTTCGGTAGAATCGTCGTTTTCTGTTATAAGTCTATATATTATTTCCATTAAATATTCATGGCTGTAATATAGTTCTAATCTTAAATTATCTGAAGCTCCACTTATACCCTTTGGAAACAAATCATTAGTAATTGTAAAGAAAGCGTTATCTTGAACGAAAGTACCTTCTACTGGTAGTGGAACCTGGTTGTATGTAAATTCTGCAATATTTGGGTTTTTAAAGGTTATTCCTTGAGGCTTCATAAGCTCTCTTCTTATTGTTTGAAGATTTTTCTCTAAGAACTCTACAGTAGCTGGGTATTCATCTGCAATATTAGGGTTGTAGATAATATATACCATTACACCTGCTGTATCTAAATCCCAATTACCTGTGAGAATTATAGGCTCTATCTCTTTATTACATCCAGAACTTAATGCCAGTATAGCTATTAAAGCGAGTAGTGAAAGTTTGGAGAGTAAAGTATTTATATTAAATTGTTTCATCTCTTTTCTATTAACCTTTCACAAAAATAGATATTTTAACATTAATTCTATTAATTTTGTAAAAATTGGATGTTTATGGAATTTTTCACTACCTGTAATGGGTTGCCAGTACATGTTTCAGATTCAAAAAAGGGAGATAATGTAATTATCTTGCTACATGGTTACTTAGAGACTCTCTACATATGGGACGAATTTGAAACTCTACTTAGCACAAATATGAGAGTTGTCTCAATTGATATTCCAGGCCATGGTTTATCTGCCTCATATCCAATTAACACAATGGAAAATTGTGCTTCGGCTCTTATATGTGTAATGGATAAACTCAATATAGATAAAGCATGGCTGGTGGGTCATTCAATGGGCGGTTATGTTGCAGTAGAGGCTTTGAAACTCTTTTCCAATAGGTTTTTGGGCCTTATTATGATTAATTCTATCCCTTATGCCGATACAGAAGAAAAAAGAGAGAGTAGAGACCGTGAAATTTCGCTTATCAAGCATAAAAAACTACAAACTATTGTAAAGTGCTCTGTAGAAAATATGTTTGCAAATGAGAATGTAAACAAGTTTGAAGAGAAAATCTTAGAGATTTCTGAGATTGCCGAGGTTCACGATCCTCAGGGTATTGTTGCCTCTTTAGAGGGGATGAAGCAAAGAGAAGACTATACAGATTATCTCTCTAAATGTGAATTACCTCTACTATTTATTTTTGGAGATAAAGATAACTTTATTTCATTACAAACTGCTAGAGATATCCAAACAAAGATTCCTAAAGCTACCTATTTTTTCTTAGAGAGCTCTGGCCACAATAGTTTTATTGAAGAGCCAAATAAATGTGCACAAAAAATCCTTCAGTTTACTAAAAACTAATAATTATGTCTAAATTTTCAACAAGTTTTTTTTTACCTGCAATTTTAATTTTAATAATGTCTAATTCGTCGCTTTATTCACAGAAAAGGTTAAGAGATTTTGGGATAGAGATTGGGATCTTTAGCCCAGGGGAATTTAATTCTATAACAGATGTGCCAGGAGTAACTGTAGGGCACAAAACTATTATTGAGGGCTCCCATATTCGTACAGGGGTAACTGCTATAATACCACATCAAGGGAATATTTTTGCAAATAAGGTTCCAGCTGCTATATATGCCGGGAACGGCTTTGGAAAGCTAGCAGGATACACTCAAGTGAAAGAGTTAGGTAATATAGAAACACCAATAATACTAACTAACACACTTAGTATATCCTCTGGTTTAGACGCACTTATATCTTATACATTGACTCAAGATGGTAATGAAAATATTGGCTCTGTAAATGGCGTAGTAGGGGAGACTAACGATGGTGGGCTGAACGATATTCGTGCTAGAGTTGTCACTCCCAGTGATGTTTTAGATGCTATTGCCTCTGCTACTACTGGTCCTGTCAAAGAGGGTGGAGTAGGAGCTGGTACTGGAACAATCTGTTTTGGCTTTAAAGGAGGGATTGGTACCTCTTCTAGAGTTTTGCCAGAAAGTCTGGGTGGTTATACTGTTGGAGTACTTGTACAATCTAACTATGGAGGAGTACTTGAGATTGCTGGGGTTCCTATTGGTAAAATATTGGGTAAACATAGTTTTAAGGAGCATGTAGATATAACACCAGACGGATCTTGTATGATGGTTGTAATTACCAATGCCCCAATTACTTCTAGAAATTTAGAGAGAGTTGCCAAAAGAGCTATGATGGGGTTAGCTAAAACTGGTGGAATTGCTTCTAATGGTAGTGGAGATTATGTTATTGCTCTCTCTGTTGCCAAAGAAAATTTAATTGATGAATCTGCCTCAATTTATAATCCTAAAGAGCTTCATAACCACTCAATGTCTGCTCTATTTTTAGCGACAATTGAAGCTACAGAGGAGGCCTTAATAAACTCGCTCTTTATGTCGCAGACAACTACTGGCTTTAAAGGGAGAACAGTAGAACAACTACCTATAAAGCAAGTTGTTAAGGAAATTAAGAAGTATAAATACATTAAATAGTTAGCTTATAAACTCTTATATGGTGTTTATAAACAAATAATCTATTAGTTACCATAGAAAATTGTTGAAAGGGTAGCGACCTGCGTGAATTTCAGCTACCATTTTGTAGATATCGTTTCTTAATTTTTCTAGATTAGTTTTGTTTTTAGCAGAGATGAAAATAGAGGGAGAGTGAGCTTTGCCCATCCAGCTTTTTTGAAGTTCTTCTAGACTAATGTTCTCTCTACTTTTTTGATTAAAATCGAACTCGTCTTGTTCTACATATTTGTAGGCATCTATTTTATTAAATACCATGAAAATAGGTTTATCTTCTGCTCCAATCTCTTTAAGTGTTTGGTTTACAACTGAAATATGCTCTTCAAAGTTTGGATGAGATATATCTACAACATGCATTAATATATCTGATTCTCTTACCTCGTCTAGAGTGCTTTTAAATGATTCAACAAGTTGGTGAGGGAGTTTCTTAATAAACCCAACAGTGTCTCCTAGTAAAAAAGGGACATTTTCTATAACTACCTTCCTTACAGTTGTATCTAATGTTGCAAAAAGCTTATTTTCTGCAAATACTTCACTTTTAGCAAGCATATTCATTATTGTACTCTTGCCTACATTTGTATATCCTACAAGAGATATTCTCACTAGTGAACCTCTGTTACCTCTTTGTGAGGCCATCTGTTTATCTATCTTTAGTAGCTGTTTTTTTAATCTACTTATTTTGTCTAGAATTATTCTTCTGTCTGTCTCTATTTGTGTCTCTCCTGGCCCTCTCATACCTATACCACCTCTCTGTCTCTCTAAGTGTGTCCACATTCGGGTAAGTCTTGGTAATATATATTGGTACTGAGCAAGTTCTACTTGTGTTTTAGCATATGCTGTCTTTGCCCTTTGAGCAAAAATATCTAATATTAGATAGTTTCTATCTAATATTCTGCAGTTAAACTCATTTTCAAGATTTCTTAATTGAGAAGGTGTTAGCTCATCGTCAAATATAACTAGTTTAACTTCGTGCTCTTTTACAAACTCTTTAATCTCTTCTAATTTTCCTTTACCTATATATGTTCTCGCATTCGGAGTATCTAATCTTTGAATAAAAATCTTTATAGTTTGTGCACCAGCAGTTTCTGCAAGAAACTCTAGCTCATTAAGGTTATCTTTAATTGTAAGTTCACTATCTCTAGGACCCGCTACTCCAACTAGTACTGTTTTCTCCATATACTTGATATAAAAAAGACTGCTTCTTTCGAGGCAGCCTTTATTTTAATTTTGTAATTTTTTGTTATCTAAGCTGGAAAATAACAGGGAAAGTGTATACAACTCTCACTGCTTTATTCCTTTGACGGCCTGGAGTCCATTTTGGCGAAGATGAGATTACTCTAACTGCTTCTTTATCTAGTGAAGGGTCTACACCTCTCACAACTTTTACGTTATCTACGCTACCATCTGTATTAACGCGGAATTGCAGAATAACTCTACCTTGTACGCTATTTTCTTTTGCAATTTCTGGATATACAAGCCTCTCTGCAACCCATTTAGTAAATGCATTTTCATCTCCACCCTGAAATTTTGGTTTCTCTTCTACCATTACGAATGGAATCTCCTCTTCCTCTTCTACAATCTCTTCACCTCTACCCTCTACATACTCTCTAATCTCTACTCCAAGATTCCTATCGTCCTCTGTATTAATTACAAGGTCAGTTGTTATCTCAACATCGTCGTCTACAATAATGATATCATCTGAAACAACAGGAATTTTAGGCATTTCTGGTGGTGGTGGTGGTGTTTCATTTGTGATAGGAATCATCTCTTCTTCAATGATAACTACATTATCATCGGAAAGAGTCGAAATGTTTTTCTCGTAAGTTTTATATTCAAAACTTGCAAGAATAATCAAAAGAGTTATAATCAATCCTATCTCTTTGAATAATAACTTTTTACTTTCGAGATTTGCCTTAGGTGTTTTTTTAACTTCCATAACTGTGCGTCTGTTCAGATTAAATTGGAATGTAAATTTACTATTAAATAATTATTTAGCAAAAGAAATTGTTAATAAACTTTTAGCTCCTAATGCTAAGTATCACATTTTAAACAACTTGCTCTTTATTGATGTTGTTCAAAACTTGTGGAGTATATCGGAGTCGAACCGATGACCTCTTGCATGCCATGCAAGCGCTCTAGCCAACTGAGCTAATACCCCATAATTTTGCAACACAAAGATGCAAAATTATTTTAAATTTCAATTAGATCTCTAGTAAAACTAAAGCACTTTACTAAAGCACTTTCATATCAAAAAGAACTTGATTAGTCTTTCTTACAGTATCTGCGCTCTTTTTAAAGAGTGCTTTCTCTACTTCGTTTAGATTAACGTCTATAATTTTTTCCCAACCATTCTTGCCAATTGTAACGGGGACTCCAATACAAATATCATCTTGGTCATACTCACCTTCTAATGATACACAGCAAGCGTAGGCTTTTTTCTCGTCAAGAATTATTGACTTCACAAGTACTGCTGCGGCTGCTCCTGGTGCATACCATGCCGATGTACCTAAAAGTTTTGTTAAAGTAGCTCCTCCAACCATAGTGTCTGCAATAACTTTGCCAAGTCTCTCTTTAGATAAAAGAGTGTTTACAGGAATTCCTTTATAACTTGCTAGTCTTGCAAGTGGAATCATTGTTGTATCGCCATGTCCTCCTATTACTAAACCTTCAATATCACTAGAAGGTGCATCAAGAGCTTCGCTCAAGTAGTTTGTAAATCTGCTTCCATCTAGTATTCCGCCCATACCTATTACTCTATTTTTTGGTAATCCTGTTTTCTTAAGAGTAAGGTAAGTCATTGTGTCCATAGGATTTGATATAATAACAACAACAGCCTCTGGAGAATATTTAAGAGCGTTTTCTACTACTGTATTTACAATATTTGCATTTGTTCCTATTAGCTCCTCTCTTGTCATTCCAGGTTTACGCGGTATTCCAGAAGTTACTACTATAACGTCTGAATTAGCTGTAGCTTCATAATCATTTGTAACACCTTTAACTTCACTAAAGAAGCGATATAGTTTTGCTGTTTGCATCATATCTCTTGCCTTCCCTTCTGCAAACCCCTCTTTAATATCCAACAATACTATTTCCGAAGCAAACTGCATGTTTGCAATTGCATTTGTGCATGTTGCGCCTACATTTCCGGCGCCTATTACTGTTACCTTAGACATAATTATAATAATTAGTTATTTTATTTTGTAATTTTGCAAATAATTTAAATATAGATATACGCGATAGATATACTCGCGCAATATGCATATTTCGTGCCAAATGTAATAGAGATTTTTCAATTTTACCTATTTTCAGTGGTGCCCATATTATATTCTTTTACTGTGGTTTTGATTTTTGAAACACTATTTTATGATTACATATATTAATAATAATATTAAATTTAATTTTACTCATAAACGTCTTTGCACTAAGTGGATAAAAGAAGTTGTAAATCAATTATCTATCTCTAATTTAGGCATAGGCAATATTAATATTGTATTCTGTAGTGATGACTATATCTTATCTATTAATAATCAGTTTTTAAAACATAATTATTACACAGATATTATTACGTTTGATTATAGCCATAATAATTTATTATCTGGCGATTTAATTATTAGTATAGATACAGTTAAAGAAAATTCACTTTTATATGAAACAACTTTTAGAGAAGAGTTAAATAGAGTTATTATTCACGGCATTTTACATTTAATGGGGTATAAAGATTGTACAAAACAAGAGAAAGAAGTGATGCGTAAAAAGGAAGATTTAGCCCTCTCTTTATTAAAAAATATGAAAATATGATTAACGAATACGATATAATTGTTATAGGTGCAGGCCACGCTGGGTGCGAAGCTGCTTATTCTGCAGCTAAGATGGGTTCTTCTGTCTTGCTCATAACTATGGACATGAATAAAATTGCCCAAATGTCTTGTAATCCAGCTATGGGGGGTATAGCTAAGGGGCAGATAATAAGGGAGTTAGATGCGCTAGGTGGTGCAACTGCTTTAGTTACAGATGCTTCAACCATGCAGTTTCGTATGTTGAATAGATCTAAAGGTCCCGCTATGTGGAGCCCCAGAGCACAATGTGACAGACAACACTTTTCTCTCAATTGGCGTTACTTTCTAGAGAATACAGATAACTTGCATTTATGGCAAGATACTGTAACGGAATTTATTTTTACAAACAATAAAATTTCTGGTGTCAAAACAGATATGGGGTCTAAATTTGAGTCTAGGGCTATCATTCTTACTGCCGGGACTTTTTTAAATGGTATGCTTTTTATTGGACAAAATAGTGCATCTGGTGGAAGGATAGGGGAGATGCCCTCTTTGAAACTATCCGAGCAACTAAACTCTTTGGGTTTTACAGTTGATAGAATGAAAACGGGTACTCCTCCACGTATAGATATTCGCTCGGTAGATCTTAATACATTAGAAATACAGCAAGGAGATTCGCTTCCAGAAAAGTTCTCTTTTTTAAATATACCATCACCTATTCAGGCCAACACTAGTCAGCTCCCTTGTTATATGGTTCACACCAATCAAAAGGTTCATGAAATTCTAGAAGCTGGCTTTGAATTTTCCCCGCTCTTTTCAGGTAAAATTTCGGGGTTAGGTCCTAGATATTGCCCAAGTATAGAAGATAAATTAAAAACTTTTTCAGAGAAAACTTCTCATCAACTTTTTTTAGAGCCAGAGGGGTGGAATACGAATGAATATTATTTGCAAGGTTTTTCATCTTCATTACCTTTAGAGATTCAATATAATGCTTTGAGAGCTATTCCAGGTTTTGAAAAAGTTGTTATATACCGTCCTGCCTACGCAGTAGAGTATGATTATTTTCCACCAACTCAGCTTCACCACACTTTGGAGACTAAAATTATTGAGAATCTTTACTTTGCGGGCCAAGTGAACGGTACAACTGGGTATGAAGAGGCTGGTGCACAGGGTTTAATGGCTGGAATTAATGCTCATCTTAAGTTAAATAAGAAAGTCCCTGTTGTACTCAAGCGAGATCAGGCCTATATAGGTGTACTTATAGATGATTTAGTGACAAAAGGAGTAGATGAACCCTATAGAATGTTCACCTCAAGAGCAGAATATAGAATTTTGTTAAGACAAGATAATGCAGATTTAAGACTTACGCCAATTGGGTATGATTTGGGTTTAGTAGACAAAGAGAGGTTAGATCTAATGCATAAGAAATACTCCTCGGTAGGTTCACTAACTACTTTTTTATTGGAAACATCTGTAGCCCCCAATGAAATAAATGACTATTTAATTTCTGTTGAATCTACTAAAATTTCCCAGAAAAGGAAATTAGCCGAAATCTTAACACGCCCACAAGTCTCTTTAAGCTCACTATTGAAATTTGTTCCACGAGAAACATATCTCTTTAATTTTCCTTTGCCATTATCGCATGCTTATTTACCATATCAACCAGAAGTAGAAGAGAGTGCTAATATCTCTTCAGAAATTATCGTAAAAGAGGTAATAGAATCTACAGAGATATCAATTAAGTATAGAGGTTATATAGAGAGGGAAAAAAGGATAGCAGACAAAATATTAAAACTAGAAGATATTCGTATCCCAGAAAATTTTGACTACAACAACCTTAAGTCTATTTCTACAGAATCTAGGCATAAACTAATAAAGCACAAGCCAACTACTATATCTCAAGCCTCTAGAATCCCTGGGGTCTCCCCCGCAGATATATCTGTACTTTTGGTCTATTTTGGCAGATAGTATTACCTATACTGTTCCTCGTGGAACATAGGTCATGTGTTTATTAATGTGCGCAGTGCGGAGTTTATCTAGACTTTTTATATTTCGTAATGCAGAGAGATCTATTGTTTTATAGATAGGGTTAGATAGATTATTCCATAGAAAGAGTTAGGTTCATTATTTTACAAAAAGGAGTTGTGTCTACTATTCCATAGAAAGAGTTAGATGAAGTTTTAGGAGGTGTTCTCTCTTTCCACTCTCTGGAGTAAGTAGCTTCATGAGCCCGCTATTTATTATAGAGTACTGGTGAGTATAGTCGCTAAAAATAGCTAGATTTGTTGTTGTAGGAAATTCAAAAATAATTTTACTCAAAAGATTGTTTTGAGAAGTAAGGTTGTTAATTACGCTCTTTAAATCTTGCTCACTCAGCACGTTATGATCTATTACTTTTACTGTAGATGCATCGCTTTCATCTAGATAAGAAGAGTAAAATAGGGGAGTCTTATCTCTTTCGTCAGTTAACCTAGGTTCGCTTAATAAATTTGCTTCTTTTTGGGAATATTTTGTATTGCCACCCCTTGATTTTATTTCTAAAAGGGAATACTGGAGAATTTTATCTGGCCATAAAAAATTAGTTTTGGCTAAAGATTCTCTATTTTTTAGGTGGTTGTTGTTCTGTGTTATAATTGTTTTGAAAGAACCTCTTTTTAGTGGCGCCTCTTTATTCTTTTTTTTGGAAATGTCTATCTCTATTAGATAACATGTTAAGTTGTTTTCAAAAGAGTGTTTCCTATATAAAGTGTATAGAGACTCTTCAGCTGGTTTTAATATTATGTAGTTAAGCGAGCTTTTCTGGGCATATATAGTAGCCTCGTTCATTAAAAGAGCAGAGTATCCTTTGTTGCGATGTTCTCTTAATGTGCCTAAACCATAAATATATAGACCATCTATTTTAAGGCTCTTCTCTGTAGATTTTTCCAAAATAGAGTAGGAGGGTAGAGCAGAAACCATAGCAACGGCATTTTTGCTGTTATTTAGAAATATACCCCAGCTTTTAGAATAGGGGAAGCAGTGTTGAATAAAATTGGTTATGTAGTTTAAATCTGTTGTGAAACACTCTTTCCATATATTTTGTATAGAGAGGGTGTCTCTACCTGTAAGCTCTCTTATAAGTAGTGAGTTGTTACCGTTTATTTTTTTAAGTTTATTCACGAATTCTCTGCTTTATATATTTCATCTATTATAGATTTGTATTTAGCATTTATATTGTGTCTTTTTAGTTTTAAAGTCTGTGAAAGCATATCGTTAAGTGGAGTCCATTCATCTGATATTAGCTTTACTCTTTTAATCTGCTCATGAAGAGCTAGGTTCTTATTTATTTTAGCTACTTCTCTGTTGATCTTTGCAATTATATCTTTATGAGTAATTAGCTCTTGGTTATCTTTAATCTCTATTTTATTTTTTTCTGCCCAAGTTTTAAGGGTGTTAAATTCTGGAATAATTATGGCCGATGCAAATTTATGATTAGCTCCAATAACCATGCAGTTTTCTATATAAGAAGAGCCTCTAAGCATGTTCTCTATAACTTGAGGGGAGACATATTTACCAGCAGAAAGTTTGAAGATCTCTTTTTTACGATCTGTAATCTTAAGGAAAATTTCATCTACCATAACCCCTATGTCTCCTGTATGTAGCCATCCCTCTTCATCTATAACCTCTCTAGTAAATTCAGGGTCTTTGTAGTAACCCATCATTATATGGGGCCCTCTTGATAAAATTTCTCCATCTGGTGCAATTTTCATCTCTGTACCCTCCATAGCTTTTCCAACTGTACCTATCTTAATAATCATCTCCTTAGGGTTGTTTACAGCTATTACTGGAGATGCTTCTGTCATTCCGTATCCTTCAAATATGTACATTTTGGCTGCTGTGAAAAGTCTAATTACTTTAGGTTGTATAGATGAGCCTCCAGAGACTACGAGCATTTCTTTACCCCCCAGCTTTTCACGCCATTTACTGTATACTAGCTTATCTGCTAAAGAGTATCTAAAATTGTGGTAAAAGCCCTTTTTGGTATAATCATATGTACAGGCTATGGAAAATGCCCATTTGTAAATAATTTTTTTAATACCTTTTAGCTCTTTTGAGGCAGCTTCAAATTTGCGGAACATTAAATCTAAAACCCTTGGTACCGAGCAGAAGCCATCTGCTTGACAATCTGCCATATCTGCTGCGATTGTAGATAGACTCTCGGCATAATAAGTGCTAATTCCTACGTATTGATAGTCGTAGTTCATCCCTCTTTCATATATATGAGATAGAGGTAGGAAGCTTAGCATTTTATGTCTGTGGTCTCTAATTTGTTGGATAGCAGTACCTATAAAGTTGAATACTAAGTTCTTATGAGAGAGCATAACACCTTTAGGGGTACCTGTAGTGCCAGAAGTATATATGATTGTAGCTAAATTGTTTTCACTAATGTTCTTTTTGTTCTCTTCGATTACCTTTTTATACTTATCTTCAGACTCTTCTCCTAGTTTATATAAATCTTCTATACACTCAAATCCCTCTACTCTATCAAATGTGTATAGCTTAACTTTTTGTTTTATTTTTGGAACTAAAGGAGCTATTTTATTTACAAGAGCTTTGTTCCCAAGAAATATAACTTTAGCATCGCTATGGTTAAAAATGTGAATATAATCTTGATTACTAAGAGTAGAGTAAACAGGAACATAGACCATCCCAGCCATGGTAAGACCCATATCTACAAAGTTCCACTCAGGCCGGTTGTTGCTAATTGTTATTACCTTATCGTTGGGCTTTAGACCTAGAGCAAGAAAAGCGTAAGAGATAAGATGTGAATGCCTTGAATAGCTTTTAGATGAGTACTTTATCCATTCTCCATTATGCCTTCTGCTTAAAATATCGTCTTTAGGATAGACATTAACTAGTTTATCCAAAAGATCAAATGTTCTGGTTACTTCCATATCTATTTGTAGGTTGTTATTTTTTACTGTGTTAGTATAGATAATTTAATTCTCTATAAGCCCCTTAAGGTCTTTTATAAATTGATCTATATCTTCTTTACGGGTATTAAATGAGCACATCCACCTTACTTCGCCTGTCTCCTGGTCCCAAGTGTAAAAGTATTGTTTTTCTTGAAACCTTTTACATAGTTCGGGTTTAATTATTGCAAACACCGCATTGGTCTCTACCGGGCGGCTTATTGTAACCTCTTTTATCTTTTGAAGTTCATTTTCTAAATATTTAGCCATCTCATTTGAGTGAGTTGCAAGTCTAATGTTGAGCCCGTTTTCTAGGAAGGCAATAAATTGAGCAGCAATAAATCTATTTTTGGAGAAGAGTTGTGCAGCTTGCTTTCTAATGTAGAGAAAGTTTTCACTTAACTCTTTTCTAAAAAAAACAACTGCTTCCCCTATGAGCATACCATTCTTGGTCCCACCAAAGGAGAGGGCATCTGCTCCGCAATCTGCTGTAAACTCCTTTATTGGTATGTTCATTGCTGCTGCAGCATTGGAAATTCTAGACCCATCTATATGTAAATATCCATTGTGGGAATGCATTAATTCTGCTAAACTTTTAATCTCTTCCTTAGTGTAGAGGGTGCCTAGTTCGGTAGGTTGTGATATTGAGAGAACATTGGGCTGGGAGTGATGTTGATCTCCAAATCCTTTCAGCTCTTTTTTCACAGTGTTGCAATCTACTTTCCCGTTTTTGTTAGGAAGAGCAATAATTTTGCACCCTGTGAATTTATCTGGAGCTCCGCACTCATCTACATTTATATGTGCTGTATTTGGGCATAGTATTGAGTTGTATGAGTTAGTCATAGCTTTTAGTGCTAAAATATTAGCTCCAGTACCGTTGAAAACAAAAAAAGCTTGACTATTGCCTCCAAAATCTCTTTTGAATATCTCTTTAGCCTTAGTTGTTAGTTTATCTTGGCCATATGCTTCAGAAAAGCCTTGGTTGGCTTCTGTTATAGCATCAATAATCTCTTGTGCTACACCTGAGTGGTTGTCGCTTCCAAAACTGTGATTCATATTATCTATTCTATTTAAGAAATGTAAATATAAAAAAAACCTACAGTAAAATTACTATAGGTTTATTTAAGTGTTGTTGAACTTTAGATTATTGCTTTATAACCATCGGCATCTAGTAGAGAATCTATCTCAGATGTGTCGCTAAGTTCAATTTTAATCATCCATCCTGCTCCGTAAGGATCTTTATTTACAGACTCTGGAGCCTCTTCAAGCTGGGTATTAACTTCAATTATTTTACCCGATAGTGGCATAATAGCATCTGCTACAGTTTTTACAGCTTCTATTGCTCCAAAAACTTCTCCCTGCTCAATAGTTTCATCTTCAGTTTGAATGTCTACAAATACAATGTCTCCAAGTTGATCTTGTGCAAAATCTGTAATGCCTACTGTGGCAATATTGCCTTCAATTTTGATCCATTCGTGATCTTCAGAATACTTAAGGTTTGCTGGAATATTCATCTTTTTTTATTTAAATTTTGTACAAATGTATAAAATTAATTTGATACTATAGCTTTTTTAATGAGTGTTTAATGAGCTCTTCAAGAGTGTAGGTGGGGTTTTCCTTAAGGAGTGAGTCTAGAACTTTATCTATATTCTTTTTGTTAAACCCAAGAAGTAAAAGTGCAGAATATGCCTCTTCTCTCTGTTTGGTGCCAGGTAGGCCTGTTATAAATGCAGAGCTATCTTCAGAAGAAGATTTTGCAATTTTATCTTTTAGCTCAATAAGTAACCTTTGTGCAGTTTTAAGGCCTATCCCTTTAATGCTCTTTAACTTGTTTATATCTCCAGCAACAATAGCTGTTCTTAACTCTTCTGTGGTAAGTGAAGAGAGCATCATTCGTGCTGTATTGGGCCCAATACCAGAAACTTCAATTAAATAGCGGAATAGACGCCTCTCCTCTTTTTCTGAGAAGCCATAGAGAAGTGCTATATCTTCTCTTAGATGTTGGTGTATGTATAGCTTGCAGTTTGTATTGGGAGCTAGGCTGGAGTAGGTTTGAATTGAGATAAGTATTTTATAACCTATTCCTCTATTGTCTAACACTAATTCTGTAGGCGATAACTCGGCAATATCTCCTTTTATATAATCGTACATAGTTTTCTAAATAAACATTTAAAGCAAATTTATGTTTTTAAGGTATAATGAACAACTTTGTTTTGTTAATTTTGTAGTTTAATTTTAAAAGGATGGAAAATAGATCTTCTATAAACAATATTCGCACCCTGTTCCCAGCTCTTAACCAGAGGGTAAATGGTAAGAAATTGGTTTATCTAGATAATGGCGCAACTTCTCAAAAACCTTTATCTGTTATAGAGTTGGTAAATGAGATGAATTCAGGTGTAAATGGTAATATTCATAGAGCTGTTCACGAACTTAGTGCTAAAACAACTTCTCTATATGAAGGGGCAAGAGATAAAGTTAAGAATTTTATAAATGCTTCTCAAAGAGAAGAGATTATATTTACTGCGGGTACTACAGCTTCTATTAATTTAGTTGCTTCTAGTTTTTCCCAAAAGTACCTTAACCCTGGCGATGCTGTTCTTGTATCTGAAGGGGAGCATCACTCCAACATTGTGCCTTGGCAAATGGCATGTGACAGAACTGGAGCTACATTAAGAGTTCTCCCTTTAGATGATAATGGTTGTTGGAGGTTAGATCTATTAGATACCCTTCTAGATAGTAGTGTTAAGATAGTCTCAGTAGCTCATGTTTCAAATATTTTAGGGGTAATTAACCCTATAGAGAAGGTTATAGAGAGGGCTCATTCGCTAAATATTCCTGTATTAATAGATGGGGCTCAAGGCATTGTGCACTCTAGAGTAGATGTTCAAAAGTTAGATTGTGAGTTTTATGCCTTTTCTGGACATAAGATGTATGGACCTACTGGAACTGGAGTTCTATTTGGGAAATACCATTGGCTAGAAAAATTGCCACCGTACTTAGGAGGGGGAGACATGATTGAGAGTGTTTCATTTGAAAAAACTACCTATACACAACCCCCACTTAAGTTTGAAGCAGGAACTCCTAATTTTATTGGAATGGCTGCCCTAGGAGCAGCTATAGACTTTATTTTGCAAATAGATACAGAGCTGGCTAGCAAGAACGAAAAAGAGATTGTAGAATATGTTTTAAAAGAATTTAGCGCAATTGAGGGTTTAACATTGTATGGCCAGCACTCTCAAAATAAAATACCTCTTTTTTCATTTACTGTAAAGGGTGCTCACCCTACAGATTTAGCTATGCTTATGGATAAAATGGGTGTAGCATTGCGTTCGGGACAAATGTGCAGCGAGCCAGTTATGGATAGATTTGGGACAGAGTCTATGCTAAGAGCTTCATTTGCTGTTTATAACACATTAGAAGAAGCTAAGATATTTATTCTATCACTTAAAAGAGCAATAAAAATGCTTACTTAATAGATATGATGTATTAAAGCACTATTTAAATTAACATATTAGCCAGATTAATAATAAAATACAATATGACAATTAAAGAGGTAGAACAAGAGATAGTAGAGGAGTTTGCAATCTTTGAAGATTGGATGGATAAGTATGAATACTTAATTGAATTGGGGAAAAATGTTCCTGTAATATCTGATGGAGCTAAACTAGAGTCAAATTTAATAAAGGGTTGCCAGTCAAGAGTGTGGCTAGATGCAGAATTTAAAGACGGTAAGATTTTTTTCAAAGCAGATAGCGATGCAATAATAACCAAAGGTATTATCTCTCTTTTGATTCGAGTTTTTTCTGGCAGAAGGCCTAAAGAAATTTTAGAGGCTAATTTAGATTTTATTAAGCAGATTGGGCTACAAGAGAATCTCTCTCCAACAAGAGCAAATGGCCTTCTCTCTATGATTAAGCAAATTAAAGCCTACTCTCTGGCATATGCAGCAAAAGAAGAGAGTAGTAAGTAATAAACTATTTAGAATATTAAAATGATCTTATTATGACTATAGAAAAAAGAATAGTAATGTCTCTTAAGCAAGTTTTTGACCCAGAAATCCCTGTAAACGTTTATGATTTGGGCCTTATTTACGATATTAGTGTAGATGAATCAAAAAAAGCGTTTATTAAAATGACTTTAACTTCGCCAAATTGTCCTATGGCAGACGATTTATTGCAAGATGTAAACGATGCTGTTTCTACAGTTCCTGGTGTAGATGATGTTGCTATTGAGTTAACATTTGACCCTCCATGGGATAAATCTCGTATGAGCGAAGAGGCTCTTTTTGAACTGGGTATGTTATAACAATTTGTTTATGAAGAGAGCTATTTTATTATTGGGGAGTAATTTGGGCAACAAACATCTAATAGTACATGAGGCGTTGAACCAACTTTCTCTTAAATGTGGTTCTATTGTTGTCAAATCTAAAAACTATAGTAGTGAACCTTGGGGTTTTGAGGCAGAGAGCCATTTTATAAATATGGCTGTAGAGATTAAGACAGACTTGGAGCCACATGTTCTGTTAGAGCAAATTCTAAAAATAGAGAGCGAGATGGGCCGAACTAGAGTTAATGATGGGAAGTATCATTCAAGGGAAATAGATATAGATATAATCTTTTACGGCAATAGAGTTATAGAGACAGAAAGCCTTATTATCCCTCACCCAAAAATGCATCTACGTAGTTTTGTTCTGCTTCCAGTAAATGAGATAGCTCCAGACTTTATTCATCCGGTGCTCAAGAGCTCTGTGGCTAATATATTAGAGGAGTGTACAGATAATTCTCTGGTTAAGGTGTTGAGTTAAATTTTGCCCTCTCCAAAATCTCTATTGGTAGATCTCTATTTCTGGTTTTCAAAAGTCTCAATTCCTTTGGTTAAAAACTCCATAAATTCTTCTGTAGAACACTCTCCAACTGGCTTTACAAGAATCTCTTGGTTATGGTCTATTAGAACATAGTAGGGTTGCGATGCTACTCCAAAATTACTTAATTGGTAGTCTCTAAGTTTACGCCCAAGTGTGTTCTTTATTTTCCCATCTATTGTAGAGGTTATTTGTTCTTCAACTGGTAGTTCTGTACGGTCGTCTACATATAGAGAGGCCAGTACTACTTTGTTTCGTATAAGGTCTAAAACTTGAGGCTCACTCCATACAGTTGCTTCCATAACCTTACAAGCACTGCAAGTAACCGCTTTAAACGAGAGAAGAACTGGCCTATTAAGCTCTTTTGCGCACTCTATGGCCTCTTCTACTTGGTAGTAGCTGTTAAGCTCATAGGGGGCCTTGTTTGTGGCTGTAGCATATTTAGCCTGGCCACATAAACCTCGGCTTACCCCTTCTTTAGAGCCTTCTTGCGAAATAGGAGTACTATTTGAACCTATTATTAGTGTGCTTCCATCTTGAGGGGGTATTAGTCCAGAGAGAGAGCTTAGTGGGGCACCAAATAGCCCTGGTAATAAGTAAACGGCAAAAGAGAACGATGCTATTGCAAGAATTAGACGTGTGGTGCCAACATAAGGAGTGTCTGAGTCGTGAGATGTTTTAAGTTTTCCTAATAGATATACCCCTAGTAGAATTGCAATGGCAATCCAGACAGAGATAAATAGTGCGCGGGTAATTATACCCCATCCAAAATAGGCATCTACAGAGGCTAAATATTTTAAGCTAAATCCAAGCAAAATAAAGGCAAATACAACTTTAACAATATTGAGCCATCCTCCAGATTTTGGCATTTTTTTCATTAGTGCTGGGAAGAAAGAGAAGATTACAAAAGGCAAAGAGAATGCAAACCCAAATGCAGCCATCCCTAAAATAGGTTTAATAGCAAGCCCTCCTGTAACTGCTGCAGCAAGTATAGAGCCTACGAATGGCCCTGTGCAAGAGAATGAGACAATTACCATTGCAAAGGCTACAAAGAATGAGGCTATTATACCACCTTTGTCTGCTTTTGCATCGGCTTTATTAGCTAACCCTGTGGGAAGTGTAATTTCAAATGCTCCAAAGAAAGAGATTGCAAATACAATAAAGAGTATTGCAAATAGGAGATTCGGTATCCAATGCGTTCCCATTACGTCTGTTGCCGAGGTGCTTTGGAAGAGTGCTACAATTACTCCTACTAAAGAGTAAATTAGTGTTACTGAGAGGCCAAAAACTACTCCTTTAATAATGCCATCTCTCTTTTTGCCAGCTCCGCCAATAAAGAAACTAACTGTCATTGGAATCATTGGAAACACACACGGAGTGAAAACTCCCCCAAGACCTGCTACAAAAGCAATAAGCAAGAATGAGAGAAGCCCTTTTGTTGCTTTAGATTTATGTTCAGATTTAGAGGGTGCTTCTTCTACTGTGCTTGCAGGTATATTGTACGTGACATCTATTTCGTCAATAATGCATTCACTTCCATTGCAGGTTTGAAAGATTAAAACTCCTTCTATTGTAAATGGTTCAGACGTTTTACGTTTAATGGTTTGAACAAAAGATGCTTCTCTGTCAAAATAGAGAATATCCATTTTAAAAGCAGCATCGTATTTGCTTTTAGCTGTTTCTACATCTTTTAACCCCCCAACAGCCTCGAATGAATCAGTTATGTTAGGTTCAAAACTAGTTGGAAGAGGGCCATTTTTTATTTTGGAAGTATTGTAGATATACCAAGGTGCATCTATTTTTGCCTTGAAAAACAGATCAATTGTTCCATCTCCATTATTTTTTTGCTCAAAACTCCAGGAAGTGGTTGTTTGAGCGTAAATTGTAGTGAAGGAGACTATGGATATTAAGAGAAAAATTAGTTTACGCATGATATTTTACTATTAAAGAAAACAAAAGTATGAAAAATTCTATAAAAAAGGCTAATTTTGCTTTTTGTAAATTTATTGGTTTATGACACAGGAAGATCTATTTAAGAGTTTAATAGCACATGCTAAAGAGTATGGTTTTATTTTTCAGTCTAGCGAAGTCTATGACGGGCTTAGTGCTGTATATGATTATGGGCAGTTGGGTGTAGAGCTCAAAAATAATATTAAAAAATATTGGTGGGATGCAATGGTTCGTCTCAATGAAAATATTGTTGGAATAGACTCTGCAATATTTATGCACCCAAAAATTTGGGAGGCATCTGGCCATACTACTGCTTTTAATGACCCTTTAATTGACAATAAAGATTCTAAAAAAAGATATCGCGCAGATGTTTTATTAGAAGATTATATTACAAAAATTGAAGAGAAGATAGAGAAAGAGATAGTTAAAGGGCGTAAGAAGTTTGGCCATAAATTTGATGAGGCTCAGTTTCGTGAAACCAATCCAAATGTTTTAAGGAGTAAAAAGAAGGCTGCCGAGGTTACTAGCAGAATGAATGAAGCTTTAGGGAGTAATGATTTAACAGCTGTAAGGCAACTTATTATAGATTGCGATATTGCATGCCCTGTTTCTGGTTCAAGAAACTGGACAGAGGTTAGGCAGTTTAATCTTATGTTCTCTACTAAAATGGGAAGTGTTAGCGACGATACTAATCTTATTTATCTTCGTCCAGAGACTGCTCAGGGAATTTTTGTAAACTTCTTGAATGTCCAAAAAACAGCTCGTATGAAAATTCCTTTCGGTATAGCTCAAATTGGGAAAGCTTTTAGAAACGAGATTGTTGCTAGGCAATTTATTTTCCGTATGAGAGAGTTTGAGCAGATGGAGATGCAGTTCTTTGTTCGCCCAGGAGAGGAGTTAAAATGGTTTGAACATTGGAAAGAGGTTCGTTTAAAGTGGCATAACGCTATTGGCTTAGGAGAAGATAAATATCGTTTCCACGATCATGAGAAACTGGCTCACTATGCGAATGCTGCTACAGATATTGAGTTTGACTTCCCTTTTGGTTTTAAAGAGTTAGAGGGAATTCACTCAAGAACAGATTTCGACTTGGCTCAACATCAGAAATTCTCTGGTAAAAAAATTCAATATTTCGATCCAGAAACCAATGAGAGCTATGTACCATACGTAGTAGAGACTTCTATAGGGTTAGACAGAACTTTTTTAGCTATATATGCTAGCTCATATTGTCAAGAAAAATTAGAGAGTGGAGAGGAGAGAGTTGTCTTAAGGTTGCCTGCTTTCCTTGCACCTGTAAAGCTTGCAGTTTTACCATTAGTAAAAAAAGATGGTTTACCAGAGATTGCAAAGAAAATCATGGACAATATTAAGATAGACTTCAATTGCCAATACGACGAGAAAGACAGCATTGGTAAAAGGTATAGAAGGCAAGATGCTATTGGAACACCTTTCTGTATTACTATTGATCACCAAACTATTGAAGATAATAGTGTAACTATTCGTTATAGAGATACTATGGAGCAAGAGAGAGTCTCTGCTAGTGAGGTTAGAGATATAATTGAAAAGAAGGTCTCTCTCCGAACTGTTTTCGCAAAACTATAAAAATTTAATATTATGTCTGATATATCTGTTAATTATATGGGGCTCAAATTGAGATCTCCTATTATTGCTGCTAGTTCTGGTCTTACTGCTCAGCTAAATAGAGTTGCAGAGTTCGATAAAGCTGGAGTAGGGGCTATTGTTGTAAAATCTCTTTTCGAAGAGCAAATTGTAAATGAAGCCCAGTTTTTAAACGATCAATCTCATGACTATCCAGAATCGGCAGACTATCTGCATCATTATCTAAGGCAAAACTCAATAGATAGGTACCTTAAGTTGGTTAGCGATGTTAAAGAGACTGTATCTGTGCCTGTAATTGCGAGTATAAATTGCTATTCAGGAGGGGAGTGGACCTCTTTTGCAAAGAAGATAGAGAGTGCAGGGGCAGATGGTTTGGAACTCAATATTTATTCGTTGCCTTTAGATATCTATAAATCTTCTACAGATATAGAGAGGGGTTATTTAGATGTAGTTGAGCAAGTTTCTAAACAAATTAAGATACCTGTTGCTGTTAAAATTGCTTCTACTTTTACTAACCTACCTGGTTTTGTAAATGGGTTGAAGGCCCATGGAGCAAAGGGTGTTGTAATGTTTAATCGTTTTTATAGTCCCGATATAGATATTAAACGTGTAAGAGTGTTTCCTGCCGATGCTTTTTCTTCTCCTGAAGAGAGCCTTCGTGAATTGAGATGGATGGGTATAGTTTCGGCTTTAGTCCCTGGAATTGACCTAAGTGCTAGTACTGGTGTTCATAATGGAACTATTGCATTAAAACAGATTCTTGCAGGTGCTTCTACTGTTCAAATGTGTACTGCTCTATACAAAAAGGGAGCTACAGCTATTTCACAATCTATAGCAGATATCAATCTTTTTATGGATACTCAGGGTTTTAAATCAGTAGCAGATTTCCAAGGTAAGCTCAACTATGCAAATATTGAGAACCCAGGCAAGTTTGAACGTGTTCAGTTTATGAAAACATTTGGTAATGTAAAGTAGAAGGTTGTACCTTTTCCAACTTCGCTCTCTACCCATATTTCCCCTCCTAGAAGCTCTACATAGGCCTTTGTTATAGATAACCCAAGGCCAACCCCTTCGTAGTTCCTGTTTAGTGACGTCTCAGCTTGGAAGAACCTGTCGAATATTTTAGATTTAGCTTGAGCACTCATTCCTATTCCTTGGTCTTTAACATAAAATTGGACATAATTGTCTATCTCTTTGTAACCACAACGGATTGTACCTTCGTTAGAGTATTTAATTGAGTTCTTTATGAGATTGTTAAGTATACCATAAAGTTTTTCGCGGTCTGTATATAGAACAATATCTTCTTCTGGTGTATCTTGGGAGCGTTCGAGTTTTATCCCTTTATTTACAGACTTTAGTTGGAAAAAAGATAATATGTTTTTAGTGAGCTCTTTGAGAGAAACAGGAGATGTAACTACCTTCTCTTGACCCGACTCTATTTTAGAGATATTGATTATGTCATTAATCATCATCATCATTCTCTCTCCGCTACTTTGGATTATCTCTATATATTGTTTTTTTTGTTCATCTGTAACTGAGTTATCTTTTAATAGTTCTGTAAATCCAAGTATGCCGTTCATTGGAGTCCATATTTCGTGGCTCATATTAGCAATAAATTGGGATTTTAGCATATCGGCATTCTCGGCATGCTCTTTAGCCGATTTCAGTTCTATTTTTTGGTCAATATAACGTTTGAAAAGTAGTGCTATATTAGAGAATTCGCTTGACGAACTTTGAAGCTTGGCTATATCGTCGCTCTCTTCACTTTCAAATATTTTTTCGACTAAAGTTAGAGGCTTTATTACCCAGTTCTTTATTGATTGACGTAAGATAATCCATATAATGAGTATAGAGGTTAACACTATAAGAAACATGTAAAGAGAAATTTGGTCATATAGCCTGCAAGCATAATTCTCTTTAATAAACCATATACCTCCAATATGTTGCTCTTTCCAGTCTTTAAATTTATAGTAGGTATATAGTTTTTTGTAGTTTTTTTTTAAACAGGTCTCTTTTTCTGGCAACTTCTCTATTGTAGAAAATTTAGAGGTGGTGGTTTTGAAAAACTCTGGATTACTTTGCTCTTCCCAAAGTTTACCAAAAATTAAATATCCGTTAGGTTCTGTTTGTTTTAAATGAATGTCGTTAGTTTGGTGTACCGAGGCAGAGAAAATCTTTATAAAGCCACTCTTTGTCTTAGAGAAGTATGTTAATGTTTTCTCTTTAGAGAGCCTTTGCAGTACTTCTCTATTTGTAACGTTAGGTATATTTAAAGTGTCTGAATTGTAGTTGTATAGCAACTGATAGTTTTTATCATATACAGATACATAGTTAAAATCGTATTTTTGCAGTATTGGAGTGATATTAGCTTTAATCCATTCTAGTGTTGTGTTATTATTAAGGGCATTGGCAAAATTGTCCCAATATGCATAGTCTAAAATGACTTGCTGCATTACTCTTTGTTTAAGATCAAAAAGAGAGTTTATTTCATTTGTAAAGGCAGATTGGGACTTTTCAAAAATAATTTTTGCTTGCTTGCGATGTAAAGTAACTATTGCTATAGATAATAAAAGTAGAATCACCCCTGAATAGGTAATCATCAATATAAATTTGGAGTATATACTTTTTCTTTTGATCATCTACTTTAGTTTTAGATATCTTAGAATGAGACAAGATATAATGATTCGCAAATTTGAGTAATTTGTTCCGTTGGAAAAACCACCCTTTCTGGATCGATTATTAACTCTCGGCCTATTTTTATTTCGTTACCACTAGTTAAATCTTGGTTTGTTGCCACCTCGCTATTAAATAACTCTTTTGGTACTCCAATATAGCGGCCGTGATTGAACTTCTCTAAAAGAGCCTCTTGTTTGATATAAATCTTTGCCGTTTTATTTATCTCAAGAAATCTCTCTAACCCACCAGTATGATCATAATGGCCATGACTAATAATCACAGTATCAATTTCCTTAAGATCTATTCCTAGATTATGAGCATTTTGAGCGAAAATAGAGCTCTGTCCACAATCAAACAAAATTTTATTTACAGCTCTTTTGAATATATTGTTGCCTACCTTTTGAGAAAGAATATTCCTGTCCAAATCAATCGCGTTTTGATTTAATGCATTGCCTACCTCAATATAAAATGAGAGCCCATGCTCAGCTAGTAAATTCCTGGGGTATACTAAATTGTCTACGAGTGTTGTAATTTTCATTGCTTTAATTTAGGGTTTATTGAGTTTAGCATTAAGTGAGATTGAGAATCACTCAAAGAGATTTGAATGTACGAAAATAGTGAAATTGTGGGCCAAATGAAAATGGAGCTATTAACCTCCCATATTTTATCGCTTTTAAAACTTTCAAAACCTATAAGACTCCACTTTTAGAAATATTGGTAATTTGTGAAAGGGTTTGTATTTTTGCACTTCAATGACATTAATATAGAGTTTTGCATACTCTATATTTAAAAAATAGAGGAATTATTATGGAAGTAATATTGATTAGTGGTATATTTCTGTCATTCTTTATCGCTTTTTTACTGCTGACTAAAAAGAATAAAGCACTAACCGATAAGATACTCTCTATTTGGCTAACCATTATTGGTATTCATTTATTGGGTTACTATTTTAATTTAATAGGGTGTTGGCAGATTTACCCACATCTCATTGGTACCACTGTTCCTTTTCCTCTACTTCACGGGCCAATGCTATTTTTATACACTCTATATTCCTTACGCAACGATCAAAAAGTACGGACGATTGATTACTTGCATTTTATTCCAGCTATTGCAGCATATTTATATATGTTTAACTTTTTTTTCTTTTACACAACAGAAGAAAAAAAGATGTTAGATAGAGGAGAAATAACAGACTTCAGCGTTTTCGCCTTGGTTTTGCTTGTAGTAATTCTAATATCAGGTATAAGCTACTCCATTCTATCTTACCAACTTACTCGTAAGCACCAGCGCAAAATTGACAACTGTTTTTCTTATAATGAAGGGATTAACATTAAATGGTTGCACAATTGTATTTTGAGTATAGGAGCCCTCTTTTTCTCTGCTATAATAATTGTTGTATCACGCGATGCGTTTGGAGTTCAGTTTTCATTTAATGCAGATTATATTATTTACCTTATAATCATTGGATTTGTTTTTTATATAGGATATTTTGGGATCAAACAAGAAAATATTTTTACAAACAATTCAATGCCAACAAACTCAGGTACAGAGAAAGCTGAATCACTTGAAAAGTATAAAAATTCAGGCATGGTAAAGGATGTTGCCAGTAAATTGTATGCAACATTGCTAAAAACTATGGATGAACAAAAGCCCTATCTAGACCCCCAACTCAGCTTGTCTAGATTGGCTAAACTACTGGATATATCACCAAACCTGCTTTCGCAGATAATCAATCAGGAGGCACAGGTTAACTTTCATGATTTTGTAAATAGTTATAAATTTCAGGAATATTAAACATGAATACATTCTTATTGCATTTTTTCTGATGCTGTTTAGTATCCTTTGTGCTCAGGCAATATCCCTCTTTTTTGGATATAGTGCAAGTCAGTTTGAATTGCGAGGTTCATTTACTTTTACCTCTGCACTATTTCCTGTTTGGTTTTTGTTGATTGCATCTCCAATGCTTGAGGAGTTGGCATGGCACTCTTACGGAACCGACAGCCTGGTTTCGCGTTTTAATTTATTTAATGCCTCGCTTATATTTGCAGTTTATTGGGCGTTTTGGCATTTTCCGTTGTCGTTTATTAAAGATTACTACCATAGTAATCTTGTAGAATCGGGCACGCTCTATTCCATCAATTTTGTGGTGAGTTTGATTCCATTTGTTTTAATTATGAATTGGTTGTATTACAAAACGAACAGAAATATACTACTGCCTATTGTTTTTCAAGTGTATATAAATCATTGATGGTAAAAAACTGCATTACTCTAAAATTATAAAAATTAATAAAATGAAGTACTTTTTTTTAACACTCTTGTGTGCAATTATTATTTTTTTTGCTATTTGCTGGATATCTCACTCTGTTTTTAATAGGAGAATATTAAATGAGATTTCTGAGATGAGAGGGGAATCAGATAGTTATGCAACCTCTAAAGTAAGATTGGAACAACTTTTTGAGTTACCACTGCCTGTCTCTAATTGGTTGAAAAGTTCGGGAGTTGTGGGTAAAGAAAAAATCTATTTTGTTTGGCTAAAACAAGAAGCCAAAATGAAAATGAATCCAGAACAGCAGAAGTGGAACAGTATCACAGCCGAGCAGTGTTTTTCCATAGAAGCTCCTGCTTTTATTTGGAAAGTGAAAATGAACATATTACCATTTCTCAAAATAATTGGGAGGGATAAATTTTTTGACGGAAAAGGGGAAATGCTAATAAAAATATTTTCTCTTTTTAATGTTGTAAACGAAAAAGGAGTAAAGATGGATGAGGGTACTTTACAGCGTTATTTAGGTGAAATTGTTTGGTTCCCAACTGCTGCATTGAGCTCATATATCACTTGGGAAGAGATTGATGCTTTCACAGCAAAAGCAACAATGGAATACATGGGAACAAAAGGGTCAGGAACCTTCCATTTCAATAAAAAAGGTGATTTTATCAGATACAGTGCCCTACGCTACAAAGGCAACGAGCCAAATGCAAAACGTCATGAATGGGAAATTAACGTGAGCGAACATGCAGTTAAGAATGGCGTAAAAATTCCTGTAAAAATGGCAGCTACTTGGAAGCTAGATGAAGGTGACTGGACGTGGTTGGATCTTGAGGTTAAGGAGATTAGATACAATTAAATTAACTCAATTCTAAAATTGAATCATTTAATGCTAAAATTTATGCGTAAAATTTCTATCCCCCAACTTTTGTTCGTGATCCCCGATTGGTTGCCAGTTGAAAATATCGATAAAATAAAAAAGGTGTTAAAAAGAAATTTTTAACACCTTTTTTATGTCGGGGTACTCCGACTCGAACGGAGGACCCCCTGCTCCCAAAGCAGGTGCGCTAGCCAACTGCGCCACACCCCGAAAATAATTTTAAGAACGTTCCCCTCGTATTTCAAAGGGAGTGCAAAGATAAACAGTTTTTCGAAAAGTCCAAAAATTATTTAATAAGAGTAGAGTTATGCGCTATTTTAATTATATTTACCTTATATATTTCCTTTGATTTCTTACTTAAATATGTTAATTATGACTCCACCTAAAATGCTTTTAAACATCTATTTTAAGAGAATCTTTTTGGTTTTTCTGTTGGTTTTTAGTTTGGTTGCTTGTAAAAAGCAAGATGATAACAACAAAAAGGTATGGGCCTGGATGTCTGGTAAAACAACAATGACTCCAGATAAGTGGGATCACTATTTCTCTGAGGCATCTAATGCAGGTATAGATGCCATTATTTTAGAGTGTCACGGTGGGTACCCAGAGGTGTTGGGCGATTCTACTTCGTTTAGAGATAGTGCTGCTATCTTTATTATTGAAACAGCATTGCAATTTTCTCAAAAGTATGATATTGAACTGCATGCTTGGATTTGGACTACTAATAGAACAGAGATGAGTCTTAGAAATGCTCACCCAGAATGGTATCAGGTGAATGCTTTGGGCGAATCTTGTTTGGACATTAAACTCTATAACAGAGAACACTACCGTTGGCTTTGCCCATCTCGGCCTACCACTATTCAATATTTAAAGGAGCGGGTTTCTGAATTGGCTCAAATTGAGGGTTTGGCTGGTGTTCATTTAGACTTTATACGTTACCCCGATGCTATTTTACCTTATGGATTGCATGAGTCCCGAAATGTTGTTCAAGATAAAGTATATCCTTTGTGGGATTTTTGTTATTGTGAGGTTTGTAGGACTAAGTTTAAGGAGCTAAGTGGGATTGATCCAATGGATTTAGAAGACCCTACATCTAACCAAGAGTGGATGCAGTATAGGTGGGACGCTCTTGCCAATATGGCTAGTGAGGTGGCCGCCCAGATTAAGGTATATGGAAAAGTCTCTTCTGCTGCAGTTTTTGCTTCACCAGAGGAGTCTAAAAAGCTTGTCAGACAAGATTGGGCTAATTTTAAAAATGTGGATGTTTTTTTACCTATGATTTATCATAAATTCTATGGGTGGGAAGATGAGTCGGTTTTGACGGCTACTCGTGAAGGAGTAGAGGCTCTAAAGACTGCAGGAAACCAAGGGGTTTTAACGTCTGGTCTGTTTGTGGGGCATGTACCAGCAGATAGGATTTCGGAATTTTTCGGTTACGCTCGTGAGGGTGGTTCAAATGGGGTTTGCCTCTTCTCTTTGGAGGGAGTAGATAGAACTCCTGGCTATTGGGTAAAGTTAAAGGAAGCTATAGCAGAGTTTAAGCAGTAGCCTGTTATTACGCTAATTGATAGATCTTCAATTATTTACCTGACTTTGAATTTAAGTTGTACTTTTGTCAAATCTCTTATTTGGTAACCCAACCAAAGCTCTTAAAAAGCCATGAATGATTGCAAATGGTAAACATAAAACTCCTACGATGAGCATTCCTAGTTCGTAAAACAGAGAGCTCCCTTTATATGGTTTCCCATGAAGTCTAGATAAAAATGCGCTAAAGGGAATACCGTACATGTTTCCTGCAATCATTACTTGGGCTGCCGAGAGAATTATGCGCGCCTCTTTCTCTCCATACTCTTTGACAATAGAGTCGTAGGTCTCTTTCTTAGGAAACCCTCTTGAATCTGCAAAGTGTTGAGCAAACATTATAGCTTTAGCCTCTTCTGGCTTAGTGAAGCTACCGTCTCCGCTTAGAAAGCTTGTTATCTCTTCGTTGCTCATTCCTTGCTCTAAAGCCATTTGTGTATGTTGATATGAGCAGGCTGCGCAACCGTTCACTTCGGTTACAGCTAATTGTAAACGCTCTATAAAATGGGGGTCTAGTAATTTTGTTTTTCTATTTCCTATCAATTTTGAGGCGGCACGTGGAGCGTATACAAAAGAGCGATAAAGCTCGTACAAACTAAATTTTCGTTTAAAACCACTCTTGAGAAGTACAGATTCAGATATGCCAGATTTTTTTTTATAGTTGTATAATTTAGTGTTTAACAAATGTTCCTTTATCTAACTCTTCAAAAGCAATGTCTAACTCTTTATTTGTATTCATTACTATTGGACCTCCCCAGGCAACGGGCTCATTTAATGGCTTTGCTGCCAACAGTACAAACCTTGCTCCCTCTTTTCCAGAACGAACAGTAACTGTATTGTTGGTTGTCTGGTTTTTATCTGCCGAAGTAAATAGAACAGCACACGATTTGCTCTCAAAATTGGAAAGAGTATCATCTACGGCAAGTGTCCCATCTAAGAGATAGATAAATAGGGTTTCATTGTTAGGGGTTTCGTTATAGTCCCATGTACAATTAGGAGCCAATTCTACATCTATATATTTAACCTTTACATATTTCCCTTCAAACGCTCCTTTATTTCCCTTGTATGTACCTGCTAATATTCTTATAGTAGCATTCTGTTCTTCTACCGTAGTAACCTTGTCTTGAGTTATATCGCCGTAAGCTGGAGTTGTCATTTTGTCTTTTGCAGGGAGGTTAAGCCAAAGCTGGCACCCCAACATTCTTTCAGATGGTTTAGGCATTTCTTGGTGAATAATACCAGAGCCAGCTGTCATCCACTGGCACTCTCTATCATAAATGGTCCCTTTGTTTTTGAGGCTATCGGCATGTTCAATCTTGCCTTTAATTAGATAGGTTATAGTCTCAATTCCTCTGTGTGGATGCCAAGGAAATCCTTTGATATAATCTTTTGGATCTAAGGAGTCAAAACCATCTAGCATTAAAAAGGGATCAAAATCTTTAATGTTTTTTGGACCCAATACCCTTCTTAAATGGACCCCAGCACCATCAATAGCGTGTTGGCCTCTTATAACTTGTGTTGCTACTCTTTTACTCATAATATGTTGATTTATATTTAAATTTATGCTTTGTATAAAGGTAGAAATATTTTAGTTTAAATAGAAATGGCGCAAATTATTGTTTGAATATTTAAATTTGAAACTTAAAAATTTAACTCGTTCCCTAGAGACAGGAGGTACACTAACTGCTCCCTTAATTCCTTGGAATAGTAGTGCTGTATTTATTTATGCTAATATGGGAGTTGCTACTAAAGACTATTTTATTTTTGCTATATTATGTTGGATTACATTGTTTATTGAAATTTTCTTTGCATTTGCTAATATTACAATGGAAAAATGCGATATAGAAGAGCCTATAGATCAGCAGTAAATTATCTAATTTGGAAGAGAGACAATAAAATTACTTCCTTTTCCCTTTTCACTTATTACAGAAATCTCTCCACCATTTTTATTAACAAACTCTTTGCATAGAATTAGTCCAAGACCTGTGCCTTCTTCGTTATTAGTCCCTTTAGTTGTTGTTATTTTATCTATTTTGAAAAGGTTGTCCATAATGTCTGGGTCTATTCCAACGCCTGTGTCTATAAAGTGCAGCTCTATATTATCTCCTTTCTGGTGATAGTTGATTGTAACTGTTCCTCCCTCTGGAGTGAACTTGATAGCATTATTTGTTAGGTTACTTATAATTGCAATTGCAGAGTTTTTATCTACTGTAAGCTTAGTATCGGAAGGAATATTTATTGAAATCTCAATTTTTTTTTCAGAAGCAAGTTGTTTATATGGGGTAATACTTGTTTCAACTAGCTTCTTTAAGTTTAAAAGCTCTGGAGATATTGCTATTTTGCCTAACTGTGATGTAGCCCAGGTAAGTAAACTTTCTAGTAATTCAAATGCTAGTTGAGATGATTTATTTAAAGAACCTAAAATCTCTTTTTTCTGAGTGTTGTCAAGGTTATCGTAATCAGTTATTAGTAATTCGGTTAAGTTTAAGATGCTATTGAAAGGGCTTTTAAGGTCGTGAGATATGATGGCAAAAAATTTATCTTTAGTTGCATTGAGTTGTTCAAGTTTCTTGTTGCTTTCAGAAAGCTCTTCTGCTTGATTTTGTAGCATCTCCTTTTGCTTAGATATATTTTGGGTGTGCATAGCAACCAAGGCTTCTAACTGCTTATTTTTGCGCGTAAGGCGTGCGGTGTTTCTTTTATTAAGGAACCATATTAATGTTATTAATAAAATTAAATATAGCATATATGCACAATTAGTACTGTACCAAGGGGTGAGAATTACGAATTCAAATGATGCGATAGAACCAATATAAACTTAATTAAAAATTACAATCATGAAAATTCCAATTTTATACATAACGAGTATCTTTTTGATTTCTCTAACAATGCTTTCAGGGTGTAAGTCGAGAGCCCAAAAAGTGGAAAATGCAGAAGACAAAGTACAAGATGTCAAAAAAGATTTAGCAGATTCTAAAAAAGAGTTATACCAGATTAGACTAGATACCATTAGTAATTATGAGCAATTTAAAATAGAAGCTCATAAAATTATTATTGTTCAAGAAAAAAATATTGCAGATTTTAAAGCTGTATTGGCCAGCAAAAAAAGAGATATCAATGCTGACTATGATAAAAAGTTACTTGAACTCGAAAATAAAAATAGCGAATTAAAAAATAAGTTAGCTGATTATAAAGATGATGGGCAGGATAAATGGGATGCATTTAAAAAAGAGTTTAGTTACGATATTAAAGAACTAGGCAAAGCTTTTAAAGATTTAACTATCCAAAATACAAAATAAATATTCAACATTATTTTGGTGAGGCATTTAATAACTTAATAACTAGCATTATGAGCAAAGAACATTTCAAAACGAAAGCAAAAAATAGCATTGATGATATTTTCGCAAAAATTGATGCATTGGAAGCTAAAAAAGATAAAGTTAAGGGTGATACCAAAGCAGAGTATGAGGCAAAGCTTAACAACTTAAAGATCAAGAAAAAAGAACTCCAAGCTAAATATGATGCACTTATCAATTCTTCTGAAGAAAAGTGGGAAGAGGTGAAAAGTACTTTTTCTTCAGCAAAAGATTCGTTTAAAGAGGCCTTTTCTAAAATATCATCTCTGATTTAGCAATTGAAGACTTATAGTTAAATTAGATTATCTAAACTTTCTTGTAGCATTGGGGATTACTTCGCTAACGCTTCGTGATCCCCAATTTGGGGTGCTTCAAAGAAAAAAAGCTTTCACGGCTGGGGCCGTTTGGGCAAAATAAAAAAACCGCTTTCAAGCGAGCTTGAGCGGTTTTTGTTTTTTTTGCTTGCCCTTGCGGGCTTGCTTTTTTTCTTTGGCGGTGAGAGGGGGATTCGAACCCCCGGAGCCCTTGCGAGCTCGGCAGTTTAGCAAACTGCTGGTTTCAGCCACTCACCCACCTCACCAATTGTTCAATTATTAAAACCCTGTAACCGGGGTCACAGGGTTTGCAAAGATACAAATTCTTTTTATTGTGCAAATACTTTGTATAAGATTATTTTTTAGGCTTGGCTATGTTATCGCGCATTTCTGTGTCTGCTTGAATGTTGCGGAATTTGTAGTAGTCCATTATACCCATGTTGCCAGCACGGAATGCTTCTGCCATTGCCATTGGTATTTGTGCTTCTGCTTCAATTACTTTGGCGCGGGCTTCTTGTGCTTTGGCTTTCATCTCTTGTTCTAGAGCTACTGCCATTGCGCGCTTCTCTTCTGCACGGGCTTGAGCAATGTTTTTATCGGCATTGGCTTGGTCCATTTGGAGAACTGCTCCTATGTTACGTCCTATGTCTATATCTGCAATGTCAATTGAGAGAATCTCAAATGCTGTGCCAGCGTCTAGGCCTTTGTTTAGAACTACTTTAGAGATTGAGTCTGGGTTTTCCAAAACACTTTTGTGTGATTCGGCAGACCCTATACTAGATACAATCCCTTCGCCTACGCGGGCAAGAACGGTCTCTTCACCTGCTCCTCCAACCAATTGTTTTATGTTTGCACGAACAGTTACGAGTGCTTTTGCAATTAGCTGAATACCATCTTTTGCAACAGCTGTAACGGGTGGAGTGGTAATTACTTTAGGGTTTACAGACATTTGAACAGCGTCTAGGACATCTCGGCCAGCAAGGTCTATGGCTGCAGCCATTTTAAAATTGAGCTCTATATTGGCTTTGTCTGCAGAAACTAGGGCGTTTACAACTTTTAATACATTTCCTTTTGCAAGGAAGTGGGCTTCAAGTTCGTTGGAGTTAAGGTCTAGACCAGCTTTGGTTCCTGTAATCATTGCCATAACAATGGTTCCAGGAGGAACTTTTCTCCAGCGCATTAGTACTAATTGTAGGAGAGACATTTTCACTCCCGAAATTTGTGCCTGAAACCATAGGGTTACAGGAAAGAACCACAACAGTATTGTGAGTCCCACAAGGGATATTCCTATCCATACCAGAAAAACGGTAATACTTTCCATAATTTATTTGTTTATTGTGTTAAGACTAAAATATATTTTTACTCTTTTTGTTTTACAGTTATTTTCCTCCCATCTATATCTACAATTTCTATTAGGGTGCCATTATTAATTACACCAGATTGTGACCAAACCTCTATATCGTGAGAGTTAAACCTAGCTTTTCCAGAGGGAGATAATCTACTTATTGCTACTCCCTTAATGCCTACTGTAAGGCCTTTATCTTGTGGGGAGCTACCTGTTCTGGAGCTAATGCTCTCTTTGAGAGAGATGTTTTTCCAGGTATTGGAGCGAAGTATAAGCCAGGTACAAACAGAAAGAATAACTATTACTACTCCAAGGACTATTAGCCCAGTTGTGTGACCATACTCTATGAAAGAGAGTACTACAGACCCTATAATAGAGACTAGGCCTAAGATTCCAGGTAATCCAAACCCAGGTGTTATAAGGAGCTCTATTGCTAGCAATAAAAGTCCTATTGCTATAAGCGTTATTATTAGTGCCATTGTTATTTGATGTTAAATAATGTTCTCTCCTTATCTAATGTTGGTCTCTTTTTATAATCAAGTCTCTGTTTCTATCACTGAGACATTTTCAGATCCGATACTATTTAAGAGAGTTACAATTTGATCTGCCTCTTGTTTAGTATTGAAAGGACCAATATAGTAAATATCTCGCCCGCTAACTACTTTTTTTGCAATATCTTTATCTGTATTTTCTCTAATAAGGTCTAGCACAGGTTGTGGAATACCTGCAGGGTACCCTGCTGCTTTCACTTGATAACTCACTTCAGCTACCTCTGTTCTCTCTAATATGCGAGCATTTTTTATAGAGATGCTTTTTCCGTTATTAAAGGCAGCTAAAATAGATGAGGGGAATCCAGATCTTCTAACTACGGTAAGTGCTTCCGATGCAGTTTTATAATCGTAGAATTGACCTGCATAGTAGATCCAACGGCCAGAAGAGTTCTGTTTTTCAAAAATAGGACGTAACCCTCTAAAAGATTTTAGATTTTTATTTTTAGATACAACAGCAAAGAGTTGAACTCTATAAACTAGACCATCTGGTATTGTGTGGTCTTGAGCCATTTCAGACTCATCACTAACTCTAAACGAGTAATCGAAAACTTCTATAGGCTTTAAAAGAGTAATATTTGGAAATGGAGCAAGGTTAGCTCTTTCGGTTAGGAATGGCTTTGAGTCTGGTACTGTATCAATAGACTCTTTAGGGGTGGCTATAAACTCCTCTCTACGTGGGATAAGTGTACCTCGGCTTAGAAAATCCATCTCTCTCTTTTGGGCAATTTCATTTGCTGAACGTAATAGAGATTGCATATCTATCAACTCAAATTCTGCTTCAGATATTTTTTTCTCTAGCATACCTCTATCTGCGGGGTCTGTAAGAGTATTGTAGAGTTCTCTAGAAGAGGTAATTTCTTTTGATAGGCTGTCTATCCCTCTTTGTACTTTTTTTACCTCCAATATAATTTTTGTGTACTCCTCAGTTTCAGGAGTGGTCATAACATCTTTCTTTTGGACAGGCTCTTCTATAGAAATTTTTTCTCTAACATTAAGGGCTGCAATTTGAGTAGCCTCTTGAATTGAAGAGACAGCTCTATTAATAGGATTAGACTCATAATCTAAGCGGTAAAGAGTTATTGAGTCTTCAGATGAAGAGTGTCTATTAGACGCTAAATATGTGTAGAGCCCATCTTGGCTGTGCATTAAGAGCAAATCGTCTTCTACAGAAGAGAAGGGGAAGCCCATGTTTTGGGGAAGTTCCCACTCTTTTCTCTTTTCGTTCCAATTGCTAACATAGAGATCGAACCCTCCCATTCCATAATGTCCATTTGAAGAGAAAAATAGTTTTTCCCCATCTGGGCTAATAACTGGTAAGATTTCGTCTCCAGAGGAGTTAATAAGATCTCCAAGAGGCTCTGGGCTAGACCATACATCTCCATCTACTTGAGAGATTTTATAAATATCCATATCTCCATTTTTGTTTGGTGCAGAAAAATAGAGTAAATTAACGCCGTTTCGGTAGAATAGTACGTTGCTAGATAAATATTTATTTAACGAGAGAGGAAGCAGATTGTGTTCAGAGGAGCTGTTTGTAGATATGGGGCGTTGGGTTGCCGAGGTTAGGGCTGTTACAGAATCGGGAATTGCTACCCACTTGTGACTACCTGGGTAGTAGAGAAAAAAATCTCTAGCAGGTAAATTAGTTTTACCAGAGACGGTGGGCCGAGTTGCATATTGGAGCATATTTATACCATTTTCGCTTTCTGCTATTAAGGAGTTGATTTCAAGTTGAAAAAGCGAATCTCTGTTCTCTCGTAGAATATCTTTATATAAAGCTATTGCTTCATTGAAGTGATATCCTTTTTGGAAAGATTTTGCTTTTTGTAATTTTGAAATACTGTCTGTTGTCTGCCCCACTGCAACTGCCCCAACAAAAATAAAAACCAGAGGCAAGAATATAGACTTTTTCATACATTACTAAATATATAGTATAACAAAAGTACTAATTTCTTTATATTTTGGGAAAAAATTGTACTTTTGTCCTCTAATTTTCGTTGAATTATATAATTTAAACAAAATAATCCATGCAAAGTAAAGGCGCCATAAGATTAGTGGCAATTTTGATCGCGTTAGCCTGTATCTATCAATTATCATTTACCTGGGCTACAAAACATCAGGAGAGTAAAGCAAAAGAGTATGCACAACATGCTGTTGAGCTTGAAGAGAGCTCCCCTGCGTTCAGTTTAATATCTGACCTAGACAAAGCTTTTTATCTTGACTCATTAGAGAGAGTAAAAGAGAGATATTATATCGACTCAATTACTGCAGAGAAGGTTTTTCTAGGCTTTACCTACAAAGAGATAAAAGAAAAAGAGATTAACCTTGGTCTAGATCTCAAGGGTGGTATGAACGTAATGTTAGAGGTGAGCGTTCCTGAATTAGTAATATCATTGTCTGAAAATAGTGAAAACCCACTCTTTTTACAAGCAATGGAGGTTGCTAAAAGTAATTTATCTCCATCTAAGACAGATTTTATAAATCTTTTTGGAGAGGCTTGGGAAGAGGTAGCTCCTGGCCAGAGAATGTCTCAGGTTTTTGGAACTTACGAGATGAGAGACAGAATCAAACCAGAAACAACTAATGCCGAGGTTCTTAAAGTTATTCGCCAAGAGTCTGAGAGCGCAATATCTAACTCTTTTAATGTTCTACGTAACCGTATTCGCCGTTTTGGAGTATCTCAGCCGAACATCCAGAAAATTGGTGGTACAGGTAGAATCTTAGTAGAGCTTCCTGGTGTTAAAGAGCCTGCACGTGTGCGTAAGCTTTTGCAAGGAACAGCATCATTAGAGTTTTGGGAAACCTACGAAAACTCAGAAGTATATCCATTCTTAGTAGAGGTTAATACTGCTGTTAAAGAGATGCTAGACCTTCAAAAAGATGAGGAGCTAGAAAAAGAGACAGCTACTGAAACTACTGCAGATGAGGCCCAAGCGTTGGATCCTACAAAAACAGAGGCAGATGAGTTGCTTAGCGAAATACAGCAAGAAGATTCACTCTCTGGTGCCGATGCTAAAATAGCAGAGCAAAATCCATTTTTCTTTGCTTTGAACCCAAGTGTAGCGCAAGGCCAGCTTATGCCTGGTCCAGTAGTTGGGCGTGCTCACTACCGCGATACTGCTAAGATAGGTGCGTGGCTTAGATCTAACCAGGTTCTCTCTATTTTACCTCCAGATCTTAAACTTATGTGGGGTGTTAAACCAGTTGACGATGCTGGAATTATATTTGAACTAATAGCAATAAAATCTACTACTAGAGACGGTAAAGCTCCTCTAGATGGTGGTGTTATTACAGATGCTTCAAAAGCGTTTGCCCCAACTAGTGGCCAGCCAGAAGTAGATATGGCTATGAATGCCGAGGGTTCTAGAATTTGGGCAAGTATGACTGCAAATAATATAGGGCGCTCAATTGCCATTGTTTTAGATGGTTTAGTTTATTCATACCCAAGAGTTAATTCAGAAATTTCTGGAGGCCGTTCACAAATTTCTGGGCAGTTTACAGTAACAGAGGCAGATGACTTAGCGAACGTGCTTAAATCTGGTAAACTACCCGCTCCTGCAAGAATTATTCAGGAAGCAGTTGTTGGACCAAGCCTTGGTAGCGAATCTATAAATGCAGGTCTTATCTCATTTGTTATAGCGTTTCTTTTAGTGCTAATATATATGCTTCTATTCTATAATGGAGCAGGTATGGTGGCTAACGTAGCACTATTGACAAACGTACTCTTCTTAATGGGAGCATTAGTCTCTTTTGGTGCAGTGCTAACTCTGCCTGGAATTGCTGGTATTGTGCTCACATTGGGTATGGCGGTAGATGCCAACGTTATTATATATGAGCGTATAAAAGAGGAGCTTAGGGCTGGGAAAGCTTTAAGACTAGCAGTTACAGACGGTTATAAAAATGCATACTCGGCAATTGTAGATGGTAACCTTACCACTATTATAACAGGTATTGTGCTAGCTATATTTGGTTCAGGCCCTGTTCAAGGGTTTGCTACTACTTTGGTTATAGGTATTATTACCTCTCTTATTACCTCTATCTTTATAACAAGATTACTATTTGACTGGAGGCTTAATAAAAACAAGAATATTACATTCGATAATAACATTGTTCGTAATTTCCTTCAAAACACAAAAATAGATTTTGTAGGTATTCGCAAATATGCCTACATCTTCTCTATAGCTGTTATTGTTATTTCACTAGGGTTTATATTTGGTAAAGGGTTTACTTATGGAGTAGACTTTACTGGAGGCCGAACTTATGTTGTTCGCTTTGACCAGGAGGTTACTGTAGCAGATGCAAGAACAGTTCTTTTAGATGAGTTCGACGAATCTATAGAGGTGAAGCAGTTTGGAGGGGGTAGTCAAATGAAAATTACTACCAAGTATATGATAGAAGATAACTCAGAGGAGACAGACGCTATTGTAGATGGTAAAATATATAACGCTTTGAAAGGGATGTTCTCTTATGAGATGTCTTTAGAAGACTTTACCGCAACAACAGATAATCCAAACGGAATTGTGAGTTCAGAAAAAGTTGGACCTACTATTGCAGATGATATTAAGAGAGATGCTCTAATAGCTGTAATAATTGCTCTTATAGCTATATTCGCCTATATTGCTGCACGTTTCCGTAACTGGACATGGGGTACAGGTGGCTTGATTGCTTTACTGCACGACGCTATTTTCACCTTAGGATTTTTTGCAATATTTAGCGGAATACTCCCTTTTAGTTTAGATGTAGACCAAACCTTTATTGCTGCAATTCTTACAATTATAGGTTACTCTATAAACGATACTGTGGTAATATTTGACCGTATTCGTGAATTCAGGGTTATTTATCCTAAGCGTGAACTTAAAGAGAATATTAATGATGCACTTAATAGCACTCTCTCTAGAACATTTAACACCAGTTTAACAACTATGGTTGTGCTACTTTCAATAGCAATATTTGGTGGAGAGGTTATTAGAGGATTTGCTGTTGCACTAAGTGTAGGTATTTTAGTTGGTACATACTCTTCTATTTTTATTGCGTCTCCTGTTGTATATGACTTATATGCTAAGACAGTAGGCAAGAAAGAGCTTTCTAAAAAGCCTGTTTCTAAAAAGAGAAAATAATTAAGATTATCTATAAAGAAAGCCACCCAATTGGGTGGCTTTTTTTTGGTTAAATCTCTATAAATTTACAACTTTGTAGCTATTAATAATAAAATATAATAAAATGAAACTTCCTTTCGCAGAATCGTACAAAATTAAAATGGTAGAGACTATTCGTAGGAGTACTCGCCAAGAGAGAGAGTCTTGGATTAAAGAGGCTCATTACAATTTATTCAATCTTAAAAGCGATCATGTTTTTATTGATTTGATAACAGATTCGGGAACGGGTGCCATGAGTGACAAACAGTGGGCAGCCGCTATGGAAGGAGATGAGAGTTATGCTGGGTCTAGATCTTACTATAATCTAGAGAAGAGTATTAAAGAGATTACTGGTTTTAACTACTTTCTACCAACTCATCAAGGGAGAGCCGCAGAGAATGTTCTTTTCTCTGCAATTATAAAAGCGGGAGATATTTTACCAGGTAATTCACATTTCGATACAACTAAAGGGCATATAGAGTTTCGTAAAGCACATGCAATAGATTGTACAGTAGATGTTGCTAAGGATACTACCGCAGAGGCTCCCTTTAAAGGAAATATAGACCTTCAAAAGCTAGAAGATGTTCTTAAAAAATATCCAAAAGAGAAAATCCCATGCATTGTTTTAACAGTTACAAACAATACAGCGGGTGGTCAGCCTGTTTCAATGGAAAATATTAAAGGGGTTTCTGTTCTAGCTAAAAAATATGATATTAAGGTTCTTTTCGATTCTGCTCGCTTTGCAGAGAATGCCTATTTTATCAAGACCCGTGAAGAGGGTTATTCAAATAAGAGCATAGTAGATATTTGCCAGGAGATGTTTAGTTATGCCAACTTTATGACAATGTCTTCTAAAAAAGATGCTATTGTTAATATGGGTGGTTTTCTAGCATTTAAAGATGAAGAAGATTGGCAAAAGTGTCAAATGTACACTATTATGTTTGAAGGGTATATTACTTATGGAGGTATGTCTGGTAGAGATATGAATGCTCTTGCTCAAGGGCTAAGAGAGGGAACAGATTTCTATTATTTAGAGAGTCGTATAAACCAAGTAGCATATTTGGGCCAAAAGTTAGATGAGTATGGGATTCCTTACCAAAGGCCTGCTGGGGGGCATGCAATTTTTGTAGATGCCAAGAAAATTTTAACAAATGTTCCAAAAGAGCAGTTTGTAGCTCAAACCTTAGGGATAGAGTTATATTTAGAAGCGGGTGTTAGGGGAGTAGAGATAGGAGCACTATTGGCAGATAGAGATCCAGATACAAGAGAAAATCGCTATCCAGAACTAGAGCTTTTAAGATTAGCTATACCTCGTAGGGTTTATACCAAT
>JAQVZL010000057.1 GCA_028708215.1 Bacteroidales bacterium
AACACAACTTTTATTCTCTATATCTACTGCCGTAACCTCTGCAATTTTAATCTCTACTCCAATATTTACTAGCATTTTGTCTGGCAAAATATTTTTATCGCTAGAGTGCAAAGAGCCAAAAATATAAGGAATCCCACATGGCACTAATACCTGCTCTTCTTTTCTTACCACCACAACAGACTTATCTGGATAGTTAGATTTTGCACTTATAGCAACTTGTAAACCAGAAGCTCCACCTCCAATAATTAAAACATCAATCTTTTCCATAGTTTTATCTGTTAAATTAATTAAGTTATTATATGAACTATAAATATAACCTCATTTATTTATAACAACTAGAATTTTTTTTTGGTTGAGTTATTAAATATGGCTAATTTACCTGTATGATTTGCAATAATAAATATTTACACCCAGCTAAATACCAAAAGAGCACTTCGGGTAACAAGAATGCCCAAGGTGATAGAGAGAAGGCCGAGGTTACAAGCGGCACTGTTTTGTGTTTGCTTTGCCCACACAACTGCCAGCTCAAAGAGGGGCAAAAAGGAATCTGTCGCACTCGTATAAACTGCGGTGGCCAACTCTACACTCTGGCATGGAACAACCCCTGCTCAATTTGTATAGACCCCATAGAGAAGAAGCCACTTTACCACTTTTTGCCTGGGACAAAAGTGCTCTCTTTGGCAACTGCTGGCTGTAACCTAAGATGTCTAAACTGCCAAAACTACTCTATCTCTCAATTCTCTCCAGATGCTTTACAGGCACACAACTTAACTGCCCAAGATATTGTAAACAAAGCAATTGAACACAAAACAGAGAGCATAGCATATACCTACACAGAACCAACTGTCTATTTCGAATATATGTTAGAGATAGCAAAACTAGCACACCAAAACGGAATTAAAAATGTAATGGTATCTAATGGATATATAAATAGAGAACCTCTATTAGAACTATGTAACTACTTAGATGCAGCAAATATAGATCTCAAAACTTTTAATAATAACACTCATTTAAAACTTACTGGAGCAAAACTACAACCAGTATTAGAGACCTTACTAACTTTAAAGGAGGCAGGAGTGTGGTTAGAGATAACCCACCTAATGATTCCCGGTTACAGCGACAATTTAACCCTTTTTAAAGAGATGTGCCAATGGTTGGTTACTAACGGCTTTGCTCAAACCCCACTGCATATAAATCGCTTTTTCCCAACATTTAAACTGTGCGACTCTAAACCCACCTCTCTAACCACATTAAGGGATGCAAAAAAAATTGCACTAGAGTGCGGCTTAGAGCACGTTTATAACGGCAATATTTAACGCTAGGTGGAGTCAAATAATTGCAACAGTAAATATAGAGATTTGGGCATCTTTCCAGCCGTCCCAGCCTAGGCCTGCTTTGTCTCTGGCGCAGTGGCCTAAAAACTGTTCACGGCTCCATTTAGTCTCGGCACCCACCTGAGGCAAAAAGAGCCCAGACTTATCTCCTTTTTGAACTAAAATGCCATGTTTACCTATCTCTATCTCTTCAATATTTTTTATAAGCTGCATAGGAGATAGCACAGATATTTCTATCTCAATCTCTTCTAGTTCTTTAGGTGTAACCTTATTAAACCTATTGTCGTAACATGCGGCAAGCACTGCAACGTTGGCAACCTCTTTATAAAGAGGGGTATTACTCTGTATGTAGCCAATACACCCCCGCAATTTGCCCTTCTTCTTAAGAGTGACAAAAACGCCACACTCCTCTGTTAGCGAAAGGGGAATCTCTTTTACTCCTAGCTCTTTTACAACATGGGCTTTTAAATTGGCCGAGTCCTTTTCGTTTGAGTGAATAGGGTTCTCTTCTGTAATTGCTTTTTCAATTGCGCGGCGTGCAATCCAATGTAGAACTTCGCTATCTCTTGAAATTGCAATAGCCCAATAGCCAACCACGCTATCCATCTCTCCATAAAGGGCGTTGTCTCCCGAATTCTTATACTCCAGAGGATGATAGCTGTAAAAGCGATCTTGCTCTGTTAAATAGTGCAAAACCAGTACTGAACTCCACCCACATAAAGAGGTTACTAACTTTTCAACTCCCTTACTCTGGTTCTCCTCTATAACCTTAATAAGAGTCTCTGGATTATTACTCACAATAGCATGCATAGTTGCTTGATCTACTGCACGAGCATTGTCATAATTGGGATAGTGAGAAAAATCGCTACTAATAACAAAGAGATTTTCACTATTAAAGTAAGGCTTCAATTTCTCTGCTATACTATGGCACATTTCTGGAGAAACATCGCCCAGCAAAATGGGCACAATTTTATAAGTGGGCTTAAGAGTAAATTTAATAAACGGTAACTGAACCTCAATGCTGTGTTCTTTTGAATGATGGTGAGGGTTTGAGCTAAAAAGAGTAGGAAACTCTTTGCATAAAAACTTACCCAATTGAGTATCTACAGACTCCTGCCCATATGGCATCTCAAAATTACTATTGCAAAAAACAGATGCTCCAGGGAATGAAGCTCTATGAGAAGAGGCAATAATAAACACCCTCTCATACTCTTTCTCTCTATCTATCTGGTTAAAAGCAGTTGCAGCCACTCCACCAGAAAAAACATATCCTGCATGAGGTGAGATAATTGCGCCTACATTTTTAACTTTTTTAGGCAATGCATTTTCAAATAACTTATCTAGTTGGGCACTAAGTTCTGTATGGGATGCAGGGTAAAAACTGCCTGCTACTGCTGGTTTTCTGTTCATATATTAAAGCCATTAGGTTAAAACAAACTTACTCTCTAAAATAGTTAAAATATCTCAATTACTCAAACAAGCTAGTAGTAATCAATTAGCGAAAATATGTGAGGGTAGTTGAGATTTTTATTAACTTTGAAGTTATGAGACTATTTTTGACGGTGCTATTTATCTGCTCAATGGTGGCGGTTCAGGCACAAATTGTAAATGATGCGGGAAAGGTACGCTTTATGAGTTACAACATTAGAGTTGGAAAGGGTATGGATTTAAACCAAGATCTAGAGCGCATTGCTAGTGTTATAAATCGGGAAAATCCTTTTATAGCAGCGCTACAAGAGATAGATAGCGTTACTTCCAGAACTGGGGGTGTAAATCAAATTGAAGAGCTAGGGCGTATGACTAGCATGTTTGCTACTTTTGCTGGAGCCATAGACTATTCTGGTGGCAGGTACGGGGTAGGCATGCTCTCCAAAGAGAAACCCCTATCAATAAAAAAGGTTGCTTTGCCAGGGAGAGAAGAGTCTAGAATTTTACTCATTGTTGAATTTCGCAATTTTGTTGCCGCTACTACTCACTTCTCATTAACAGAAGAAGATAGAGTTGAGGGGGCAAAAATTTTAAATAGAGAGGCCATGCTGTTTAACAAGCCAATGCTTGTTGGAGGCGATTTTAACGCACAGCCACAATCTAAAACCATTCAAATAATAAATACTGTTTTTACAACTCTCTCTAACAACTCTATTGCTACATTTCCAGCCAATAGCCCAGAAATTTGTATAGATTATATATTTGGCAAAAACTTAAAAAACTTCACCTACAAAGTATTATACAACAGCGTTGTTCCAGAAAGTATAGCATCTGACCATAGGCCTGTAGTTGTAGATGTTATAATTAAATAGCAGCCTTTTGGTGCGAAAGGGGAATAAACCGGGCAGATAAATCTGGGTCGCTCATATCTGGGTCTAGCGGGTACATTGGGCGTTCAATTCTTTTGTAAGGCAATCTATGTAAATCTTGATCTACTCCACCAGGTGTTTGTGCCATAATCCAACCACCACGCATATTGTATAACTCTGGTACCAAATAACCTATCTTAACCACTAAAACATCTGCTTTACGAGGTTCTAGTCCTAAGTTAGTAAAGTCTGCCTCGTAATGATAGGGCTTCCTTTTATTTGTAACAATAACTCTTACACTGCCTACACGCACAACAACCTCTGTCTGTGCACTCCTATCTCCTTCGCGTATAGCCTCTACAACACCATTAAGCATTATTGGCCCTTCATATCTATTATCTACCTGGGCCCCCACATAAGCCTCTACCCTACCACCAACACCAACTTCTAGGGCCTTAGCAATAAGTTTAGGCCCTGGAATTGATGCATAAATTAATGTTGGACCATTCTGCTTTTTAAAAGCATGGTGTTCAAGTATTTGCTTTAGAGTCCAAGTTACATCACCTGCACCACCAGCAGTAGGGTTATCTCCCATATCGCTTATAATAAATGGTTTATCACTGCTATTAATAGCCATTTGCAAACACTCATCTAACGGAGCCACAGGAGCCACAAACTCAAACTGCTCGCGAACATCCCAAAAAGATTGAGCTAATGCCTCTGCCGAGTTTTTAACTGCCTCCTTATTATCGCCTGTTACCATAACTACCGCTCTGTTTCGCGGCTCATCTGCCCACGCATACCCTACCCAAATAGCAGCGTCTAACACACCCTCTTGTTTTGTGAGAGGGTCAACTTGAGCATATAGGCTCTTTGCTGGCTCAATACGAGTACTGGTTTTTTCTCCCGGCAGTAAAATAGGAACAGGAATCCACGCCTTATAGGTAGGTTTACCTTTACCTGACTCTAATCTATCTATTAAGTTGACCAATGCACGTTTTTTAGACTCTATTGCATCTTCATGTGGAGCAAGCCTATAGCAGGTAATAATGTCTGACTGGTGAGCCAACTCCCAAGAGACGTTGCCATGCAAATCCATAGAGGTAGAGATTATTGTCTCTTTACCAATAACCTCTCTAACCCTCTTAATCATATCTCCCTCAGGATCGTCTAGCCCAACTACACTCATTGCACCATGAATATCAAAAAAGAGACCATCGTAAGGGAGGTTCTCTTTTAGCCTCTCTAACATCTCGTTCATTAGTGTGTCATAAGCTTCACGGGTAACTATGCCACCAGGAGTTGCATGCCCTCTCAATGCTGGAAAGTATTGTGCTCTTTGCCTTGTTAGAGAATCTATATGTAAAAATGGGTAGTAAAAAAAATCTCTTGGCCACGTCGGGCACGAAAATCTTCTACATGGGTTTCTGCAGGCGAAAAGGTGCTACACTCTATAGCCAAGCCTGCAATTGCAATACGAGGGTTACTTATTGGTTTTTGAGATTGACACCCCAACAAGCCAGCTACTATTAGAGACGCAATTACTGCTTTTTTTAAAATCATAAAGGTTATTATTTTAGGTGGCTTTATATATGTTTTATTATGGTAGCTCTACACTGTTAATATCTACTGTAATCTCTTCTAGGCGTTTGGCTACTGGCTCGGTTACAGTCTCTTGGCAACGACCATCTAAGTATTTTGCTAAGAATCTCTCCATAGCAACAATATAGGCCATATTATTTACAGGGCGAGCATATCCATGCCCCTCGTCTGGTGCATTCAGGTACTCCACAGGGAAACCCCTATCGCGCAACGCAATAACAATTTGATCAGACTCGGCCTTATTAACTCTAGGGTCGTTTTGGCCTTGCACAACCAACAATGGAGCCACAATTTTATCTGCAGAAAATAGAGGAGATTGTCTCTTAATCTGCTCTAACCCTTCTGGTGTATTTGGGTCTCCCATACGTTCGTAAAAAGTTTTACGCCCAGCTTCCCAATAAGGAGGTAAAGAGTTAAGTAAAGTAATTAGATTAGATGGGCCAACAACTGAAACCCCACAAGTGTACAAGTCTGGAGTAAAAGCCAAGCCTGCAAGGGTTGCGTAGCCTCCGTATGAGCCTCCAAATATAGCAACACGCTCTTTATCTACTACTCCTTGATCTATAAGATGTTTTACCCCCCAAGTTATATCGTCTTGCATTAGATCTCCCCACTGCTTATTTCCTGCATTAAGAAAAGCTTTACCAAAACCAGTTGATGCCCTAAAGTTGGGTTGTAAAACAGCATAACCACGGTTTGCCAAAAATTGAGCATATGGGTTATAACCCCACCTATCTCTTGCCCAAGGCCCTCCGTGAGGATTTACAACCAGAGGTAATTTTTTCCCACTACTACCTTTAGGTAGAGTAAGGTAAGCCTGAATCTCTAGCCCATCTGAAGAGTTGTAAGTAATGCTCTTAACGGGCGAAAGGTTCTCTTTATCTAAATTGGGCCTAAGCTTGTTCTGAAAATGCAACTCCTTAGTCTCTACATTATAAATATAGGTTTCTCCAGGGTTAACGTCGCTCCATACATTAACTATCCATAAATTCTCATCTGCAGTAGCTCCATACATACTAACTTTTTCGTTAGGGAACTGAGCTTCTATGCTCTTAACTTGCTCTTCAAACTCTTTATCTTTATAATAACGCCGAGTATAAGCATCTGTATAAGATGTGTAAAGTATATCTAAAGTTTTATCTGAAATTGCCAGGCCGCCAAAATCTGCTTTACCCTCTGGATCACCCTCAATTAGCTCCATATCACCCGTTTTAATATCCATTTGATAGAGCTGAGTGAAGTTATTCTCTTCACCTACATTAGATACAATATAAAAATGTCTATTATCCTTTTTAAAAGAGATTGGATATGCTGTTTCAAAAATTGAAGATTCATAAAGTTTTGTTTCACCAACCTTATCTATACGCCAAAGCTCGCTTGTACCATCTACCCGGGAACGAGAAGCTAATCTAAGCTTAGCATCGTTATCAAATATCCAACCTGTATATCTATTGGTGTTCTCTCTAATTAAATTGAGTTTGCCAGTAGAAATTTGCAAGCTATATAAATCATGCCACGCTTTGTCTCTATCGTTAATACCCAAATAGAGCAGATCGTGATTTGAACGCGGCACATCAAAAATCATAACTCTAATACCCTCTAAATTAGTGAGATTTCTTGGTTCGTGAATCTCCTCTTCAGAAGCCTCTGCAGGGTCAATAGCATAAATATTGTAATTCTCATCACCACCACTATCTTGAACATACAAGATAAATTTACTATCTCTAGACCACATATAGCTAGAGATAGCTCTTGAAGAGTCCTGAGAAATAGGAACAGCCTCATCAAAAGGATCATTAATACCCTTTAGCCAAATATTATTGGTCCCATTATAAGGCTTTAAAAAAGTTAAATAAAATCCATCTGGAGAGAGTTGCATTCCAGATATTTCAGGATTATCAAAGAAAATTTCTCTATCAATTAGAGGCACCGATTTATTGCCTGTACAGCTCCCTAATACTCCAACGAGCACTAAAACAACTGCAAATGGCCAATTTAGTTTTTTCATAGTTTATTATTTTAAAAGTTGTAATGTAAATATATGTTATTTTAACTCATTCCACAACTTTAGTTCTTCTGCTAAAGTTTCCCACTTATGTCAATCATATCTAACTAGACGAATTTAATGTATGTTTCTAAATCTGGCGAGGAGGATTTCTTGAGATATTTTTGCCAATTCAGTATCAAGTGATAGTGAAAGCCAAAGCAAACCCTTTTCTTAAAGAATACGACAAATATTTTTTTCAAAGAACCAAGTGGCGAGATGATTTGGCAAAAGAGTGTAAACAAATTACTCCATTTATATCAGATAAAAACAGTAATAACAGCCGGGTTGACCTTAACAAGGTCAGCCTTAAAAGTGCCTGAGCCGTATACGGTGAAAATCGCACGTACGGTTCTTAGGGGGCGTAAGCTATCTGGTTCGGAAATGCACGAACGGTGTAGTAATTGAATAGACAGAAAGACGAAAACATCAACTGTATATTTATCATTAGTGGACAGTTATGTATATTTATGATGAACGAAAAAGATGTAATTGACTTGTTAGAAAAAATTGAACAAATAGGAATTGAGGTATGGATTGATGGCGGTTGGGGAGTAGACGCACCTTTGGGATAGAGCTATGAAGCCCATACTGACGAAGGAGACCATCTTGGCTCTGTAGTCACAAGCGGAGTTAATAAAAAGGTAGCCTTCTGACCGACTTTGGAGGGAAGAGGGCTACACCGCTTTGTTATTAAAAACAGAACAAGCCCAAAGAACCTAAAATTCTTGAGCTTGGTTTCACTCACTTTGAAGGCGCAAAAATCTTTACGTTCATTATCAAATCCTATGAAAATAGAAATTATTTAAAAACTCTTAACTTTGGTTTACTTTAAAATAGCTCTAGAATCTGATTGCGCTTTGATTTGAAGACGGACACTTTGCAGATATATGGATATATAGTTATAGTTTATTTCACTTAAAAATATATCAATTATGAAAAACATTACTTTTATGGTTGTATTTCTAAGCTTTATCCTTGCTTCTTGTAATAAAGATGCGAGCATTGATAAGGTAGATGAGACTTGCGAATTCAAAGAAAATGTACCTTATTCATTTGAACTAGTTACCAAGCCATCTGTTTGGGCTACTTTTAAGTCTTTAAAAGAAATGCAAGATGCATGTCAAATTCCAGAAAATTGGCTTGATAAAATTTCGACTAAAAATCTCATTGAGACTTGTATGAACTACCCCTTGTATGGAATGTATATGGCATACAATAATGAGATGGATGGTATCAAAGAGATAATGTGTAACTTCAATGGCTTTCAGGAGTTAAAAAAGAGAGGAGATGCTGCCGAAAAATTATTAGATTATTACGATAATGTATCAGTTGCAACAAAATCCAATGGTGGAAATTTGGATATATTAAATCCTATACATATAGGTTATTTAGAGTTGATCTTAGCGTCAGATGAAATATTTCCAATATCTAAAGATAAGAATACTCAGCGATTGGAAAAATTAATGAAAGAGAATCTTAATGAGAAAATTAAACACTCTGAAATTTTTAGTATCAATACTGTAAGAAAATCTTTACTAATAGGTGCAAAAATTAAACTCAAGACAATTTCTCTTAGTACAAGAGATTCCGTTCTGCTGAATCAGTTTGTTGAAAGAGGTGGGATTGTAAGTGATCCTTTTATGTACACAGAAATTTCAAATATTGTAAAATAATATCGTTATGAAGCAATTTGTTTTAAATATTATTCTTATAATAGTAAGTGTTTGTACTTATGGGCAAACATACATAACTGTTTATACTAAATTTGGAAATCCAATAGAGGCTATGATAAGAACTGAAATGACAAATACGGAAAAGGAGGATGCTTTAGAATGGGTGTCTACTAATTTTCCTAATGCAACTATCCTTTCTGAGCCAACGGCTTTATATAACTGCCATAGTTATGCATGGAATATGCAGGATGGTGGACCAACATGTTGGATTAATGGGAATGCTAATCTTAGCGTTTATTGGTCAAGTAGAGAGTATTATTCCACTACAACTGCCTCCAATGCGGTAAAAATACATTATTATAACGGCGATCATTCTGCTATTACATCTCCAACTGTTTCGGGTAAATATCTTTCTAAATGGGGATCATTGCCTTTGATGTTGCACGATCCTGATTATTGTCCATATTCACCAGGAAAGAATTATTATAGTAAAAGGACATTTTTTAATAATATATTAGAATGTTCTATTTCAAGTAGAGGCGTTTATGTAGGGGAAATAGCTAACTATTATATAACAAACAATATTATTACTCCGTACGGGTATACTTTGGATTATATATGGAGCATTGTTGATAATAAAGAAGGAGAAAATGTGATAGGCACAGTAGCTACGGTAACAGAAAATGGAGATAATGCAAATATATCATTTAATAAATCAGGCTTGTATACAATAACCTGTGATGTGTATACGAGTATGGGAGAATATATATCATCCTATTGGATTGAAGGTGTTGTTGAATAATAAAAATGTGCCTTATGAAAAAATTCCAGATTTTATTTTTAATCTTATCATTCAGTTCTCTTACGTTGCAGGGGCAAGAGAGAAAATCTGCACTAAATCATGAGATTTATGCTAGTATTGGCTTTGCTGCAGACGAATCTTTTTTCCCGGAATGTGAGCCAGTTTTTAGTGGATTAAACACCTCGTTACAATTTAAAAATCAAAAATATACAAATTCTCTCTCTCTGGGATACATGATTAATCTCTCAAAATCTTTGGGGATTGGACTCTCTTACTCTGCAAGCGAAATGGAGTCTGATTTATGGCTTAATGCAGCTGCCAATAAAACGGCATCTGTAGATGCAAAATATAACATCTTTATGCTCAATGCAAGATACAAATGGTTTGTGAGAGGTAATTTTACTCTGTATTCACGTGTGGGATTAGGTAGCATAAAGATGAATGTGAGCAATCCTATAATGGAGGATTTAAGCAGTTTTGCGGCAATAACAGATTGGGAAGATAAAAGCGGTTTTGCATGGCAGGCAGTTCCTGTAGGTCTGCAGTATGTATTGTTTAATCATCTTGGAATATTTGCAGAGGGCGGTATTGGTGTAGAGTCGTGTTGCTCTATTGGAGTTAAATTATTGTTCTAATATCATCTGCCTATGAAAAGATTGTTCCTGTTATCTGGATTATTGTTGTGCACTTTGTTTGTTTTTGCCCAGGATACCATTACAGAGGTGTATGTGTATGGGGCAAGGGCCGATTTAGGTGTAAGAAGTACCCAGATGAGTGCAATTGCAATTCCCGTAAAGAGTATAAAGAGTGTTCCTGCGCTGTTTGGTGAGGTTGATGTAATGAAAGTTTTGCAGAAATTGCCGGGGGTGCAATCATCGGGAGATGGTACAGCGGGGATCTTTGTAAGGGGTGGCAATTATGATCAAAATCTTATTACATTGGATGGAAGTACCCTTTATAACTCTGAGCATCTTAAAGGGTTTGTATCTGCCATAAATGCAGATATGGTAAATAATGTAGTGCTTTACAAGGGTGCTTTTCCTGCTAGGTATGGAGCAAGATTATCAGGTATTGTGGATATAGGGATAAAGGAGGGGGATTTTGAGAAAATGCAGGGGAGTGTGGGTGTAGGAATGCTCTCCTCTAAAATGCAGTTGGAGGGGCCTATATGGAGAGGTAATACATCATTCAATATTGGTGTTAGAGCATCCTATTTTGATGCAATTGTTATGCCTTTATTGGAGAAGATTTATGATAATCCGAAGAGCCTGCAGCCCTATACCAATATGAATTTTTACGATATAAATGCCAAGTTGGTACACCGTTTTTCTAATAAAGACAAACTCTCAGCAGTTTTTTATTTGGGAAAGGATATAAATGATTCTTCCCCTACTGAGAGTGTGCAATCATACTCATCAGGAAATGCTTCTTACCATAATGAGAGAAGCAATAAGATAGAAAACAGGTGGGGAAATATGGTTTCCAGCCTCTTTTATACACATAATAATGGTAAAAGCTTTAGGGTAAATACCAATTTGAGTTTTAGCAGGTATGATTACAGATTAAAAAACGCATCCCAGATAGATGAGATGGCTACAGATCTTAACAAGCCATCTAAGGTGCTCTATAAATTTAAAGAAGATTCGTATGTTGTGTGCAATTCCGATGTCAGTGACATTGCATTGGCAACTGATTTCCTTTTGGCTAAAGAAAAACATAACATAAGATGGGGTGGAAAAATTTCTTTGCAGCATTTTGGCCCTGTGGTTGATGTTTTTAAGGATAGTTACAAAAAAACGGTATATGGAGATACTCCTGTGGAAACTACACAATTTATTGATACTCTTTTGGGAAACAGCCACAATATGCAAATCATTTCACTCTACGGCGAGGACGATTTTGAGGTAGGCAGTAATTGGAAAATGAATCTTGGGCTGAGATACTCATTGTATGCAGTAAAAGGGAATATGCGCCACTCAGTTGAGCCTCGCCTTTCTGTAAGATACCTTATTAATGATAAAATGGCAGTAAAAGGCTCTTATACCCGTATGGCTCAGGGCTTACACCTTTTAAGCAACAGTAATTTGATAATGCCATCT
>JAQVZL010000110.1 GCA_028708215.1 Bacteroidales bacterium
ATATTGATTTTATTAATTCAAACTCTGCATTTTTTATGTGCTGTGCCATAAAGATCTGTTCCTCAATAGGGAATAGTAAGTCGCTCTCTATCCCTACTACAACCGTAGGGGCAGTTATTTTAGCAAGAGCCTTTTTTACTCCGCCCCTACCTCGGCCAACATTATGGCTATCTACAGCTTTTGTTAGGGTGTAATAGGAGTAGGCGTCGAACCTGGAAGAGAGCTTTTCTCCTTGATATTCTTGGTAGCTGCAAGCTCTTGAAGCAAATATAAAATCTTGTTGTTGTTCTTGTTGTGAGTAATTATAGCCTTTATATGAGCGGTAAGAGAGCAATGCAATTGAACGAGCAGCTGAGAGCCCTTTTTTCCCTCCATGGGCATTTTTTTGCTCTAAAAAGGAAGGATCGCTCATTATTGCCATCCTTTGAGACTCGTTGAATGCGGCTCCCCAAGGGGTTACTGCTGCGTTACAAGCTATTAATAGAAGGTTTCTTATAACAGAGGGGTACATAATACTCCATTCAAGTGCTTGAAAGCCGCCAATTGATGCTCCAGTAATTAGCTCTATCTGGTTTATTTTCAAATGTTCTCTTAAAAGATTATGTGCTTTTACTGTGTCTCTTACTGTTGTAAGAGGGAATTTCTGTAAGTAGGGTTTGCCGTTTGGGGCAGTTGAGGTGGGGCCCGTAGTTCCATAGCAAGAACCAATTATATTGGCGCAAATTACACAATTTGTTTGGGTATCAAATAGTTTCCCTGGGCCAGTTAAACCGCTCCACCACTCTTGTGCATTTGAATTTGCGGTTAGTGCGTGACAAATCCAAATAACCTTTTTCCAAGGAGCTGGTTGACCAGAGATGTGGTAAGTGATCTCTAAAAATTCTAACTTCTCTCCATTCTCTAGTTCAAAACTGCTGTTATATTTAAATGTTCTTTTTTCCATTAGTTAGGGTTCATTTCTGGTTTAGGTTACTTTAATTGAGCTAAATCGTTGATATAGGCTATTTTAATTGAGTAAAAGAGTTTGATAAATCTCTCTTAATGTCTTCTATATGTTCAATGCCAAGAGAGATTCTTAATGTGTTTTGACCTATTCCTGCAGCCTCTAGAGCCTCTCTACTAAGCTGGGCATGAGTAGTAGAGGCAAAGTGGTTAATAAGAGTTTTGTTGTCTCCCACATTTACTAGGTGTTCAAGAAGTTCTAAGGAGTTAACAAACTTTGCACTCTCTTCTCGGCTCCCTTTAATATCAACCGAGAGAACTCCACCAAAGCCATGTTTGAGATATTTTTTTCCATTTTCATAATTGGGATTGCTCTTTAATCCAGGATAATTTACTCTCTCTACTTGTGGGTGTTTTTCTAACCACTCTGCAAGCTGTTGTGTATTGGCTAATATTTTATCCATTCTTAAAGAGAGCGTCTCAATTCCTTGTAGTATAAGAAAAGCATTGAATGGGCTTAGGCTGCACCCCCAATCTCTTAGACCCTCGGCACGTGCTTTTACTGCAAAAGCTATATTACCAGAGGGTGAATCTGCTCCAAAACTATCCCAAAAATTGAGGCCATGATAAGATTCAGACGGTTTTGTGAATAGTGGAAACTTACCGTTATTCCAATTGAAAGTGCCTGTATCTACAACTACTCCTCCAATAGAGGTGCCATGCCCTCCAATCCATTTAGTTGCTGCATGAGTTATTACTGCTGCGCCCCAATGAGCAGGTTTAAAAAGATAGCCAGCTGCTCCAAAGGTATTGTCTACAACCAATGGAATATTGTGTTTTTTACTTAGTTGGGCAAACTGCTCAAAATCTGGAATGTAAAAATCTGAATTACCTATAGCCTCTATGAAAATTGCTTTTGTTTTAGAGTCAATTAAAGATTCAAAACTTTTAATCTCTCCTTTGGGTGCAAAGCGAAATTCTATTCCAAGATTTGCAAAACTTGCTTTGAATTGATTGTAACTCCCTCCATACAGAGAGGCGCTACTTACAATATTATCGCCAGCGCATGCTAAGTTTTGGATTGTTAAAAATTGAGAGGCCTGTCCAGAAGATACTGCTACAGCTGCTGTACTTTGCTCTAATGCTGCAACTCTCTCTTCTAATACTTGAGTTGTTGGATTGGAGAGTCTTGTATAGATATGGCCAGGCTCAGTTAATGAGAACAGGTTTGCAGCATGGCTTGAGTTGTCAAACAAAAAAGACGATGTTTGGTATAATGGAGTGGCGCAAGGGCCATTACTTCTTGTTTTTTCTCTTCCTGCATGTACAAGCAGAGTGTCAAAATGATTATGTTTCATTGTGAGTGATGATTGATGTGAAAAAAGTTTGATTTTTTGAAGGCATATGCCTTCTCTAAATTTTCAGGATTTTCCCTGATGGACTCAATTAGAGCCCGGAACTTTATCTATGCATCTTACGATGCATTCGCATCATCATCATCATGGAAGCGGTGGCCATAGAGATGGCCGTTGCTGTAGATGTAGAACAAGAACAGGAATAGTAACACGAATTAACCAAAGAGTTAGCTCTTTGGTTAATTAAATTTATGTTAGTTTGTAACTGCATCTGCTTTTTTCCAGAGGCAAAGCTAGAAATTGTATTTTAATTATGCAACTTTTTATTTTTGAAGTTTCTTATAGAGAATTTTTTGGCTATTAACTTAGTTCTACCTTTAAGAAGATTATAATTATAAAACCTATTCCAGAAAAAATTATGTTTCTCTTTTTAGTGGGCAATAGTGATATATTGCTTATCTTTGCCGATTGATAATTTTCCCAGTCATTATATAACTTCCTGT
>JAQVZL010000111.1 GCA_028708215.1 Bacteroidales bacterium
CAGTAGAAAACATGTTACCGAGAGCAAGACTTGCCAGCTAAAGTTTCTCACCTAAGTCAATATCATAAAACTCACCTAGTTTTATTATCCATCAGATGAATTAGCATATTCTTGATTAGAAAGAAATTACAAAGTGCAAAAGTTGCAAAACAGCTATTTTTAGGAGTTTTGCCTTAGATATATATCTCATTTACAAGTAGTTGATAATTCATCTGATGGATAAATTTTAGTGTTGATGCTTTAGCTAACATAATAGTTTAGATTTTTTATAAGTAAAGTTGCCTTTGTCGCTTATTATTAAGAACTTATAAGGTGGGAAACTTCGCGACTCGTTAGGCATTTTTATAAATCTCACAAAATGAGATAGTTGGCTTTTTAAACACCGTGTTATTTGGCCTATTTAAAAACTTAACCCTCAAAATGGTAGCCTGTTACGACAATGCCTACCCACGCTAGGTCGGACTCTTGTTTGCCAAGCAAACTAGCAGGGCTGAGCCAATATTACTAGGAGACTATCACTCGTAAACTCCTAATAAACAAAGAATTAGTGCTTAAAATTGCCTCAAAAAGCACTTAGTTCCAAAAGTTAACTACCATGTAATAAGCAGGTTATGACTAATCATCTCCCAGAAAAATTCCTCATTATGTTATGATGCTCATAATTTCATCAAAAGACTTGCTTCATACCATGGCTGTCTGATGGTTACAAGGTGGGAAACTTTATTAACAACAGTGTTTTTTAAAACACAACTAAAATATTGCATTTTAAAGAGGCAAAAAAAGTAGAATGTAGTTACTCCTTCGAAAGAGCGGCTCCTATTGCTGTTGCATACTCTGCATCTTCTGGAAACTCAAACCCTACATGGTAGAGTTTAGAGATCTCATTTAAAACATTTTGGCCTAATAAATTTTTGCTACCATTACCTGTAACTAAAATAGAATTTGCATCTCTACTTTTTGCTGCAAAAACGGCTATCATTCCTATTACCTGAAAAACCATATTAATAATAGCCAATGCAAAGTCTTCTTTGCCAGCAGTATCAGACATTTTACCAAAATTAGAAGCTGTAGCTTTAGGGTCTAAAAAACTAATCCCTCTGTCTGAAATGTCTTCAATAAGCAGGTCTACATGTTGTAAATCGCCCTTTTGAGCTAGTTTCAGAATATGATCGAAAGTTGTAGAATGTATAAGCTCTTTAGAGAGCCCCGTTATTGTTCCGCCTCCTACTCCTGTTCCACCTAAGTGTGTTATTTTATCTCTATTAGCTTCAATAATTGAAGTTCCTGTGCCAATATTCGCAATTACAACACTATCTCTTTTACAGAGATACATTCCACCCAACCCTATGGCCTCAATCTCATCTATTCTCTCTGTAGGAATCCCAAATATTTTATCTTTTATAAATAGAGACCCCACGCCCGTAACCACTATTTTCTCTACAGCACTAAAACTCAAATTACTCTCTACCAACATCTTTCCCAAGGCTCCTGTAGCAGAGGTTATTGCATCGTATGCACGGGTTTTAACAGTTCTAATAACAACTCCCTTTTTAATAGCAACGGCCTTTGTTGTTGTACTGCCAATATCAATTCCTATAATCATTTTAAGTTTAATTTAAAAGATAACAATCAAAGGTATTGAAATAAGTTTATCTCTAAAAAGTTTATTAACAATCTTATAGATTAAACATTAAATTAGTATCTGCAGAACAGTAAATTATATTATTTTTGTAAACAAGCAATGATCTACATTATGAAAAACAGAGTATTAAGTTTATCTAAGTTCTTAATGGCAATTTATTTAGCTGTTTTAGTACTCTCTTTAAGCTACTGTTCTAAAGAAGATGGTACATTAATCTATCTAGGTAAATGGGAGTATGAGAGTTCCAATCCAGAAGTAGATCTTTCATACAGATCTTCGTATATAGAAATTTTTGAAGACAAGTCATTTGTTATTTTTGACAGCTCTATAGACCGTCTTATCAAAAGCGGGGCAAATAGAGTTTCATCTACAGGTTTAGTTTTTACAGACCCACAAACTGGAGAGAGCGTAACTTTTTCACTTAAAGGGATAAAAGATAACCGCCTTACAATAAGTACAGATTACTTTGGAATTGAGACCAGAATGGTACTAAAAAGAACGTTACCACCTCCTGGAGCCTAACTCACCTACCAGCTAAAGTTTCCCACCTAGCTTTTCTTCCCATTGTATATTTTGATTGTTCACTACTTGCTGTCTGCTCAGCAGAGCAAAGCAAACATTGCCAGGAGATGATTACAAGTAAATACTTAGTAACCAGGAGTTTGATTTTTTTAAATAACCCCCAAAAGGGCTTATTTCCAAAAGCTAACTACCACTTAGTAAGTAGGTTATGAACAATCATCTCCTGGAAAATCGTCTCCCAGAAGTTGTGGGGTGGGAAACTTTAGCTACCATCTAGAATGTGATCTACTCATTTTCAAAACTGCAATAGAGGTCACCACAAAGCCTATTGCAATAAGAACAGTCAATTGCGGTAACATTTTAAGCAGTGGAGTACCTTTAAATACAATGTTTCTAGAGATCTCTAATATGTAGTAAAGAGGGTTTATTAGTGCTAGATTCTGAGCCCATATTGGCATACTACTCAATTGAGTAAACATTGTTCCTAATAAAATTAAATTCAAAAGAATAAATGTAAGCATGTAAACAGATTGAACTTGATTGCTAGAGAGTACTGCAATTAAAAACCCAATACTTAACATGGGAAACATGAAAATAGCTACAGATATAAATACCTCAGATACAGTACC
>JAQVZL010000006.1 GCA_028708215.1 Bacteroidales bacterium
GAGAATGAACTCAAAACAGGTAACTTCATTGAAACTAAAGATTCTTTGTACAATTATTTTGCTTTCTTTACAGAAAAATTTGCCCCAGGCGAGACTCCTCCTTTTGAATTTTATCTCCCTAAAATCAAAGAGATTATTATTGGAAAACGTAAACAAAGCCTTATTAAAGAACTTGAACAAGAGCTTATAAAAGAAGCGCTAATAAACAATACTATTAAAACAAATATTAACGATAATCGCAAAAATGAAAATCTGTACTAAAACAGTCATCGTTACACTGGCTATCATATTTACTCAGGTAACCACTATCTACTCACAGAGATACCACAATGGGCTCGTAGATAAAACTATAGCCCTAATAGGGAACGACATGATTCAACTATCTGAATTAGAAACAGAAGTTCAAATGATGATGCTCCAAGGTGTTACATCAGATAAAAATCTTAGATGTGAAATATTGCAAAATATGCTCACTCAAAAAATATTTCTAACACAAGCTCGTCTAGACAGCATTCAAGTTAGTCCAGATAATGTAGAAAACGAACTAAATAGGAGAATCTCCAATGTAATGACACAGCTTGGAGGGGAAAAGGCCGCAGAAGAGTATTTTAAAAAACCTATGTTTCGGTTAAAAGAGGAGTGGAGAAGTGCTCTCCATGAGCAATTTCTCACACAAGAGATGCAGAGCAAAGTTGCACAAACAGCCCCTGAGCTAACACCCTCAGATGTAAAAGAGTTCTATAACACCACCTCCGAAGATAGTCTTCCAATTATCCCAACACAATATAAATATAGACAAATAGCAGTCTATCCAGATAGGGAAAGTGCCGAGTTAGCTGTAAAAGAGAGATTACTAGGTTTCCGTGAAAGAGTAATGAAGGGAGAACGCTTTAGTACATTAGCAACACTCTACTCTCAAGACCCAGGTAGTGCTACCAGAGGAGGCGAACTAGGAATGGCCTCAAAAACTATGTATTGGCCAGCCTTTTCAGATATTGCAATAGCTTTAAAAGAGGGGCAAGTTTCCCAAATTGTAGAGACTCCAGATGGCTTTCACATTATCCAAATGATAAGTAAAGAGGGAGAGATGTTCAATGCTAGACATATATTAATACGCCCAGAATATACAAACGAAGATAGATCAAAAGCATTTAAGAGATTAGACAGCATTAAAAACCTAATAGAGGCCGATTCTGTTTCATTTGAGATGGCTGCACGCAGGTTTTCTCACGATACAAAATCATATATAAACGGAGGGTTAGTTGCCGATAAAAACTCAGGGTCGGCCTATTTCGATAAAGAGAACCTTAAAATACTAGATTATAACATTATTAGAGGTCTTAAAGAGGGAGATATTTCTGAACCTTTTGAGACCACAGACAACGAGGGTAGAGATGGAAATACAATCTATAAAATCATTAAATTAGAGAAGATTATTCCTTCCCACCCAGCAAATTACATAAACGATTTCTCTGTTCTTCAAGATGAAGCTAGAAATAAACTTGCAATGGAGGCTATAGAAGAATTTGTCAATCAAAAGAAAAAGACAACATATATTAAAATTGACCCTCTATTTCAATATTGTCCTTTTCTTAAAGAGGGTTGGATAAAATGAAATTAAGGTGTCTATACTCTGTTTTTTTAATACTCCTTACCTTCACTCTTAATGCTCAACAGGCAGAAGATCAAGGGAGGCTTGTTAGACTAATTAAAGCAGAAACTGCCGAAACTTACGAAAACGAGCTTTTAAATATAAAGAAAGTTACAGGAAATGCCCAGTTTTTACATAATAATGCTTTAATAATCTGTGACACGGCCATATGGGATGTAAGTAAAAATATTATAGATGCAATAGGTAATGTTAAAATTATACAAGAATCTACAACTTTATCTGGAGACCGAATTCACTATATTGCCGATAGTTCACTGGCTCAGGTAAGAGGATCTATTGTAGAACTTCTAGACGGAGACAGTAACCGTCTAAGAACATTTTTTTTAGATTACAACACAAAAGATAGCATAGCCTACTTCTACAAAGGAGGAAGCATGATGGACACTGCTGGTAGAGTTATTGAGAGTTTAAGAGGCTATTACCACTCTAAAATAGATAGATTCAAATTCCTAGAAGAGGTAGAGATGGCTACTAGTGATATGGTTCTTAAAAGTGATTCACTAACCTTCTGGACTCAAACCAATAAAGTTGATTTTCTTGGTCAAATCATGGCTTGGCAAAATAGTGCTTTTCTCACTTCTAAGACAGGATGGTACAACAAAGAAGAGGAGACCTACAACTTTGTAAAAGACGCATATATTTTAAACTCTCAGAATGAAATTTGGGGGGACCGCATTTTATATCAAAAAGCTCTATCTACTGCACAATTATGGGATAATGTTCAAATTGTAGATACTGCACAATCTATTATACTATTCTCTGATTACGCTATATATCAAGACAACAAAAGCCCATCTAAAGATAGTTTAACATGGGTCAAGCTCTACAATAATCCTTCTATTGCATATTATTCCATTGAAAATGAAACCCCAGACACTCTTTTTTTTAGTGCAGACACTATTCACTATAGAGATATGCCACTCTACCTAGTAGACTCTGCTACAATAGCGTCTTCAAATAAAAGGTATAAAAACAGCCAGCGCGACCCAATTAAAGAGATGTATGGCCAGCCCATTGAACCAGTTGTTGCAGACTCAATCCCTCTTAGTAAAGAGAAAGAGTTACTCAAAAGTATAAAAGAGAGTACACTAATAACAGACAGCACATTACAGACCGAGTCAGCAAAATTAAGCATAGACTCTACTACCTTTGTAAAAGAGCCTACACTGGTAAAAGATACCACATTGATTAGATTTGTAGATGCTAAAAATAGTGTAAAGTTTTACCGTAGCGATTTTCAAGGTAAATGCGACTCTCTTAGATTTAACTCTATAGACTCAATTATAAGACTTTACAAAGAACCCGTTCTTTGGAATGAAAATAATCAATTTTTAGCCGATAGTATACAGTTACTTGTTGCTCAAAACTCTCTTAAAAGAGTTGACTTTATGTCCAACTCTTTTATAATTGCTCCCGAAGACTCTATTCATAACAACCAAATAAAATCTACAGATATGGTAGCTTTTTTTACAGAAGGAGATCTTTCTAGGTTCGATGCATACGGTAGTGTTTCATTAATTATTTTTCTCCAAGAAGATAGTATTATAACAACTATGAACAAAAAGGAGTGTAAAGTAATGACAGCTAAAATTAAAAACAGAGCTGCAGAGAGAATAAAGTATATAGACAATATTCCTAGCGATGCATATCCAATTATTGATTTAGAGCCAGACCAAAAACTACTAAAAGATTTTAAACTATTTACCGAACAGAAGCCTAAAGATAGGTACGCTGTTTGCGACAGGTCAATTATCCCTTCTAAAAGAGAAGAAGTTACTAATACAGAACTCCCTCAATTCAAATATACATGGATACTATTCCGTATTAAACCTCAATTACCTATTAGCACCATAGACCAAATAGAGAAAGAGCCCCCTATCAAACAAAAAGAAGAGAGCTCTTTACCTTAATAATTATATACAATTTGGTAAAATATTACCAAATATTAAGTGGTAAGCCGTGCATCTTCTTTCTTACTTGCTCTCTAACCTCGGCAATAACAGCCTCGTTATCTATATTAGAAAGCACCTTATCTATTAACTCCACTATAAAAGGCATATCTTTTTCTACTAATCCTCTGGAGGTAACAGCAGGAGTTCCTACTCTAATTCCCGAAGTTTGAAAAGGAGATCTAGAGTCGAATGGAACCATGTTTTTATTCACAGTGATATCTGCAGAAACAAGTACTTTTTCTGCTACTTTACCTGTCAAATTTGGGAATTTACCCCTTAAATCAATCAACATAAGGTGATTATCTGTTCCTCCCGAAACTACTTTATATCCTTTTTCCATAAAAGACTCAGCCATCGAAGTTGCATTCCTTTGAACTTGAGCCTGATAGGTTTTAAATTCTGGTTGCAATGCCTCGAAAAAAGAGACAGCCTTAGCTGCAATACAATGCTCTAAAGGGCCACCTTGGATACCTGGGAATACACTAGAATTTAATACAGCAGACATTTTTTTAATTGCTCCTTTAGGAGTTTTTATTCCAAAAGGATTGTCAAAATCTTCTCCCATTAAAATAACACCGCCTCTTGGGCCTCTAAGTGTTTTATGAGTAGTAGATGTAACAATATGGGCGTGTTTTACAGGATTAGAAAGTAAGCCAGCAGCTATAAGGCCAGCAGGGTGAGCCATATCTACCATAAATATTGCTCCAACTTTATCTGCAATAGCTCTCATTCTCTCCCAATCCCACTCTTTTGAATAGGCAGAAGCTCCCCCAATAAGCATTTTGGGTTTATATTCTAGAGCTTTAGCTTCCATATGGTCATAATCTATAACCCCTGTCTCTTCATTTAATTGGTAAGAGACCGCATTATACAATATACCAGACATGTTTACAGGCGACCCATGAGTAAGGTGCCCACCATGGGCAAGATCTAGTCCCATAAATGTATCTCCTGGCTTTAGACATGCCATAAATACAGCCATATTTGCCTGTGCTCCTGAATGTGGTTGTACATTGGCATACTTAGCATCAAATAATTCACATAAGCGATCTATAGCTAGTTGTTCTACTTGATCTACCACCTCACAACCGCCATAATATCTAGCTCCAGGATACCCCTCGGCATATTTATTTGTTAAAACAGAGCCTAAAGCAGAAAGAACTTGTGGCGTAACAAAGTTTTCCGAAGCAATGAGTTCTATGCCGTGTAATTGGCGATTCTCTTCCTTCTTAATGAGTTCAAAAATTTGAAGATCTTGTTTCATTATGTAATATTTTTTCTTTAAATAGCTTATAAAAATGTCTCCAAAGGTACGAATAATATTCTTTTATTTACCTTTTAAACAAATAATTATTATACCCAATGTAGGGAAATAACTTGTACTTGCAAACAATAAATATACTAAAAAAGGTGCCTAAATACTCTTTAGACACCCTCTTCTTATATCTTAATATTCTACGAATAAGGCATAAGGCCTACTCAAGAATAACTACGCGGTTAAGAATAGGTTTGTCAAACGGCTCGTTCTCCTCGCCTTTTGCAATTACTTGCAACTGACTACCTTTTACACCAAACTTGTTTACAAGCGCATTATAAACTGCATCTGCTCTAGCTTGGCTAAGCTTCTGATTAATTGCTTTACTACCTGTAGCTTTATCTGCAGATCCCATAATTTTATATGACTTTCCAGACTTCTTAAGAACCTCTGCAAAACTAGCTAAGTTAATTAGATCTTTATCTGTAAGCCTAGCTTGACCTATAGGGAAGAAAATAGCTAATGGTGCTGCAACATACTCTACAGATGTAATAGTTTCTGGTTTCCTTGCCTTTTCTGCAGCTAAGTCAGATGCTAGTTTTTTAGCTTTTGCATCGGCATCGGCAATTCTCTTATCTAGCTCAGCAATCTTGTTATTGTAAGAAGAGTAATCTGGTGCAATTGGCTCAACATATCTATCAAAGCCTCTTTTAGCAAAATTATAGGTAAAACCTATAGTTGCAGAGACAATCTCTTCTATACCTTGGCCAACTTGGTACCCGTCAAAGCGATCATTAACCATAAGAACTCTAAGCTCAAGATTCAAATTTACAGCGTCTGACAATCTAAGTTCATTTAATAATCCTGCAGTAGCAGAAACCTCTTTGTACTCTGGGTTTACATTCTTTTTCCAAGACTTAGCATAACCAAAACCAACAAACGGAATAAAGTCCCAAGTTCTGTCCATTCTGTAGCCACCTATGGTATTTGAGATATTCCAAAGTAAATCACCATGTAAATTAAAGAAGTTAAACTCCTCGTCATAATAACCTGCAAGGTCGCTAGAAGCTCCTGTTACAAACTTTGCAGATGAACTAGTGGTAACACCTTTTGCCTTTAAACCTGCATATTGAGTTCTAACACCTATACTAGGAGTAATCCATTTACCTAGAGATATATCAAGCGCTGGAGCTAGCCTATCTGCGAAATCAGCTTTTGTATCATGCTCTCCATAAAGAACCTGGACTCCTCCACCTACAGAGATGAACCAGTTATCAAAGAATTTATTAGTTACATAAGGGCCATATTTATTGGCCTGTGGCTGCTGCTGCGCAATTGCTGCAACAGTAAACAGCATAATAGTGAAAGTAAGTAGTTTTTTTATCATAAATTTTTAATCTTAAGTTTTATTAATTGACAAATTATTCTAACATTTATTTAACTATAACAACTTAAATATAACATTGTTCACTTTGCCAGATACAAAAAACTAATGTACCCTCTCCTGAGTACCTTAGTCAATTATTAGAGTGGAAAATTAATCCTCTCCTACTACTTCAATTTTAATATTTGCTTTAATATCACGATGGCATTTAACCGTAGCATCGTAAATACCAATCTCTTTAACAGTATCTTTCTCTGTGATAGAGATATTTCTTCTGTCTATTTCAAACCCCTTTGCTGCTAGAGCCTCGGCAATTTGAATGTTGTTTACAGAACCAAATATCTTACCTGTGGCGCTTACCTTTGTAGCTAAAGTAACCTGTATTCCTTCTAACTTATCTGCAAGAGCAGTTGCCTCTTCTCTTAACTTAGCATCTTTATGCGCTCTTTGCTTAAGATTCTCGGCATGCATCTTCTTTACAGAAGGAGTAGCCATAATAGCAAAGCCTTGAGGAATAAGATAATTAGTAGCGTATCCATTACGAACAGTTACCATATCGTCTTTGTCTCCTAGATTAGGGACATCTTGCTTTAATATAATTTCCATTTTATCTTCTCCTTAGCTTATTTCATTAAATCGGTTACGTATGGAAGCAAAGCTAAATGTCTTGCGCGCTTAACGGCTTGTGCAACTTTCTTCTGAAATTTCAGAGAGGTGCCAGTGAGCCTGCGTGGAAGAATTTTCCCTTGTTCATTAAGAAACTTCTTCAAGAATTCTGCATCCTTATAGTCTATATACTTAATACCAGCCTTTTTAAAACGGCAATATTTCTTCTTTTTTACCTCTACTGTAGGGGGGGTAAGATAACGAATTTCACTTTTTGATCCTATAGCCATAATTATGCCTCCTTTGCTTTAGATTTATTTGCTCTTCTTTTCTGGGCATAAGCTGCTGCATGTTTGTCTAGCGCAAATGTTAGGAAACGAATTATACGCTCGTCGCGACGATACTGAAGCTCAAGCTTTGCAATCAATTCAGGAGCAGCCATAAACTCAATTAGATAATAAAACCCAGTGGTTTTTTTCTGAATTGGGTATGCCAGTTTCTTAAGGCCCCAATCTTCTTCTTGCACAATTTCACCACCATTATCTGTGATAAAATCGCGATACTTTTTTACCGCTTCCTTTATCTGCACGTCAGATAAAACGGGAGTTGCAATGAAAACGGTTTCATAATGATTTAACATATTTCTCTTTACTTTTATAATTAAAAAAGGGCTGCAAATATAAAATAATATTTTCAGCCCTGCAAATTAATCTGCTTTACTAAAAATGCTAACTATTTTTTAACAGGAGCATTTTTTAGTACCTCTATCATATATTTCCACCATTTCTCTACAGTAGCAATATTTACTCTCTCGTCTGGAGAGTGAGGAGAACGAATTGTTGGACCACAAGAGATCATATCCCAATTAGGGTAAGCACCACCTAAAATACCACACTCTAAACCTGCATGAATAGCTTTTACTTTAGGCTCATTTCCATACAAATCTTTGTAAACAACCTTCATTGTCTTCAAAATATCTGAGTCCATATTTGGCTGCCATCCTGGGTAACCACCACTGAATACAACCTCGGCTCCAGCCAACTCAAACAGACACTGTATAGATGTAGCATAAGCCTCTTTAGCACTATCTACAGAGCTTCTCATCAAAGTTTTAATCTCTATAACACCATCTCCAGATTTTACTATTGCAAGGTTATTAGAGGTTTCTACCAACCCTGGCATAGCATCACTCATACGCTCTACGCCATTAGGGCAAGCATACACAGCTTTAACCATATTTAGTGCAGTAATATTATCTATTATAGTATCGGGAGTGTCGCACTTATCTAGAGTAATTGTAAGGTCTGGCTCATGAGCTGCAAGCTCCTTTTTAATATATCCAAGTTGTTCACTTACAATTTCCTTTGCTTTTTCTGCCTTTGCGGCTGGTATAGCTAAAGTAGCAAAAGCCTCTCTTGGTATTGCATTTCGTAGACTTCCGCCCTCTACAGAAGATAATCTAGCATGCAAGTCTGTAATTAGGGGAAGAAGAATTCTTACCATAACTTTATTGGCATTACCTCTACCTAAAATAATATCCATACCAGAGTGACCTCCCTTAAGACCAGTTATATTTAATTTATAACCTTCGTAACCAGCACGTACTCTCTCTTCGGTATACTTAAAAGTAACATTGGAATCTAACCCCCCAGCACAACCTACATAAAGCTCACCTTCATCTTCTGAGTCTAGGTTAATTAAAATATCGCCCTTCAAAATACCAGGCTTAAGACCTCTTGCACCTGTCATTCCAGTCTCTTCGTCCATAGTGAAAAGAGCCTCTACTGGGCCATGCACCATCTCTTTATCTTCTAAAACAGCCATTGCAACAGCAACTCCTAAACCATTATCTGCTCCAAGAGTAGTTCCATTTGCATATACCCACTCATCTACAATTTTTGTTTCAATAGGGTCCTTTTCAAAATCATGAACTTTATCGCTATTTTTTTGAGGAACCATATCTATATGCGCCTGAAGGATTATTCCTTTTCTATTTTCCATTCCAGGGCTTGCAGGCTTACGAATAATAACGTTACCTAACTCATCTTTTATTGTTTCTAGACCAAGATCATTCCCAAATTTCTCTAAAAAAAGTATCGCTTTTTCCTCTTTCTTTGAAGGCCGAGGTATTTGCGTTAGAGAATAAAAATGGTTCCAAACCCTCTGGGGGTTTAATTTTTTAATGTCCATAATTTATTTTATTTTTTAATTAATAATTGACAAAGTTCAAAATTAGCAAAAAAAGGTTGAAATTACAACCTGCCTGTTGCCACTCCAAGAGGGAAAGAGAGTAACTCTCCCAGCTGATAAACAGGAATCCTAGACTGAACTAAAAGCTCTTGTCCATCCATAACTCTAGCGTTCACTACAATTGGTTTTCTGTAGATTACTTTATCTTTCCCTGTAATAGATACATCCATATTAACTACACCTAATTGCTCCTCTTTTATTAACTCTAGAACAACAGGCCTACCAGAAAGATTATTTGCTGGCATTAAACCAGAAGTTTCAGATAACCTAAAAGCTATATATATCTGCTTTTCGTTATTAGATTTTGGAACAACATCAAAACTCATCTTTTGAACACTTGTAGTACTCTTTCCCATAAAAAGACTTAAGTATTCATCTTCTAAACGGTTAATCTCTTCTACTGCTGCTCTTAAAGCATCGCCACTAAAAGTAGCATCTGTGTCTCCCGTAATAATGCTTAGTCTCTTTGCCCTTAAATGAAATATCTGTGAGGCAATTTCCTGAGCCCTCTTTTCTACACTCTTCTCTACTACCTGGCTCTGCTGCACAGCAACTCTCTCTGAGCCGGTTCTACTCTGAACTGTTCTATAAAGGGTACTCTTCTCACTAGTTAGGTTTGAACCAGACATAGCCTTAACGTAAAGCTCATTGCTATTTAAATTAGGGTACTGCATTTTTTGAGATTTACCAGCATATGAGTCAGACCACATAATAAGACCTTGATTTATCATTTCTAAAAAATTGGCCGACGCATTTCTTTGATTGCCTAAATAGAGTGCTATATTAACAGAAGGGTCTGCCTCTATATAAGGAATCAACTCCACAGAACTCAACTTATAACTCTCTCTGCTCTCTTGAAGAGCCTCTACTCCTAAATATTTTTGAGCATATTTAGCATAAGGGCCAGCTACAAAAGAGTCATGAGTTGCCTCTACTACAAGATGAATGTTAGTAATAGGTAATGAATAGACAATAGCACCTACTGGGACTCTATCTCCAGGGTTTAAAATTTGAGAACTTAAATTCGATGTTATTAGCAAAACTAATAGTGCTAGCAAAATTTTCAAACTACTTTTCATCTTAATTATGTTTTTTGTATTTAATATGTTATATAACACCAAACATCACTTATTGTGCGATGGTGCACTCTCTTTTCCATCTTTTGTGACTCCAAAGCCAATTATCTGGTTGTTGTTGAATAGCCTTTTCTAATAGTCTTGCAAAAGTTTGAGTAACATAACCAGGCTCACATTCAGCTGCATTTTCTGTAATATCGTGGAACCTAACAATATACTCTCCTCTTTTCTCTCTTACCATCTCAATAAAAACAACAGGACAACCAATAGAACGAGAAATAACCTCAGGTCCATTTAGCATTAGAGTTGGCTGGTTCAAAAAAGAGAGGGAAAATCTAGAGCCAGGCTTAGGAGATTGATCTGAGAAAAGAAAATAACACCCACTTTTCTCTCTACTTTTTATGATACTCCTTGCAGCACTTTTAGACTCAATTAATTGCACATTAGAATTAGCCTTTCTTATCCACTTTATAATATCATCGGCAACTGTTGAACGCTGTTTTTTATATATAAAATTAATATGATGGCCCGTAAAGCCCATTAAGTCACTATTTTTAAAATGCTCAATCTTACCTAACAATTCCCAGTTTCCCATATGCCCCCCTACTACAATTACCGGGCACCCTTTTTTATAGTATTTACTAAGAATTTCTGGGTTTTCTATATATCCCATTTTAGAGATAGTTTTTTTTGAAAGAGAGGCTGCTTTAATATTTTCTGCAATTATTTCTGCAAAGTTTTTATAAAACTTTTTACTAGTCTCCTCTATGGCTCTATACCTGAAACTAGGGAATGCTCTAGAGATGTTTACAGTTACCACAGAACGTCTATACCTAAGAACTCTAGATATAAAAAACACTACTATGCCAGAGACAAAATATAAGAGCCCTATTGGAAGGATAGAAATTAAATAAATTGGCGAAATTGCTATCAAAAATAAAATTTTACGCATAATAAGCTTTGATTGTTAAACAAAGTTATTCAAATTTTACTATTTTTGCGTGCATTAGACTTTATAAACTAGTTAATAATTTGATTTTATGTTCAAAAAACATCCAAAAGGATTACTAGCGGCGGCTCTCACCAATATGGGCGAACGCTTCGGCTTTTACATTATGATGGCTATTCTAACGTTATTCATCTCGTCAAAATTTGGCTTGTCTGAAGTAACTACAGGAATTATCTATTCAATTTTTTATGCCTCTATATATGTATTGGCATTAATAGGAGGCTTAATTGCCGACAAAACTCAAAACTACAAGCACACTATTATGTGGGGACTTGTTCTTATGGCAGTAGGTTATTTTGTTATTGCCTTCCCAACCCCTACTCCAGTACCAAATCTACCACTTTATTTAGCATTAACATGCTTTGGTCTTTTGATTATTGCATTTGGCAACGGCCTTTTTAAAGGTAACCTCCAAGCCCTAGTTGGACAGATGTACGACAAAAAAGAGTACAAAGAGAGAATGCTTGCCGAATATGGAACAGAAAAAAATGGCAAACCTATAGATATGAGAGACTCCGGTTTCCAGTTGTTCTATATGTTCATTAACATTGGCGGGTTCTTTGCTCCTTTTATAGCAATTGGCGTAAGAAACTGGTTCTTGAAAATCAAAGGATTTGACTATAATGCACACCTTCCAGAGCTTGCTCATAAGTTTTTAGGTGACCCTACTGCTATGAGTGTAGACCAAGTTAACAACCTTCAAACATATGCAAATGAAGCTACTCTAGATGGTAGTGTAGTTACAAATTTAACTGAATTTACAACCAACTACTTAGATACTTTCAACAAAGGTTTCCAATATGCTTTCTTTGCAACAATAGTTGCACTTGGTATCTCACTTGTAATCTACCTGTTAAATCTAAGCAAACTTCCAGATCCTGGAAAATCTGATGTTAAACTTAAGAAAGGAGAAAAGCCTGCTAAAGAAGAAATCACAATGGCTGCCTCAGAAATAAGACAACGCATATATGCTCTTTTTGCTGTTTTTGGAATTGTAATTTTCTTCTGGTTCTCGTTCCACCAAAATGGTTATTCTTTAACATATTTTGCAAGAGACTATATTAACTTAGATGCAATAGACATTAATTTAGGCTTTACTTCAATTAAAGGTGCAGAGATATTCCAATCTATAAATCCATTCTTTGTAGTAGTGTTAACACCTATAATTATGTTTATATTTGGTGCTCTAAAGAGAAAAGATAGAGAGCCATCTACTCCAAAGAAAATTGGAATAGGCATGGGTATTGCTGCACTAGCATATCTATTTTTCTTAGTTGTATCATTAGCTCTTCCAGATAAATCTTCATTAGCTACAATGTCTGCTACAGAACTAAGCATGATGAAGCTAACCCCGTGGGTTATGGTAGGGATGTACTTTATGCTCACAGTTGCAGAGCTCTTTATCTCTCCTTTAGGGCTATCATTCGTATCTAAAGTAGCACCTCCGCACCTTCAAGGAGTGATGCAAGGTGCATGGCTAGCAGCTACAGCTATAGGTAATAGCATCCTCTTTATTGGAGGTATTCTTTACACCTCAGTTCCACTATGGGCATGTTGGATGGTATTTTCAATAGCATGTGCTCTCTCTATGATTGTAATGCTCTCAATGGTTAAGTGGCTAGAAAGAGTATCGCAGTAATCATATTATTAAATATATTTTAAAGAGACTCTCTTAAAAAGGGAGTCTCTTTTTTTGTAAATTTGTTCAATTCCTCACTTTTAATTTATTTACATGAACTCATATAGCAAAATCTCTATTATATTTTTCTGCTTGGTTGCAGGGTTATATACTACAAGCAGCACTGCATACGCACATAATAGAGACACCTTAATAAGTAGGTATTCTGAATTTACAGAGCTCTATTCTCCCGAAAAACTATTTATTCACACAGATAAATCTTTGATATATCTAGAGTAAAGATTAAACGGAGCCAAAATAGATTCGAGGGTAATTTGCAACTACCTCATAATCTTAAAAGTGGTCTTTACACTATTAGAGGATACACACAATGGATGCAAAATTACTCTAATGATTATATGTTTCACAAACAGGTTTTTATAATTAACCCCCTTGAGAAAGAGATTGGCACATACAAAACAGAACATAATGGAATGGGGTGGTTCAAGTTTTACTCATCAGATAGGTTCACTCGCCTAAATATAAATGTACAAGGAGTAACCCAAGACGGAAGATATTTTATCCTAGAATGAAATTAATATCTTTGTAAGAGAAAAGGGCCAATTTAAAAATAGAAGACTAATTTAAGAGAAGATAATGCAAAACAGAAAATTCAATAGCGAAATAAAACTAATAGCATTTGACGCAGACGACACCTTATGGGTAAATGAATATCACTATAGAAGGGCCGAGGAAAATTTTGCCGAATTAATGTCAATTTGGTGCGATAAAAAAACGGCTATAGATGTACTCTTAAAAAAGGAGAAAGAGAATCTCCCTCTGCTAGGGTATGGCTCAAAAGCATTTATTATAGCTCTTGTAGAGAGCGGTATAGAGATAAGCAGGGGAAATCTTTTAAATGAAGAGATAACAGATCTTATAGAGCTGGGCAAAAGCACTATTGGGCAAGAGATTGAATTGCTGCCAAATGTAAAAGAGGTTTTAGAAACTCTTCAAAATAGATATCCTCTACTACTTGCCACCAAAGGAGACCTTAAAGAACAGGAGTCAAAAATAGAGCGCTCTGGCTTAAAAAAATACTTTAACCATGTAGAAATTATGAGCGAAAAAGAGAGCGATAGATACCTAAATATAATTGAAAAATTAAGAGTAGAACCCCAAAATTTTTTAATGATAGGGAACTCTTTTAAGTCAGATATTCTTCCCGTTTTAGAGATAGGAGGGAATGCAATTTATATTCCTGCAGAGATAACTTGGGCGCATGAAATAGTAGAAGAAAAAGAACACCCAAACCTAATTAAAACAGATAGTTTGAACAAGATTCTCCCATTTTTTAATATTCACAAGAGTTAAGTTAAACAGCATTAATTATGATACCTTTTAAGATAAACAGAAGTTATAGAAGATTTCATCAAGAGGTAGAGATACCTCAGGAACATCTTATCTCTATGGTAGAGGCAGCTAGGTTTTCACCCTCATCTAGAAATGTTCAGCCAATAAAATTTTATTTAAACAACAGTAGGGAGATGAATGCACGTATCTTCCCTCACCTTGCGTGGGCTGGATACCTTAAAGAGTGGGAAGGGCCACAAGAGGGAGAGAGACCGGCAGGATATATAGTTTTTTTACACGACAAATCTATCTCGGCAACCTACTCTTGCGACAACGGAATATTTGCTCAGAGTATTCTACTACAAGCAGTAGAGCTGGGTTGGGGTGGTTGCATTATAGCCTCAATAAATAAACAAGAGATAGCTAGCCTTTTAGAGCTACCCCAAAATCTAGATCCAATTTTAGTAATAGCATTAGGAAAGCCTAAAGAAAAAATAGTTATAGATAATGTAAAAGGGGGAGATATAAAATACTGGAGAGATCAAGATGGAACACACCATGTTCCAAAAAGAACTCTTGAAGAGTTAATTTGGAAGCCTTAGTTTGCATGCGAGTTTTGACTATCTATTATAAAATTTATTAGCCAATTGAATATAAAACCCTTAGATATATTAAGAGTTACAGAGAAAAGCTTTGTAATAGCAGGGCCATGCAGTGCAGAGAGTCTTGAACAGACCTTAACTACTGCTAAAGAACTTAGCTCACTAGGAGTAAAAGTATTCCGTGCTGGGCTTTGGAAACCAAGATCAAAACCTGGTTCTTTTGAAGGAGTAGGTACAAAAGGATTAGAGTGGCTACAAAAGGTTAAAGAGAGTACTGGAATGCTCATAGCAACAGAGATTGCAAATGCAATTCACACAAGGGAGGCTCTGAAAGCTCAAGTAGACATACTATGGATAGGGGCAAGAACAACTGCCAACCCATTTGCTGTACAAGAGATTGCAGATGTGCTAGAGACGCAAATTAAATCTAAGAAAATAAAGAGAAACCAAATCACCATTCTTGTTAAAAACCCGGTTAACCCAGATTTAGACCTTTGGATTGGAGCAATGGAGAGAATTGCAAACGCTGGTATAGAGCAAATAGGTGCAATTCATAGAGGTTTCAGTACATATGAAAAGGGATTGTTCCGTAACCTTCCACATTGGCATATTCCAATTGAGCTTAAAAGAAGAGTGCCTCAACTTACAATCATTTGTGATCCAAGCCATATAGGAGGTAGAAAAGAGCTCATTCACCCTATCTCTCAACAAGCCTTAAATATGGGTTTTTCTGGACTTATGATAGAAAGTCATATTGAGCCAGAAAGGGCCTTAAGTGACAAAGAACAGCAAATTACACCCAAAATGCTCAAAAGCATAATGGAGCTACTTGTTGTTCGTGAATCCATAGATAACTCAGAGAGTTTAACAGAGCTAAGAAGAGAGATTGACGAGCTAGACCAGATGCTTCTTAATTTACTATCGAAAAGAATGGCAATTTCACGAGAGATAGGGCGCTATAAAAAAGAGTATAGCATACCCGTATTCCAACCCTCTAGGTACAACCATATGGTTATAAGAAGAATTTCTCAAGCTTCTGAACTAATGGTAGATCCAGATTTTGTCAAACTCATTTTACAAGCAATACATCAAGAATCTGTTAGACAACAACTAGAGATATTTAACTCCACTAAAAACAAGAACCAATAGTAGAGCACACTCCATAGAACTATTTATATAAACTTTTAATATAAACTATTATGAAAAAAACTAAACAATACCTACTAACTGTACTTACAACACTAACCCTATCTGCACTGCTTTTAACTGGGTGTAAAGAGAGAGTCATAAAAGAGAAAGACCCTAATCCCTATAATTTAGAAATTGTAGCAACAGCAAATGAATACTACAAAGCAGTAGAGGCAGATAGTAGCAACCTACTTGTAAACCTAGAAACCTACATACCAAATGTTGTTCTTGACATAAGATATGCAACAGAGAACAATTTTACCCAAACAGCCATCTATACTTCACCAAAAGCGTGGCTAAGAAAAGAGGCTGCAGACTCTCTACTCAAAATACAACAAATATTAAATGCCGAGGGCTTAGGAATTAAAGTATTTGACGCCTATAGGCCATATGCAGCAACTCTATATTTCTACGAAGTATATGAAGATACAACATTTGTAGCATCGCCAAGAAGCGGCTCAATTCACAACAGAGGGGGAGCAATAGACCTCACAATTATAGATCTAGAAACAGGCGAAGAACTAGAAATGCCCACTCCTTTTGATGAGTTCTCTGAAAGAGCATCTCACAGCTACACAGATTTGCCTTCAAATGTAATTGCTAATAGAGAAAAATTATGCAAAATAATGACAGATAATGGGTTCACTAAATACGAACATGAGTGGTGGCACTACAACATTAAAGGGCGCAACAAATATACATTAATGGATATCTCTTTTGAAGATTTAGAAAATTTAAAGTAGCATTAAACAAAAAATTCTATAAAACTTTTTAATGAGAAATATAGTTTTGGCACAGCTTTTGTAATTTATTGAGGTGAGAAGTTTTTCATAGTTTAAGTTTTAGGTTAAGTAAGAAGATTGGCATCGTCTAAAAAGACGTTGCCTCTCTTTTTTTAAACTATTTATCTCTTTAAATCTTTTGATATTATATAAAAAGTAGTATATTTGCAGGCCTTTTCTCGAGAAGATTAGGAAGTTAATTTAATTACAACTTTAAAAATCAACACATTATGGCTGTTAAAATTCGTCTGTCAAGACAAGGTAAAAAGAATTACGCATTTTATCACATAGTTATAGCAGACAGCCGCGCACCAAGAGATGGTCGCTTAATTGAACGCATTGGCGTTTACAACCCAAACATTAACCCTGCAGTAATAGAGTTAGATAACGACAAAGCCCTCGATTGGCTTTATAAGGGTGCACAACCAACAGAAACTTGCAGAAGAATTCTCTCTTTTAAAGGAGTCCTTTTAAGAAAACACCTACAAGAAGGTGTGAAAAAAGGGGCAATAACTCAAGAAGTAGCAGACCAGAAATGGAACGCTTGGGTAGAAGAGAAAGAGTTGAAACTTAGCAGTAAAAAATCTGAGCTTGAACAGAGCAAACGTGAAGCAAAAAAATCTGCTCTTGAAGAAGAGGCTAAGGTAAATCAAGCTAGACAAGAAGAGATTGCTAAGAATAAAAGAGAAGAAGAAGAGGCCATAGCAAAAGCTGCTGCTGCAAAAGCTGCAGAAGAAGAGGCTGCTGCTGCAGAGATTGCTGCAACAAAAGAGGCTATCTTAGCAGAGAAAGCAGAGGGAGAAGCTCCTGCTACAGAATCGGCTGAAACTAAAGATAAAGAGTAAGTGAAATGTTGACATCGGCAAATAAATTATTGCCTGTCGCAAAGGTCATAAAATCTTTCGGAACCAAGGGCCAAGTAATTATACGATTTGCTCCCACATTCCAAGAAGAGATAAACCCTAGAAAACCGGTATTCATCACATTTGATGAACTACCGGTTCCTTTTTTTATAGAGAGTATTACCTCTAAAGGAGCCAATCAATCTGTAGTCAAATTAAAAGGGATAGACAATATAGATCTTGCCGAAGAGATTACTGGGCAAGATGTAATGACAGAGTATAGTAATCTAGAAGCAGAAGAGCCAAACCTTGCAGATTTTATTGGATTCCATGTAGAGGAGCCCACAGGAGCACATATTGGAACAGTGACAGACTTTTACGATTACCCAAATAACCCCTGTTTTGAGATAACGCTAGCAGATAAAAGTGATAAAAAAATTCTACTCCCTGTTCACGAACATATTGTTTTAGGCTCAGACTCTGCGTCAAAAACCATTTTCGCACAACTCCCAGAAGGTCTCTTAGACCTATAGAGCGTCACAACTACCAATTAAACTGAATTCCAATAGATAACTCAGGTAACTCGGGCTCTAACTCCAAAGGATTAAAGAGATTAGTCAATCTATATCTAAGGTAGAGCGAATAGTCTCCCTTTGTTATTGCTCCATACAACCCTGCCTGCAAAGGGTTAAATTTAGAGGCATCTCTATATTTATATTTACGAGTTTTACCTCTCTCTAAAGTCTTAACATTATATCTTTTACTAAAAGAAAAATCTACATAAGCACCTAAATCTAGCATAAAAGGATTTCTCTTTAATGGGAACAAGTAAAACCTATTAATAAGACCAGTACCAATATTGTCTGTTCTAAAATACTCTTTTTTAACCTCTCCTGGCACATCTTGGACAATCAAATTATTTTGAGCAGCATTATTTAGCTTATAATTATAGTAGGTATATTGGAAGGTTGTTCCTAAAGCATAACGTCTAGAAAACTTGTAGAAATACTTATAGCCCATCTCAATGGTATTTATTCTACCATACTGCATATCTATATAGCTCTCTCTATCTGTAGGAATTATAGTACCCAGTCCAAAGAAAAAATCGCTATATTTTCTAGGATATCTAGGCTTAGCAAGCTTTTTATCTGCTTTATCATATGGTTCGCTCCAAAAGTAGTGCAAAGAATCCTGTTTTTTAACTGTAATTGGAGGTTGAACAGAAATCTCTGCTTGTCCAATTTTTATTACTCTTTGTGCATAAGCTCTATTACTTACAGAAACCACTGCAAAACAAAATATAAGAGCAGTTGTAAAATATTTGATATTATCTCTTTTCATCTTTTTTAAATATTAGGTCTAAAATTATTTAACTTTAATCTCACCAGAAATAGCAGCATTAATAACAGATTTATCTATCTCCCCAAAAATCGAGATAACAGAGAACTCTTTACTCCCACTTGCTATAAAGAGCAGAACCCCTTTTGTGCTTTGAGTAATGAACATCTCCAATAGCTCATCATTATCTTGTACCCTAATTATCCTGTTTAACTTTTCCTTCTCAATTAACTGGTCTAGATCTTCCCTAAGTAGTTTACTCAAGGGAACCCCATTCTCCATAGCAGAAGATTTTATATTTAAAATTCTCAATTGAGATATTTTGGAGAGTAGCTCATTTGTAGTTATATCTACATTAGAGCCTCCTGCCAACTGCAGCAAAGCTGGAGAGATAAGAATTGATTCTACATTTTTCTTTTTCTCGTATTTATCTAGAATATCATTAACCTGCTTAGCTTGCCCAGTTCCCACTATTGGGAAGAGCAAAACAACCATTATTATAAACACTCTTTTCATTATTCTATCCATTATAACTGTTTATCATTAAGACGACTTCCTTCACTGTTTTGTTTCAACACATTTTCCATTGACATAAGAGGTGAGATTGCCTCACCCACCCTATTTAAATCTTCTAACTGATTATTGCTCTGTTTATACTTGCCCAACATAGAGTTGACCCTAGTTAGTTGAGTCTGGGCCATAGAGGTAGCTAGTTCACTATTTCTAACAGTAACTCCATTAATTAGAAGATGTAAAGAGTCACTCTGTTTTGGCCATATAGAAAACATTAATACAACCAAGGCAGCTGCAGATATAACTGAGATACGGCTAAACCAATAATGCAGTTTTTTTGAAGAGGTACTCTTTACATTTTTATCTACTTTTACATTATTTAAAGATTCCCTCTCGTTAGAAAAAGAGTTGAAAAGTGGCTTATAAATAGCATACTCAGGAGCAACCTCTCCCGCAAAATAGTCTCTTAGTTGCTGCTCCTCTTCTAAAGAGGTTAGTGCCTCAAAATATTTATCTAAAATAGCACTAATATTATTTTTCTCTATTGATTTCATTGCTTTATTAGTTTATCTCTTAATTTTTGTCTTGCTCTTGAAAGCAAAGTTCTTACATTACCCTCAGAGGTGTCAAGAATTGTTGCAATCTCACTCATTTCATACCCCATTACATCTCTTAAACGTATCGCTAGCATCTGGTCTTTAGGAAGAGAGTCAATCTGAGATAAAACCCTATCAAGAGAATCTTTGCTCTCCAACAGCTGAGCTGGATTACTCTCTGAATAAGTTTTATAGTTGGGGTTGAGCTCCTCCATACTATTTTTCTTAAGCTTTATGTAATCTAGACATACATTTTTTAAAATTTGAATAGTTAGAGCTTCGGGGTTTCTCACCTTTTGCAACTCATTAGATTTCCACAGTTTAATAATTGCCTCCTGCACCATGTCTTCTGGTGTAGATGGGCCACCCTTCACAAATTTGCTTGCAAATCCAATAAGCCTAGGCCTCAGCTTAGTTATTATTATATTAAACTCTTTACCTGTCATTCGAATAAAAGACGAATAAGATAAGAAATTGTTACACTTCTAATTAAAAAATAAAGTTCAAACCAATGCTAAGTCCATTTGTACCATCTCTTTTATCAAAAGGTTTACCCCACTCTGCAGAAATAATAAAATTGCGATTCATAACCGCTTTAAAGCCCAGCCCAGCACTCATATGAAGAGCCTCATTATCTCCACTATAGAGGGGATTAGTGGCTAAACTCTCCATAAGCTCTTTCTTATGATACTGAATAACTCGGCCAGCATCAAAAAAAGGATTAAGAACTAAATACCAATTTTGTCCCAGAAAAGGGAAATAGGCAAAACGGTACCTTAACTCAATATTTGCCCAAGCAATACCAGCCCCCACAATCCTATTTCTCAAGACTCCTCTAACTGTATTTAAACCACCTAGCCCTTCATTAGTAATTTGCTTATAATAGAGAGTAGAGATATTTTGTAACATAAAAAAAGGCTGCTCTCCATAGATTGTAGCTTGCAAAGAGCCCTTGGCAGCAAAAGTGAGCCTCTCTCCCCAAATGGGAATAAATCCAGATGCCGAGGCAAATACTTTTCCATAACTATCTATCTCCTTCCCACTCAAAGAGTAGAGGGTTAGCAACTCCCCTTTAAATCCTTTATAAGGGTCGGCCTCATTATCTCTAGTGTCATATACAGCGCCAAGTTTAAACTCGGCAACACTTCCTCCATCCTTCTCATTATCTCCTATCAATCCAGTAGCTACATACATATCATATAAATTGGGATCATCTTGATATTGCTCCAATTTTACAGAAGCAGCTTTATATCCATAAAACCCAATCCCAGCTACCCAACTAAAATGCCCCCCCAAAGAACCTTGAACATCTACTGTAGATCTAAAAAGATTTCTATTAAACTTGTAAAAGGCATCGCTACTACTAGAATTATAAGGCGAGAGATAACCATTAAATCCATAGAAATCCATCATTGTATCTGTTAAATAGCTAACATCTGCAGTAACTCGTAATCCTGGAAAGAGATAGCGAGAATCATAAAAAAAGTGATAAACTCCAGACCCTTTTGTATAACGAGAAACCTCTATATTGAATTTATGTAAATACTCTGGATATGTTGAACCATCTCCAAACCAATAGATATCACACAACAAACCATATTGAAAGCCCAAATCGCTATTATAGCTTACTGCAGGAAGTGGCCCAAAATTCCACCCTTTTTTCACCTTTTGAGAATAGAGCGGAGTGGCAATTAGAGAGGCCCCAATTAGAATAATTATCTGCAGAAGACCTGCATAAAAACTTTTTTTAAAAAAACTCTTCATATCTATCAAATTTAAGAAATAAATTAAGGAGATAGTAATTATAGAATAAGAGCTAACAGAAAACCCAGATAATTGCCTAATGCATACCCTACAAGGCCTACTGTTAAACCTGTAATAATAACGCCACGATTTTTCATTGCAGTAGCTACAAGAGGAACAAATGGGGGGGAGTTTACTAAAGAAACCGAAGAGATAAGAACAGTATCTGCATCTAATTTCATAATCTTTGCTAAAACCAACTGAACTGCAAGCGAACAGAAAACCACAAAAGCAATATAGAGAAGCAAATAAAAACCTCCCGTAAGATTCAAATTACTTAAATTTGCCATAGAGGCAACAACAATACTAAAGACATATACCAGATACATCCCAGCATCGTAACTCAACTTTATCTCTCTCACTTTTTTTACAAAAGATGCAGCTATGCCTAGTGTAGTTATAGTTAAAATAACTGTAACCATTTGGAGCTTTTGGGGAAGCAACAACGAGAGACCACCAGCAATAGCAAAAATAATCACAGATAATAACAAAGCGCCCATTAGAGGTTTAAAATTTTTACGTTTAAAAAACTCTCTATAGGGTTGTTCCTCTGGAATCTCTAAAGGCATATGTTTCTCTAAAGGAGCTCCATTTCTAGGATTGTACCATAAAATTTTCCTGAAGAGCTTTATTCCAAACGAAAGTACAAATGTAAGATAGATAAGACTAATTGCCATATCATAGGAGTGCATCATAATATAGATCTCATTAGGCACTCCCAACATTATTTTGATTGCCGCTAAATTGGGCGTTCCTCCAGTATATACCCCAGCAAGCATTCCAGAAATTTTATTCATATGCTCTCCATAAACAGGATCACTACTTAAAACAGAAGAAAAAATAAAATGGCCACTTACAACAGCAATAACAACAGCAAACAAGCCAGCAAAAAGAGTAAGTAATGCATTTTTAATATCCCACTGCAAAAAATTACAAGAGAATAGCATTAAAGGAATGGCTAGAGGAATAATAATTGTAACAATCATATCTTGAAGCTCATACGCGCCATTAGGGACTAAGCCCGAGTTACCCAATAAAATACCAATGAGATAAAGAAGCAACACAGGACCTATCTTTTTAAGTATACTATATTTATCACATAATTTAAGAACCAATGCAGGTGCCAGAAGATATATTAAAACTAATAGAACGGTCATATGAATATTCTTTTATGCTCTCCAGTAAACTTTTTTTTCACTAAACTTTGCCACTATAGCCATTGTAAACAATACAATACAAAATGCTCTTGCAACCCCTATCCAAGGATAACCAGATGGATATGCCGCCTCATAGATATAGATAATTGATGTAAGCTTAAATAGAGGCATTAGAAAGTTTCCAAATATCACATAACTCATTAAAGGGTTACTCCCAGCTCCTACAAATATTCTAACAAAATAAGATCTCCTAAATCGCTCCACTATCAAATCTGCAACAATAAGAAGAAAGATTGCAATAGCGGGTGTTATTAAACAATAAGAGAGGGTACAAGGCACTTTTTTTATTGACCCCTCAATAAAAAAGGCAACACCACCACCTAGAGCTAAAATCAAGGCCAATAACAGCTCCTTTTTAATCACCTTTTTAAAACCAACCGAAGAGATATCTGAAGAAAGTGATAATTGCCTATGTAGAAGATCTCCAATATATGTAGCAGGCAAAAGAATAAGCAAGAAATAGATATACTCCATATTAAAGAACCATCTAATTTCCTTAATAGCATAGAGTTTCCCTTGAAGCTCAAAAGGGAGTGTAACAACCATAAATAGAAGAATAGCAATAAATACAATTAGTCTTCTTTTCAAACTATCTCTAGTAAAATACCAAATTAACGAGCCAAAAAGATAAAGAAAAGCTAATAAAAATATTATAATTCCACTACGGTAAATTGAGATCTCTTGGTCAAAAACAAAATACCCCACTAGAACCAACGAAACCATTGAGACTACACCAATACCTCTTATAAGTAGCACTCTCTTTTTAGAAAATTGCTTTCCATATCTGTAATAAAATAAAAAGAGAGAGATAAATCCCAGTATGGTAAGAAATTGAGGCAATAAACCCTTAGCCCAAGAGAAGTTAAGAAAAAGATAGAGATATGAGAAGAGCCATAACATAAAAAACCTCTCTATAGTCTCTTTTACATAAACCAATGTTATACTCTTTCTCTGGTTCTTTTTAATTTTCTCTCTTCCAGAGAGAGGGATTGCCACTCCCATGCAAAAAATAAAAATTGGAAAGACCAAATCTACCCAGCTAATACCAGAAATAGTTATATCTAGATTATGATTTGGAGGAGGATTCTGGATATGATACATCCAAGCAGGTAGCACCCCAAAAGGGACCAAAGCAGAAAAGACCATTCCAAAAATAGAGAGCCCTCGTAATAAATCTAATGATAAATATCTATTCATAGACTCAAAAACTAACCCCTACGGTTATACAAATTGTTGTAAGAGCTCTTTAACTTTTGATACTCTGTTTTGCAAAAGTTCTTTAGAAGATGCTTCTGCAATAAACCTTAAATATGGCTCAGTATTAGATGGCCTAATATTAAACCACCACTCCTTAAATTCTACTCTATATCCATCAAAATCAAAACTTGCCAGAGCCTCTTCTCTAGAGATAAAATAGTCTCTAATTACATCCATTGCCTGCTGTTTTTTCTCTATCCTAAAGTTTATCTCTCCCGAGTTTTCATATTTTGCTATAGTTGCAATTACATCTGAAACAGACCTTCCTTTGCTCTTCATTTTAGCAAAAACTCCAAGAATAATTAAAGCCGCCATAATACCAGAGTCACTGTAGAAAAAATCCTTAAAATAGTAATGCCCTGCTAATTCCCCACCAAAAACTCCATCAATCTCTCTTAGCTTATGAGCAGCAAATGCCCTCCCTACTCTCCAAGTATGAATTGTTGCCCCCATTGGTTCCAAATATTCACCTACAGCCTTAGAACTTCTTATGTCTTGTAAAACATTCCCTTTTATCCCTTTCTCTTCTAAGAAATAGTGCCCAATAACAGCAATCATAAGATCTGGAGAGATAAAGTTCCCTTTCTCATCTGTAAACATTACCCTATCTGCATCGCCATCAAATATAACACCAATGTCGCACCCTTTCTCTTTAACCAGGTTCTGAAGATCTACAACATTCTCTGGAACAAGAGGGTTGGCATCGTGATTGGGAAAAGTACCATCTGGCTCATCATAAATATAATGCAACCTCTGCGACTCTTTACCCAGCACATCTTTAATTAGAATCCCAGCCATACCGTTAGAGATATCTACTCCAATATTCAATGAAGAGAGATCCTTCTTATATTTTAGAAGAAAAGAGATATACTCCTCTTTTATATCTTTCTCATGCACAACACCTTTTTTTTCTGACAGGGTTACTTCTCTATTTTTAACCCACTCCTCTAAAGTCCCTAAACCAGTATCGTACCCTACTGGAAGAGCTTTCTCTTTAGAAACTTTTAATCCATTATACTCCTTAGAGTTATGAGAAGCTGTTATCTGTACAGATGCAGCAAACCCATATTTCCCTGTTGCAAAATAGAGCATAGGAGTAGTAGTAAGCCCCAAGTCATAAACATCGGCTCCACTATCTGTAATCCCCTTAACCAAATACTCTCTTATCTCAGGAGAAGAGAGGCGTACATCTCTCCCAATAAGTACTTTTTTTGAATTCAAAAGCTTTGGCAAGAAAAAACCTATTTTATAAACATCTTCTTTATTAAAATCTACATTATAGATTCCTCTAATATCATATGCATGAAATGCTCCCATAATTAAAGTTTATTTAGCAATTTTATAACTTGGATGAACCTTACCAGCCTCAATATTTTTCAATTTTGAGCTAAGCATCTTCTTTCTAATTGGGGCAGCTTTATCTGTAAATAGAATTCCTTCTAGATGGTCCATCTCATGCTGAACCATTCTGCAAGCAAATCCATCTAGCTCCTCTGTAACCTGTTTAAAATGGTCATCTAAATAAGAGATCTTTATTCTCTTAGGTCTCTCTACATAGGCATTTATGTTGGGAACACTCAGGCACCCTTCATTAAACTCTACTATCTCTTTACTCTCTTCTAACAACACAGGGTTTATCATAGCCCTTTTAAACTCTTTTAACTCTGGCATATCGTCTGATAATAACGACCCATCAACTACAAGAACCCGCATAGATTTGCCAACCTGAGGCGCTGCGAGCCCAACACCATCGGCATTATACATAGTTTCCCACATATCAGAAATAAAATTTTTTATCTCTAGCTCTATCCCGGGCTTTTTTATATCTACCTCAAGGGCCTTTTGCCTTAAAACCTGTGCGCCGTAAACATATATAGGTAAAATCATTACTTTGAATTTTATTATTTAAACTACTCTCTTCGCTCTCTTATTGCAGCACTATCTAAATAAGATTGTAAAATAATTGCTGCGCTAATTTTATCTACCATAGATTTGTCTCGCCTCTCCATTTTTTTAACACCACCATCTATCATTGTCTGAAATGCCATCTTTGAAGTAAAGCGTTCATCTTCTAAAGTAACAGGTATTTTAGGAAAATGTTTCTTTAAAAGGTTTAAAAACTGATCTACAAACTTTGCCCCTTCAGATGGAGTGTTGTTTAGATTCATTGGGTAGCCAACCACAAACCTAGAGACACTCTCTTTTTGGATATATTTTTTAAGATATTCTACAATGGTTCCAGAGGGGACAGTGCATATAGGTGTAGCAAAAACACCCAGAGGGTCACTTACTGCAACTCCAGTCCTCTTTTTTCCATAGTCAATTCCAACAATTCTCTGCATAATGCAAAGTTAGTTTTTTTTTGTACATTTGAAGTTTATTTTACCACTATGCCAAGACTATTTTCATACAAAGATTTTGCCAGTGGCAGCCCTACTGTAGAAGCTTTTGCCAACAAACATAGCCCTATAATAATTTGCAATTTAGAGGCTAAAAGAGACAAACCCTTTAACGTTAAGGTTAAAATAGGCAAAACTATTAAACACCCTAACTCCCCAGAACATCACTACCAATATATACAACTTTGGAGTCTAGAGACTCTCATTGCTACTGTCAAACTAGAGCGAGCAAGCTTTGGAGACCTTCCAGTTCACGTAGAGGCTAACTTTACATTTATACCTAAAGTGAGCCTGCGCCTCATAGCCCTTGCATATTGCAATAAACATGGGCTATGGCAGAGCGAAGAGGTTTTTATTAAAGTTAAAGAATAAATCAATAAAGAGATAATTAAATAGCTCCTAATTAAATGGCAAAAATAAAAAAAGAGAAGAGAAATAGATTACGGAATAAATTCCGCTTTTCAATTTTCAATGACACCTCTCATGAGCAAGTATTTGCTTTTCGTTCAAGCGGCCTTATGATGCTAATAAGTATAGTTATTGCAATATTTATACTTATTGGCTCAGTTACTCTCTTAATTTCACTAACTCCTCTTAGAGAATTTATACCAGGTTACCCCAATGCACAAACAAGACATGCAATAGTGCAAAATGCACTCAAAGCAGACTCTCTTGAGCAGTCAATGAAGCTATGGGATTTTCACCTAAACAACATTCAGAGAATAGTAGTAGGTATGGAGCCACTAGACCACCAAGAGATTACAGCTTCAAATAAACTTATAGACACCTCTTCTACTTTATTTGCAAAAGATTCAACCACAAATAGCGACTCTCTTCTACGCCAAGAAGTTTTAAAACAAGAGCAACTTATTTTAAAGGCTCAAGAGAGAAAAATAAACCAGATAGAGGGGCTCCACTTCTTCTCTCCAGTAAAAGGGATTGTCTCTAACGGTTTTAATATTGCAATAAATCACCCTTTTATTGATATTGCAGCGCCAGCAAACTCAGCAGTATCTGCTGTTTTAGATGGGACTGTAATTCTCTCTACTTGGACAGAAGAGACTGGTTACACCATACAAATTCAACACAGCAATAATTTAATTTCTATATATAAGCACAACTCAAAACTCTTAAAAAAATCTGGAGAAAAAGTAAAAGCTGGAACTGTAATTGCACTTGTAGGAGACACAGGTTCGCTTAGTAGCGGCAACCATTTGCATTTTGAATTATGGCATAAAGGGGTTCCCATAGATCCTCAACTATATATCAATTTCTAATAAGCTCCTAGGATAAATATGAAGAGACGAATAGCAATTTTAGGCTCCACAGGTTCTATTGGGACACAAGCTCTGGATGTTATCTCAAAGCACCCAAGTTTACTCTGCGCCGAGGTTCTTACTGCAAAATCAAATGCTTCGCTACTAATAGAGCAAGCAATTAAACATAACGTAAATGCGGTAGTTATTGCCGATGAGTCTAAATACGAACAAGTTTTCAAAGCCTTAGACCCTTATGATATAAAAGTTTTCACAGGAAAAGATTCCATTGGGAAGCTTGCATCTGGCCAAAATATTCATATAGTACTCACCGCTATGGTTGGCTTTAGCGGTTTAAAGCCTACTATAGAGGCAATAAAAGCAGGCAAAGCAATTGCCCTTGCAAATAAAGAGACTTTAGTTGCAGCTGGTTCAATTATTATGAAACTTGCAAAAGAGTATAATGCCCCAATTATTCCTGTAGATTCCGAACATTCAGCAATTTTTCAATGTCTTCAAGGAGAACGGGCAGGCATAGAAAAAATACTACTAACAGCATCGGGAGGTCCATTTTTGGGTAAAACAGAGAGAGAGATGGAAGAGGCCACCATTGAAGATGCTCTTAACCACCCTAAATGGAATATGGGTTCAAAAGTCTCAATAGACTCTGCAACCATGATGAATAAAGGGTTAGAGATGATAGAAGCACATTGGTTGTTTGACACAGAACCTTCAAATATAGAGATTGTAGTTCACCCGCAATCAATAGTCCACTCAATGGTTCAATTCTCAGATGGGTCTGTAACTGCTCAAATGAGTACTCCAGATATGAGACTCCCAATTCAGTATGCCTTAACATACCCTCACAGAGTTTCTCTAAATACAGAGAGAATAAACTTTTCTTCACTATCTAAATTAGAATTTTTTAAACCCAATTTTAATAAATTCCCTACTTTAAAGATAGCATATAAAGCTATAGAGAGAGGTGGAAATATCCCTTGCGCAATGAATGCTGCAAACGAAGCTGCAGTAGAATGCTTTCTAAGTGGTAAGATAAAGTTTACCCAAATAGTTAAAATAATTGAAGAGACAATTAAAGAGACTTTATTTATAAAGGAACCCTCTTTAGAAGAAATTTTTGAAACAGATAAAACTGCCTATAAAACAGCAACAAAACTCTGTTATGCTCTAACAAATAAAAATCAAACTAAATAATAAATTAACATAATTTTAAACAGCAAATAAATCTAAATGGAGACATTGTTAAAAATATTGCAAGTAATTCTTGCACTTTCAATACTAGTTATAGTACATGAATTTGGGCACTTTTTCTTTGCTCGGCTTTTTAAAATTAGAGTAGAAAAATTTTACCTCTTCTTTGATGCTGGGTTCTCACTTTTTAAATTTAAACCCAAAAATAGCGAAACTGAATATGGGATTGGATGGCTTCCATTAGGAGGGTATTGCAAGATATCTGGAATGATAGACGAGAGCATGGACAAAGAAGTTATGAAGCAAGAACCTAAACCATGGGAGTTTCGCAGTAAGCCTGCATGGCAACGTTTTATTGTAATGTTTGGTGGGGTCTTCTTCAACTTTATCTTAGCAATCTTAATCTATGCTGCAACACTCTTTACTTGGGGCGAAGAGTACCTAAAACCACAAGATGCCACTTTTGGAGTTCACTGTAACCAGCTAGCGTTAGATATGGGCTTTAAACATGGAGATAAAATTATCTCTTTCGATGGCCAAGAGGTAGAGAAGTTTCGCGAGCTCCAAATAGTATTAGCGCGCAACCAAGCAACCCAAGCAGAGGTAATTAGAGATGGGGAAAGAGTCACTATAGAGCTGAACCAAGAGTATCTCTCTCTAGTATTAAAAACCCCCGAAATGTTCACTTTAAGAATTCCATTCCAAGTTCTAGAAGTGCCAGATACATCTCTTAACGCAGGCACCCTTTTACCTGGAGATAGATTTATTTCTGTTAACTCCCAAGTGGCAACAACTATACAAGATGTTCAACCAATATTAGCCCAAAACAAAGAGAAGACTCTACCTGTCTCACTACTAAGAGATGGTAAAGTTATAGAAAGCGAGATCTATATAAACTCAAATGGATTAATAGGCATAATTCTTGATGGAGATTATACTAAGTTCTTTAACATTACAACTAAGAGATACTCGCTTACAGCTTCTATCCCTGCTGGGTTAAACAAAGCACAAACTACAATAAGCAACTACTTTAAAGAGTTAGGGCTTATATTCTCTCCCAAAACAGAGGCATATAAATCTGTTGGCAGCTTTATTGCTATAGGAAAAATATTCCCCTCCTCTTGGAATTGGGAAATCTTTTGGAACATAACAGCCTGGCTTTCAATAATGCTAGCTGTATTAAACCTTCTTCCTATACCAGCTCTAGATGGAGGTCACATTTTATTCCTTCTCTACGAGATTATTACCAGAAGAAAACCTAGCGACAAATTTTTAGAAAATGCGCAAATAGTAGGAATGATGATTCTTTTTGGAATTATGTTCCTGGCATTTGGTAACGATATTTATAGACTTTTTAAATAAAATTGAGATGAAAGCTTTCAAACTACTTTTGATTATTATTGCTATTGCTTCAATAGAATCTTGTAAATGTACTGGAGGGCCACAACTAATGCCTAATGTTAGCGGCAAAGCTGGTGAGGTGGTTATTGTAATTAGTAAAAGTGAATGGGAAGCCGAAGTTGGTGCCAAATTAAGATCAATACTCGCAATTGACCAACCACACCTCCCACAAAAAGAGCCAATGTTTACCCTTGTCAATATTCCCGAAAGTGCCTTTTCTAAAATATTTCAAACGCACAGAAATATAATAATGGTAAACATATTGCCAGATTTAGAGAAGCCAAAAATGGTTTTCCAAGAAAATGTATGGGCAGCACCTCAAATAGTAACAACAATCTCTGCCTCTAGCAGCAGTGAATTAGCGAAGATAATTAATCAGCAACAAGATAGGCTTACTGGTGCTATTTTAATGGCAGAGAGAAATAGAAATATCCAAAATGCTAAAAGGTATGAAGATAGGGAATTAAGAGCATTAGTAACCAGCGAATTTGGTGGTTCGCCCTATTTCCCAAAAGGGTACAGTTTAAAAAAGAAGACCGAAAACTTTATATGGATCTCGTATGAAACTACCTATACAAACCAAGGTATCTTTATATACCGTTTCCCTTATAAAGACTCTACAGATTTCTATCTAGAGAACTTAGTAGCCCGCAGAAACGATGTTCTCTTCAGAAATGTTCCTGGTCAAATAGAGAAATCTTATATGACAACCAACCCTCACGAAGAGCCTTCACTAAGATGGATTAGATATAATAAAAGAGACTTTGCCGAACTTAGAGGTCAATGGGAAGTTCAAAATGATTTTATGGGAGGCCCATTCATAAGCCATTTTTTTATGGACAAAAATAACCGTAACATAATAGCATTAGAGGCTTTCGTCTATGCTCCAAGGTACGATAAAAGAAATTATCTACGTCAAGTAGAGTCTTTGATATACTCTTTTGAACAATTTTAGTCAACTTTTTTTGGAACAATAAAAAAAACATATATCTTTGCACTCCCAAGATCAAAAAGATTTATTCTGTAATGATAAGATCTATTTGTTTTTGACGGTCCGTTCGTCTAACGGTTAGGACTCAAGATTTTCATTCTTGCAATAGGGGTTCGATTCCCCTACGGACTACAAATAAAAAATTAAAAAATGGCAAATCACGCATCAACAAAAAAGCGGGCGCGTCAAAGCGCAAAACGCAGAATTCATAACAGGTACTATGCACGCACAACTCGTAATGCTATTAAGGCACTACGTAACACTACCGATAAAGATGCAGCAATAGCTCTGTTACCAAAAGTATCCTCAATGTTGGATAAATTAGCTAAAATTAACGTCATTCATAAAAACAAAGCAGCAAACTTAAAAAGTGGTATTACTGCTCATGTTAACAAATTGAGTTAATTTTTACGATTTGTCTTAGAAGTATAGAGAATGCTTCCCAATTTTGGGAAGCATTTTTATTTTACTTAGCCATGAAAAAAAGAGTTCCCATTAAAGAGTGGAAAAAAGACGAAAGACCTAGAGAGAAACTTTTAGAAAAGGGACCAGAAGCACTTACAGATGCCGAACTAATTGCTATTCTTATTGCAAGCGGAACCAAAAAAGAGAGTGCTTTAGATATCTCTAGAAATATTCTCACTAAGTGCGATAATAACCTTAGAGAATTAGCCAAAATAGACCTAGAAAAACTCAAAGAAATTAGTGGAGTTGGCCCAACTAAAGCAGTAACTCTACTCTCTGTCTTGGAGCTTTTTAAAAGATTTACAGTAACCTCTGGGAAAGAGATGCCCAAGATTCAATCTTCTGACTATGCTGCTAAGGCTATAAGCCCACTATTAAGAGACCTCCCACATGAAGAGTGTTGGGTTCTCTACTTAAACCGCGCAAATAAGCTTATTTCAAAAGAGAGATTGAGTATAGGAGGAGTTTCATCTACAGTAGTAGATGTAAAAATTATTATAAGAAACGCACTAGCAAAACTAGCTAGCGGTTTAATTTTAGTTCACAACCACCCCTCTGGCAACGCTTCACCTGGAGAAAACGATAAAATTCAAACCAAAATTCTTAAAGATGCTGCATCTCTTTTTGATATTGCACTATTAGACCATTTAATTATTGCAGGAGATAGATATTTTAGCTTCGCCGATGATGGTATGATTTGATAAATTTGTATATTTGATGCAAATACATCTTAAATAACCGTAAATGAAAATTATAGACCTTGGTAAAAAGAACTCTGTGCTGAATAATTTTATTGCAGAAATTAGAGACACAGTAGTACAAAAAGAGAGCATGAGATTTCGCACAAATCTTGAAAGAATTGGTATGATTTTCGCGTACGAAATTAGTAAAGACCTAAGCTATACAACTCAAGAGATAACTACACCATTAGGAATTGCAGAATGTAATGTTATTGATGGCAATATTGTTATTGCGAGTGTTCTAAGAGCAGGCCTCCCTCTTCACCATGGAATATTAAATGTTTTTGACAAATCTCAAAATGCCTTTATAGCTGCATATAGAAAATATGGCAAAGATAATAAGTTCACCATTCAACTAGAGTACAGTAGCAGCCCAAGTTTAGAAAACAAAGTTCTTATTCTGGCAGACACTATGTTGGCTACTGGATCTTCATTGGTTCTTACTTATAACAAGCTATGCGAAAATGAAAACCCTATACATACACATATAGTTTGCCCTATTGTGAGCAAAGATGGGGTAGAGTACCTATCTAAACATCTACCACACAAAAAAGTGACATTATGGGTTGGAGCTATAGACGAAGAGCTCACTATTAAATCATACATAGTGCCAGGCTTGGGAGATGCAGGCGATCTTGCCTACGGAAGCAAACTGTAAACTTTTTGACCATTAACAAAGGTCATTGTTACTTTAATATCTGGAATCTCTTTTCCAGGAGCTGTCATAATATCTTTATCTAAGACAACAAAGTCTGCAAACTTACCTGGTTCTAAGCTACCCTTTAGGTTCTCTTCAAAAGAGGCTTTTGCTGCCCAAATAGTCATAGACCTCAATGTCTCTTCTTTTGTCAATGCATTTTCCATTTGGAACCCTTCTGAAGGGACAAAATCTAAATTCTTCCTATATACGGCAGAATGAAAAGTATACATAGGGTTAACTGCCTCTACAGGAAAATCTGTACCAGAAGGAAGCCACCCAACTTGGTCTAGAAGCTCCTTATAAATATATGCACTCTTCAACCTCTCTCCTACTCTTTCATCTGCCCAAAGCATATCTGAAGTTGCGTGTGTTGGTTGTATAGAAGGTACTATTGAATATTTACCAAAAAGAGGGACATCTTCGGGTGCAATAATCTGGGCATGCTCAATTCTCCAACGTCTATCATTTCCAGGCTCCAAAAACTTAGCGTATGTATTTAGGGCTTGCCTATTTGCAGCATCACCTATACAGTGCATAGAAACTTGAAAATTATGATTATAAGCCCATTTGCACAATCTATCGAACTCCTCTTGAGCAATAACCGAAATCCCTTTGGTAGTGCTCTTATCTGAATATGGCTCCAACATTAAGGCACCCCTTGAGCCTAATGCACCATCGGCAAATAATTTAATTGAAGATATTTTTATTCTACCATTATTGTAAGGTTCAGTAAATCTCTCTAAGTTTTCCTGACTTGGAGTAAGTGCCAGGTTTGTTCTTATTTTAAGATCTCCATTATTATTAAGCTTTTCAACAACCTTAATTAGAGAGAGAGAGCCTCCTGCATTTGTTACAGATGTCAAACCATTTTTAAAGCACTCCTCTTGTGCTATAAGAATCATATCTGCCATCTCTTGCTCTGTTGGCTCTGGTAGAACAGATTCGAACCTCTCTGCTGTATTCTCAAGAAATACTCCTTTAAATTTATTACCCTCCATTATTGCCTCCCCCTCTGGAATTGAAGAGTCTCCAGGAGTAATTCCAAGTAACTTTATTGCTACATCGTTTACAATAACAGCATGGTAATCTATCCTAAAAAGCACCACTGGAATATCTGGAAAAAGTTCGTTTAGTTTTCCATTACTAGGAAACTCATCACTGCCCCATAATGTTTGATCCCAACCATCACCTGCAAGGAAAGATGGTTTAGAGTGGTCATATCTCTCTTTTAACCTTTCCAAAATCTCTTCAAAAGAGGAGGCCTCTTTAAGGTCTACTCTTGAGAGAGCTACTCCCAACATAGAGAGATGGCAGTGAGCATCATTAAAACCCGGATAGAGAGGCGCTCCTTCTAAATCAAGAACCTCGCTAGCCCTATAGTTGGCAATTATATAATTATCTTCCCCTACCTCTAAAATCTTTCCATCTTTAACTGCAATTGCAGAACAGGTAGAGAACTCTTTATCTACAGTATAGCCCTTGGCATTTATAATTAAAAAATCGGCCTTTTGTTTCATCTCACAACTAGTTAAAAAGGACATAATAAATAGTCCAAAAACAATCTTTTTCATATTAAGTTAATCATAAGTTTCATTATATGACTAGGAAAACAAACTACACCTCTAAGACAGACTAAAGCTCCTTTCTTAGACGTGCAATTGGCACATTCAACTGCTCTCTATATTTAGCAACAGTTCTTCTTGCAACTCTATATCCTTTCTCATTTAAAACAGACACTAATTCTTCATCTGTAAGAGGTTTTCTTTTATCCTCTACATCTACACTCTCTAATAAGATATTTTTAATTTCTCTAGTAGAAACCTCCTCACCAGAGTCTGTCATTAACCCTTCAGAGAAAAAGTACTTTAAAGGATAAACTCCAAAATGAGTTTGAATGTACTTGCAATTTACAACCCTAGAAATAGTTGAAATATCTAAATTTGTCATTTCTGCTATATTCTTTAATACCATAGGCTTAAGCTTACTCTCGTCGCCTTCAATGAAAAACTCACTTTGAAATTCCAAAATAGCATTCATAGTGTTATTAAGAGTATTATGGCGCTGCCTAATTGCCTCTACAAACCACTTTGCCGAATCTAACTTCTGCTTAACGAAAGTTGCAGCCTCCTTTCCAGACTTATCGTTATTGGCAGATTTCATTAAAATATCGGCATATCTTCTATTAATCCTTAACTCAGGAACAGAAAATCTTGGCATAGTCATAACTAATTCCCCATCTTTATAGTCCAATAAGAAATCTGGAACAATCTGCTGCGCTTGCTCTGTATAGGAATCGTCTATCTGACCACCAGGGCGAGGGTTCAATCTAACAATCTCTTCTATAGCATCTCTTAACTGATCTTCAGATAAAGAGAGCTTGGTCATTATCTTTTCATAATGCTTTTTAGTGAACTCAGCAAAATGACTCTGTAAAATTGTTTTTGCTAGCTCAACAGATGGAGAGCTTTCTTTTAGTTTAATCTGTATTAGCAGACACTCCTTAAGATTCCTTGCACCTATACCAGCAGGTTCAAACTCCTGAATTTTCATAAGAATAGCCTCTAGCTCCTTTTCGTTAGTATCAATGCCTTGCCTAAAGGCAATATCATCTACCAACGATTCTAAGTCTCTTCTAAGATAACCATCGTCGTCTAAACTGCCAATTAGAAAACCAGCAATAGATTTTGAACGACTATCCATCTGGCTATAGCCTAGTTGAGTTTCTAAACTTTGGTAGAAACTCTCCTTTACAGAAAACACATTATACTGAGGCTTTAAATCTTTCCCTTGATTATTAACATAGAGCTTATAAGAGGGTATCTGATCTTCTGAACTATAGTCACTTAAAGAGACATCCCCTGTGGTTTCGTCTTGCTCTTCTCCATCTGTAGCTTCATCAAGTACTGGGTTCTCTTCCAGCTCTTTCTTGATTCGCTGTTCTAACTCCATAGTAGGGAGCTCCAATAACTTGATAGTCTGTATCTGAAGAGGAGATAGTTTCTGCTGTAATTTTTGTTGTAATCCCTGTTTTAACATATATCTTGGAGCATTTATGCAAAGATATGATTTTTATTTAACTTCGCACTTGATAACCTTCCTAAAAAGAGAGTGAGTACCTTTCAATATGAAGATAGACGTAGAAAATGTAATAAAGAGCAAAAACCCTGACCTACTAAGAGTTATACCTAGATTCTTACTCAAATGGGTTGAGAAACTAATTCATCAAGATGAACTTAATACCCTCCTTAAAGAGTCTGGGCATCTCAAAGGCGCCAAGTTTGCAACAGCTGCTCTTGAAAAATTCAACATAACCTACACAATTCATGGCCTAGATAGTTTAGATAAAACAAAACGTTACATAATTGTATCTAATCATCCATTAGGAGGGTTAGATGGAATTATTATGATTGAACTATTTGGGAAACTATTTAAAGAGGTACGTTTTGTAGTTAACGATTTACTCTACCATGTAGAACCCCTAAGGCCAGTTTTTATTCCTGTTAATAAGTATGGCAGGCAAAGTGTACAGACAGCACAAATGATTCATGAAAGCTATGAGTCAGACGCTCAAATATTGTACTTTCCTGCTGGTCTTTGCTCTAGGTTAACAAAAGGGAAAATAGAAGATTTAGAGTGGAAAAGAAGTTATATAAATCAAGCTATCAAATATGAAAGAGATATACTACCTCTTTTTTTTGAGGGTAAAAACACACCTCTGTTTTACAAAATAGCTAATCTCCGCAAAAAAATAGGAATTAAGTTTAATTATGAAACAGTTCTTTTACCTCGCGAAATGTTTAAAAAGGAAAACTCCCAATTCAATATTTTTATAGGGGAACCTATAACACACCAACAGCTTTCCAAAGAGAAAACAGTTAAAGAGTGGAATAAAATAATACGGGATAGAGTCTATTCATTTAATAAATAATTATGGAACCAGTAATTAAACCAGTAGATAGAAAACTCATAATTGAGGAACTTCACAACGATAAATTCATTAGAAACACTCGTAAAGGTGATAACAAAATATATGAAATAACAGCACATGACTCCCCACACACCATGCGTGAAATTGGAAGGTTAAGAGAGATCTCTTTTAGACTAGGCGGTGGAGGAACAGGAAAATCTATAGATATAGATGAGTTTGATACTAGCTCTCAAAACGCCTATAAACAGCTTATAGTTTGGGATCCAAAAGATCAAGAGATATTAGGTGGGTACAGATATATACAATGCTCTGGGCTAGAGGTGAAACATATGGCAACAAGTGAGCTCTTCACTTTTTCAGATGAATTTAAAAATGAGTATATGCCATTTACTATAGAGCTAGGCAGGTCTTTTATACAACCTAACTACCAAAGCACAAATATTAGACGTAAAGGGCTATATGCTTTAGATAATCTATGGGACGGACTTGGCGCCCTAATGTTAAGGTACCCCCATATTGAATTTTTCTTTGGCAAAGTAACTATGTACTCTTCATATAACCTAAGAGCAAGAAACATTCTTCTTAACTTTCTAAATAAATATTTTAACGACCCAGATAATCTAATAGTCCCAATCTCTCCTCTAAAATATGACTCAGATAACCCATACTACACACAACTTTTTGAACATGAAGATTACAAAGAGTCGTATAAAAAACTCTCTAAAGAGATAAGAAATCTAGGCGAAAATATCCCACCACTAATAAACTCCTATATGAATCTCTCACCAACAATGAAGGTTTTTGGAACAGCAATTAACCACAACTTTGGAGGCGTAGAAGAGACAGGTATAATGATAAACATCTCTGAAATTTATCCCGAAAAAATAGAGAGATACCTCTCTCCGCTAAGGAGACTAGCAGCAAGATTACATACAAAATGGTGGCAAGGAAAAAGATAAAAAACTCTATTACAACGGAGGGAAGTTAATATCTTCTCTAACTATAAATGCCGAGGGGTAGTCTTGTTCAATTTTTTTTAACATCTTAACAGCATCAGACTTAGTTCTTAAATCACCCACAGTTACCTTAAAGTAAGGGTTATCGTAAGTTCTATAGACTCCAATAGTAGGGTAGGCTTGTGAAAAAGACTCTACTAACTCATCAGATCTAACTCTGGCATGTTGGTCGTTATTAAAAAAAATCCTTACCCTAAAACCTGGAATAGCACGTTTAGAGGCAGTTGCAATATAATTGTTGAGCAACTCTCTTGTAGTTGCTCTTTGGGTTACCTCTATTTGCGACCCATAATAGCTGTACTCATTTATTAGCTCAATTATATCTTTATTTAGATAGGTAGAGTCCAATATAACAACTCTCTGTGGAACTACTGTATCACCTAAAGGAACACTACTAAATGTAAAGTCGCCATTTTGAGAACTCAACCTTGCTGTAACAGCCATTAATATGAAAAGAAAACTATACTTTATAATTGTTCGCATTTTATTAAATTATAAATTATTGAAAATTTAAAGCCTTCTAGCTAACTTCTCTAAAGGCATATCTTTCATCTTAAGAACTCTTCTCCTACCATTAGAGGGTCTTATAACAGCTCGCAAATCTATATTAAAGTCAGAAAACTTCCATTGAGACAAATTCAAACCCATAGAGAGCAAAGAGAGAGGGTCTACAAGATCCATTCTAAATGTCATATTGTTCACACTTATTCTATTAGCAACTACAGTGTCACATTGTATCAAAGTAATATTTGCAAAATCTACTCCCCCCCTTTTCAAAACACCTTTAGCATCACATAAAAATAGATCTCTATTAGTTGGGTTATGCACACTAAACTCAACATCAATATCTGCAGTACTAGTATTTCGCAACTGAAAACTTTTTACTTTAATCTCTTTAAGTTCTACCTCTCCAAGCTTGGTACAACTTGTAAAAAGTAGAGATGCAAAAAGCAGAAAACCTAAAAATCTTTTCATCATTTTTATTTTGAATTATTACAAAGGTATAAAAAAGCATATATTTGCAGAATAATATATGTAGGTAATGACAAACAAATTCTATTCCGTAAAACCTATCTTAAACAAAAACCTCAAACAAGTATATATAGAAACTTATGGTTGCCAAATGAATGTGAGCGACAGCGAGGTGGTTTTAGCTGTTCTACAAAGCAACAATTACTCTCTATGCAAAGATATAAATAGTGCTTCACTAATATTTATTAACACCTGCTCTATAAGAGAAAATGCCGAACAGAGAATCTGGGCACGTCTAGAGTATTTTCGCTCTTTAAAGAAAAAGAAGAGAGAGCTTAAAGTAGGCATTCTAGGTTGTATGGCCGAAAGGCTAAAAGAGAAGCTCATAGATCATGGAGTTGTAGACATTGTAGCTGGCCCAGATTCATACCGCCATCTACCAAAACTTATAGAAGGAATAACCAAAGGTGAAAAACAGATAAATACAATTCTCTCAGAAGAGGAGACCTATGCAGACATCTCACCTATAAGGATGGACAAAAACGGAGTGAGCGCCTATATCTCTATAATGAGAGGGTGCAATAACTACTGCTCATACTGTGTTGTCCCTTACGTTAGAGGGAGAGAGAGAAGCCGAAACCCTCAAAGCATAATTAAAGAAGCAAAACAACTTTTAGAAAATGGATACAAAGAGGTAACTCTTCTTGGACAAAATGTTAACTCATACAGTTGGAACAATAGCAACCAGCACATTACATTTGCCATGCTCTTAGAAATGGTTGCTCAAATAGCCCCTTCACTAAGAGTTCGGTTTTCTACTTCACACCCAAAAGATATAGATGAATCGGTTATAAAGGCTATTGTTAAATATCCAAATATTTGCAAACATATTCACTTACCAGTTCAATCTGGGAGCAATACTGTTCTTAAAAGAATGAATAGGAAATATACAATAGAGGAGTATTTAGAGAGAGTAAAACTAATTAAAGAGCTTATTCCCGAATGCACCCTAAGTACAGATATAATTACAGGCTTTTCAGGAGAGAGTGAGCAAGACCACCAAGAGACTCTCTCTATTATGAAAGAGGTTGGATACTATACTGCCTTTATGTTTCAATATTCCGAACGGCCAAACACTACTGCAGCAAAAAAATATCCAGACAGTGTATCTGAACAAGATAAAAACAGAAGGTTAAATGAGATTATAGAGCTGCAGCACAAACTCTCTAAAATATCTAATAATGAAGATCTTGGCAAAACATTTGAAGTTCTTATAGAGGGAACCTCTAAACGCTCTAAAGAGGAATTATCTGGAAGAACTTCACAAAATAAAGTTTGTATTTTCCCTGCAGGTGAACATAAAGTAGGCGACTATGTTAATGTAAAAGTTACCTCCTGTTCATTAGCAACTCTCAAAGGAGTTGCAGTTAACTAAGTAGGGAACCTTTATTTATTAACTCAATTACAAATCAAATAATTAACAATAATTTAAGATAAATTTTGCACTATGACAAAAATGCGAACAACATATATAGGTGAGCTTAAAACAGAAGCAATCCATCTAAAATCTGGAAGCAAAGTTATAACCGAGGCCCCAGAAGATAATAATGGGAAGGGCCAAAAATTTTCTCCTACAGATCTTTTTGCAACCTCTTTGGGCTCATGCATGCTCACAATAATGGGTATCTCTGCACAAGCTCACGGCTTTTCAATTGAAGGCACACGTGTAGAGGTAGAGAAAATAATGGCTGCCAATCCGCGCAGAGTATCTGAGATAAAACTAGAGATACACCTGCCTCGTAAAGATTATACAGACAAAGAGATGAGGCTAATAGAGTCTGCAATAAAAACCTGCCCTGTAGCAAATAGCATTCACCCAGATATTGTTAAAACAATATCTTATCACCTTCCAGAATAGCATCACACTAACTAAAAGAAAAGATAACGGCAAGTACCAACCCCAGCAACAGCAGAAGATACCAACTCTCCTGTTGGCGATACTACTTTCATTAGTGAGTTAGATGTAAAACTAACCTCGGCAGTAAAAATATTATCTGTAGAGGGGCTTACTCCCACTCCATAAAAATAGGTTCCACTAAAAAGTGTAGAGACACTACCAGAGGAGGTCTCAACAGCATAGATAGAGGAACTCTCTGCCATATAACTTGCATTAAAAACTGTATGATAGGTATATATCTTCTCTCCTTTAAAGTCTGAACTAATATAACCATCCATCCCATCTACTGGAACCTCAACTACCTTTGTTACAGCTAGAGAGTTTGGGTTTATTTGTACAATGCCTTTGTCTGGAAATGAAGCCCACAACATTAAATTGTTATCAATCACTAGATGCTTTGCTGCACCAGAAACATCTGCAGATCTTATTAGCCCTTTTGTTGACATATTATCTGCCGTAGCATCTAACACTTTAACTCCTTCTCTGGTAGCAACAAATAAGCTACTCCCATAGAGAAGCAACCCCTCGGCATCTGTTCCAACTAAAACCTTTTTAATTAACTGCTTTGTTTGTAAATCATAAACCGCAACATAGGAGTTAGGGTATTTCCAAAATCCATCTGAGCCAACTATATAGTCATAATCCCAATTGGTAACATAAATTCTTCTATCTGTAACAACAGCAGCCCTAGGAGAAGCAAGCCCCTCTGTGATAGGGTCTGTTACAATTTTTGCCGTTCTAGAATCTACAACCTCTATCTTATCTGGGTAGTTACATATAATGAGAGCTTGTTTATTTGGAGCCACAGCACCAGAGATAACTGTTGCACCAATAGCAACACCATTTGCTTGCTCATAAACTCTATTTTGTATACTCCCATTAGCCTCGTCGTAGAGAGAGATGCTTGCAGAGTGCTCTGTAAAGTTACCTTGATTTATAACAATAACTTTTTGGTCCATAGGAATTACCTGGTCTGTTATCTCTTTTGAACAAGCTACTAGAGAGATAGCAACTAATAGGCATACGAATAATTTAAATCCTCTTGTTTTCATTTTGTTTATTAATATTAATTTTCTGTTAAAATATTATTGTCTACTAAAAAAAATATCTCAATGCCACTTGCCAGTTCCTACCAGGCATAGCATAGAATTTTATATTCTCATAATGTTCATTAGTAATGTTTTTAAGTGCAATATTTAACGAATATCTATTACCTCCCAACACTCCCTTCAAAGCAACTCCAACATCTACCAAAAAATAGGGTTTTAAAATATCATATATATCTAAAGTTGTTCTCTCTCCCGTATATGAAAGATTTATAAAACCAGTTATAGCATCTTTACTAGCAGTGAAAGAGCTTCTTAAAGAGTGCTTTGGTTGAAAAGCAAGTTGCTCATCAATAGAGGGATCTTCACTCCAGAGCCCTCTTATCATTCTAACATTTGTATAACTATAATTTAGAGAAGCACCTAGCTTCCATTCTACAAACTCTTTTTTATAATTAACCCCCAACTCTGCACCTTGTGAAAGCACCTCTGGTATATTCTGAGGACGCCATACCTGTCCAGCAGGAAGCCATCTAATCCAGTTGTTCACCTCACTCCTATAAAAAGTTAGATATCCAGTAAAGGAGCTACTTTGCCCAATATGATTGTTCATTCCAAACCAGCTATAGTTAACTCCCGCCTCGGCAGTAAAAGATTTTTCACTTTTAAGATAGGTGTGTGTTCCCCCCCAATATCGGTCGTTTAAAGAGGGAACTTTGCTATTTCTAGATAACGAAGCTTTTAATGAGAGTGAGTGCCCCTGATTGCGAATTGGTGTAAATTTTATATCTAACGAGGGCATAAAAGGGACCTCGCTATTAGTCACCCACCCTGCTCTTGCTCCAGCAGAGACAACTAAATTAGAGATAAAGTAGGGATTATACCTAGCTAAGAAAAAGAGATACCCCCTGTTCTCTTGAACAGAATGGGCAAAAGATTTTGCAGAGGGAGCAATATATTCATACGAGCCCCCTCCTTTTAAGATAAATTGAGTGGAAGTCAACTGAGCCTCAGCACTCCCCAACACCTTAGAGGCCTCTATTACATCTTCTTTATATCTCTCATAGTCATTTGCAAAAGAGGCCCTTGCGCTATAAGATAACAGCGAACTACTCCCACTATAACTTAAAGAAGCTCTTAAGTTTCTATCTAAAATAGATGCAAATGTCTCTGGCCTATCATTCAAAGAGACAGAGGGTTGAATCTCTCTATCAAAAGAGAGGTACCATAAATTAAATACCAGCAGAGACGAATCTTTGAACTTTCTATATAACTCCTGTAACACTCCTCCATTTAAATATCCACTATTATTAAGGTATTCTTTAGGAAGCCCAGGCTTAGTATTATTTAGAAAAGAGTAATTATTTTTGGCCGATGTGTAAAATAGACTAGTTCTAGATTCAGTAGTATTGTTTGAGTACCTGAGCGTAGCCCCAGTGTAGAGAGTAGAGTAACTTCCTAGACTCACAAGAACATCTCCGCTATATCCTTTTTCCCACGTAGGAGCAGTTTTCAACTGAAGGCTCCCACCAATAGATCCGTCGCCGTATAGAGCAGAACTTCCACCTATATGAATATCTAATTTATCAAAAAAATAGATAGGTACATGAGATAAATTTGTTTGCCCCAAGGTAGGCACAGAGAGGCTCATTCCATTCCAAGCCACCGTTGTATGCGAAGAAGATGTTCCCCTAACAGAGAGATATGAACCCGCACCTCTACCATACTCTTTAATATAAATTGCACTTTGCTCTTTAATAAAATCTGCCAAAGAGTTAGTTTTCATCTGTGAAAGAATCTCTTGAGAAGCACGTATTATATTTGAACCAACAGCAAAAGAGCTATTAGGTACAATAGAACGTCTTATACCACTGTTAATTATAACTGAGTCTAAATTATATGTTTTTACACTATCTATAATTGGAGCTTTCTCATCTTTAAAAATAAAAAGAGATTGCGCCGAAGCTGGAGCTCCTGCTAGAATTGCAATAGATGCAAAATAAAAAACAATAAAAGATATACCTCTGTACATCGCTCCCTATCTCCCGAAAGTTCGATTAAAATGTTAAGCTCTCAATAGGTTTTCTGACTCAGCTTTTAGATTCGCACCTTCCCGCCGTTTTTGGCAGTGGTTGGGAAGCGAAAAACCCATTCGGGTAAGCATTACAGCAGCGGGTACTGTTTCCGATTCTCACGAAATTCCCTTATTAGATTGCAATGCAAAGGTAATTAATTAATTTAATTTTGCCACCTTTCCAAAATTAACTACTTTTGCACACCAAAGTTTATCAAAGCAAAAACTGCC
>JAQVZL010000058.1 GCA_028708215.1 Bacteroidales bacterium
CTAGGTTATATTTAGATCCATTGGGTTTAAGATTTTTATTAAGCCATCCATATAGTGCATCATCTTTCCACATGGTAGAATCTGCCTGGTAATCTTCGTACTGCCTGTAAGAAGAGCGCTTAGGTTCAGAGGCGTGCATTACTCTGCGTAACATATCTCTAAAGTAGGGCCCCAAACCAGAGTTATGGTCTTGCCTGCTATAAGAGAGAATAATAGGAATCTGCACCAAAGAGTCATGGAGCTCACGCTTAATAAAATTGTATTTATTCATCTGCCCCAAAACATGATTACGTCTTCCAAGAGAATATTCTGGGTTAAGAACAGGATTAAAACGTGTTGGTTTATTAACCATCCCTACAAGAAGGGCCCCCTCCTCTACAGTTAATTGAGATGGATGTTTATCAAAAAAAGTATTTGAAGCTGCTCTTATACCATAGGCATTACTGCCATAGAAAACAGCATTCATATACATTCCAATTATCTCTTTTTTAGTATAGTTCCTCTCCAACTTAACAGCTGTAATCCACTCTTTAAATTTAGAGACCCCTAATTTATAAATTTTAGCCCCTGGGAAAGAAGAATTTACAGTATCGCGAGGAAAAAGAGTTTTAGCAAGTTGCTGAGTAATTGTACTTCCTCCCCCACCAGAGCGAGTTTGACCCAACAAAATTGATTTTACTCCAACCCTAGCTAAGCTTTTGAAATCTATACCACTATGGCCATAAAAACGAACATCTTCTGTAGCAATTAAAGCATCTACTAAAGAAGATGGTAACTCATCATAAGTAACAAAAGAGCGATTCTCAACATGAAATGTGGTTAATATTTCTCCATCTTCAGAGATAATCTCTGTGGCCAAATTATTCTTAGGGTCTTCCAACTCTTCAAACGAAGGAATATTAGAAAACACTCCTACCAAAAATATGGCAGAACCCAGTAGAACAAAAGGGCTCAACAATAAAATCCAAAACCATCTAACTAACTTTTTCCTCTTCTTAATATCCATTTTCTCTGTTATTTCTAACTCAATCAATATACAAAATTAGAAATAAAAATTTTGATTATACCTTATTTTATCCTTTACTTTGCAACCACCAAGGTTATTTATGTATGGGAGAGAACTTAGTTATCGTTGAGTCTCCGGCTAAAGCCAAGACAATCGAAAAATTTCTGGGGAGTAATTATATAGTTAAATCTAGCTTCGGACACATCCGGGATCTATCTAAAAAAAATTTGGGTATAGATCTAGAGAATGGGTTTGAACCAGATTATCTTATATCTGAAGATAAAAAGAAAGTAGTAAGCGAACTCAAAGCACTCGCAAAAAAAGCAGAGATGGTTTGGCTTGCATCAGATGAAGACCGCGAAGGAGAAGCTATTGCATGGCACTTACAAGAGGCTCTGAAACTTAAAAAAGACAAAACAAAAAGAATTGTATTCCACGAGATTACAAAAGACGCAATATTAAATGCCATTGAGAATCCAAGATCTGTAGATATGAACTTGGTTATGGCTCAGCAAGCTAGAAGAGTGCTAGACCGCATAGTAGGGTTTGAGCTCTCACCTGTTCTTTGGAAAAAAGTAAAACCAAAACTTTCTGCAGGCAGAGTTCAATCTGTAGCACTAAGGTTAATTGTAGAACGCGAAAGAGAGATTCAAAACTTTAGCGCTAAATCACAATTTAAAATAGAAGGGCAGTTTCACCCCCAAGGAGAAGCAGAGAGTGCAGTAGTTAATGCCGAGATTTCTCATAGGTTCAACAAAGAAGAAGAGGCCGTTGCAATTCTAGAGAAGAGCAAAGGAGCAGTTTTTAATATAGGGTCAATAGAGGAGAAAGAGAGTAAAAGAACTCCCCCTCCTCCATTTACAACCTCTACCCTACAGCAAGAGGCATCTCGTAAACTCGGCTTTTCTTTAAGCCAAACAATGAGAACAGCCCAAAACCTATATGAGGCAGGGTATATAACATATATGCGTACAGACTCAGTAAACCTCTCTAAACTAGCAATAGGGACCGCAAAGCAAACTATTACTGAGCTTTATGGCAAAGAGTACTCCAAAACTAGGCAGTACGCTACCAAAAGCAAAGGAGCACAAGAGGCACACGAGGCTATTCGCCCAACCTTTATGTCAAATATAACTGTAGAGGCATCTGCACAAGATAAAAAGCTATACAATTTAATATGGAAAAGGACAATTGCCTCACAAATGTCCGATGCTAAAATTTTACGCACCCAAATTTCTATTGTATCAGATTCTCTAGAGTATCCATTTATTGCTACTGCAGATAGAGTTGCCTTTGATGGTTTCCTTAAAGTTTACATAGAGTCTAAAGACGACGAAAACGGCGAAGAGGAAAAAGAGTTTACTTTGCCAAAGCTCAGCAATGGACAAGCTATGGATGCCCATACCATAAAAGCTACCGAAAGGTTCACCCAAAAACCTCCTCGTTTCACAGAAGCAAGCTTAGTAAAAAAGCTAGAGGAGTTAGGTATTGGAAGGCCATCTACCTATGCCCCAACTATCTCCAATATAACTCAAAGAGGTTACATTATAAAAGATACTAGGCCTGGTCAAGAGAGAGATTACCGCGAGATAACACTCTCAAATGATAAAATCTCTTCTAAAACAAAGAAAGAGAAATGGGGCGCAGAGAAGTCAAAACTTTTCCCAGAAGATATTGGCATTCTAGTAAATGACTTTCTTATGGACCACTTTAAGTCTATTCTAGATTATAATTTTACTGCTAAAATTGAAGAGAGTTTCGATAAAGTAGCCGAGGGAAAAATAGTATGGAACAAGCTAATAGAGGAGTTTTATAAGCCTTTCCATAAAAAGGTAGAGACTACTTTAGAAGAATCTAGACCCACTAATGCAGAGAAACACCTAGGTATCGACCCCGACACAGGTAAAAACATCTACGCAAGAATAGGCCGTTACGGGCCTCTTGCTCAAATGGGAGAGAGCGACGACCCAGATAAAAAATTTGTAGGCCTTGCAAAAGGGCAGTTAATAGAGACAATCACTTTAGAAGAGGCCCTAAAACTATTTGAGCTACCTAGAACTGTAGGCACCTACCAAGATCACGATATTACTTGCGCTATAGGAAGGTTTGGCCCATACATTAAATATAAAGGGAAATTTATCTCTTTAGGAAAAGAGAACGACCCATATACAATAGATCTAGAGAAAAGCATTGAGCTCATTATAGAGCATGCAAAAAAAGAGGCTCAAAAACATATCAAAAGCTTTCCAGAGATTGAGGCAGAAGTGTTAAATGGAAGGTTTGGCCCATATATCAAAAAAGATAAAAAGAATTTTAAAATTCCTAAAGGGACAGACCCAACTACACTAGACCAAGAGGCTGTAATGAGCATTATAGAGAAAGGGAGCAAAACTAAAAGTAGCAAGTCTAAAAAAAATGGGAAGTAATTACCCTCTAGAGGTTATACCTGCAGCGGCAATAAGTGCTGCAATTGAAGAGACTCCGGCACTTATAGTAGATACAACTGGAAATAGTGCTATGGCAGGATTTCTCAAGAAACTACATGCCCACTCTAAGTATAAACTCTACTACACTCGCCTAGGAATAAACCAACTCGCTAAAACACAAAAATTAGCTAATGGGCTTGGAATAAAAACTATTGTTCTTTGTAGAGAGAAAATACCCGGGCTATCTACTATTCTTCCAAAAGATAATTTCACAGCATCTTTAATTTCGCCTGGTAGTAGTTTATCTGAAGATAATGTCCCAAAAATAGTTATAGAAAGAGAGACCCTAATAGATTTTTCATATATTGGGTACCAATCTTACCGCACCAATCCTCTATATCTACAAGAGCTAAACAATAGATACTTTGAAGATCTAAGATTAGGAGTTTTTAGACAAGAAAATGCTCTTGCAGAGCCACTAATTCGCTCAAAAGAGTATACTTTTTTAGACTTACGCTCTGTAAGGATAAGCGATTTTCCAAACAATCCTCTAAACTTGCCAAACGGCCTCTATGCCCACGAAGTTTGCCAAATTGCAAGATATATTGGAATGAGTCAAAAACTAAAAACCCTATTTATTTATGGCATCCCTTCAGAATTAAAGTCTAATTTAGCTTCGGGAGAGCTTACTGCAGAAATTATTTGGCATGTAGTAGAGGCTCTCTCTGCTAATATAGATGAAGATTTAGAGAGCAATGCAAAAGACGAGCTATTTCTCAGAAAAATTGTAAGCATGGGGAATGACGGGCAAGAATTAATATTTGTAACTAGCCGAGCAACTGGGCGTTGGTGGATGGAAGTTCCTAATATCAAACTCTCTAAAAATGTAGCAGTTCCATGTTCTTACTCAGACTACACTACAGCTTGCTCTGGAGATGTTCCTATGCGCTGGCTATTCTTTTTTCAGAAATTAAATCCAAATTAATTATAATTTATTACTATATTTGCCTTCATACCTAATATACTTAACCAGTATGGCCAAATATCAGATTGACAAAACAGACCAAAAAATTCTCTCTTTCCTTGTAAAAAATGCAAGGATGCCATTTTTAGAAATTGCCCGTGAGTGTGGTGTTTCTGGCGCAGCAATTCACCAAAGAGTAAAAAAACTAGAAAACCTAGGTGTTATTACCGGCTCTAGGTTACTCGTAAAACCTCAAGCACTTGGGCTAAATGTGTGTGCCTTTGTTGGAGTAAGTCTTGCCCAGGCAAATCACTATCCTACAGTTATAGATGCCCTTAAGCAAATACCAGAAGTTGTTGAATGTCACTTTGTAACGGGCGAACATGCCCTTATGCTTAAGATTTTCTGTTATAATCACGACCATCTAATGGAGATCTTAATAAATACAATTCAAAACATCCCTTCTGTAGTTCAAACAAAAACTTTTATCTCTCTAGACCAAGCTATTGAGAGACAAGTGTGGGTAAAAAACCACCAAAATAAAGGAATTAACGTTAAAAAAGATTAATAAGAGCTTGCGCAAGTAGTAAATCTTGGGGGTTTGTAATCTTTATATTTGTAGACCTCCCTTCTGTGAGTGCAATTTTTATTCCTAGACCCTCTACTACAGATGCATCGTCTGTAAATGTAGGTGAATATGCTTGCTCATATGCGCTAATAAGAACTTCTGTATGAAATAGTTGCGGCGTTTGCACCATCACATATTTATCTCTACTGGTTATAATGGAGGCTCCCTCTTCTTGTTTAATTCTCATAGAGTCAGACGGATTAACCACAGGAATAACAGCTCTCTTCTTATCTGCCAACTCATATAGCTCCTTTAAAAAGTTTGTATCTACGAATGGTCTAACACCATCGTGAACAGCAACTATCCCTCCTTTTTGTACATATTTTAATGCGTTTTTTACAGAGTGGAAACGGGTTATCCCTCCCGAAACTAGAGTGTGGCGAAATGTAAACCTTTTCTCAAAACAGTAATCTTTCCACACCTGCTTAGACTTCTCTGGTAAAACTAAAATAATTTCTGGAAGATTATCTAGAGCTAAAAACCTCTCTATTGTATGAACAATTACAGGCTTACCACCAAGCTCTATAAATTGCTTAGCAATATTACCCCCCATTCTGCTTCCCGAGCCTCCAGCAACAATTATAGCATATCTCTTTTTCCCCATTTTTAAACCCTATTTACAATAACAAAAGTAGGTATTAATTGTATATTTTTGTAATTTTGTAGTTATTTATAAGATATGGAAAACAAAACAATCAAAAGAGCATTAATCTCTGTTTATCATAAAGACGGAATAGATATAGTTGCAAAGAAACTACATGCATTAGGAGTAGAAATTCTCTCTACTGGTGGAACTTATGATTATATAAAAGAGATTGGAGTACCCGTTACTACAGTAGAAGATATAACATCCTACCCTTCAATATTAGGTGGGCGTGTTAAAACTTTGCACCCAAAGGTGTTTGGAGGCATTCTTGCGCGCAGGGAGAATAGTAAAGATCTTAATCAACTTAATGAATACGAGATACCAGCAATAGATCTTGTAATAGTAGATTTATATCCATTCCAAGAATATGTTAGCTCTAATTCCCCTCATAATGAGATCATTGAAAAAATAGATATAGGTGGTATTTCGCTTATAAGGGCTGCTGCTAAAAATTATAAAGATGTTGTTATTGTTGCTTGTAAAGAACAGTATAACAACCTAATTAATATTTTAGAGAGAGGTAGTAGTACAACATTAAAAGAGCGTTTTTATTTTGCAGCAGAGGCCTTTAACGTTAGCTCTCACTACGATACTTCTATCTTCAAATATTTTGAGAAAGAGAATCCAATTGAGAGTTTTAAAGAGAGCGTAACAGAAAGCCATCCTTTGCGTTATGGAGAGAACCCACATCAGAAAGCGCGTTTTTTTGGTGCCCAAAATAAGATGCCAAAACAAATTCATGGTAAAGAGATCTCTTATAACAACTTATTAGATATTGAGGCCGCTATAGAGCTTATTTGGGATTTTGAGCAACCAACTGTAGCAATTTTAAAACACAATAATGCTTGTGGTTGCGCTTCTTGCGATACTATTGCTCAAGCATGGGACAATGCTCTTGCTGCAGACCCTATCTCTGCTTTTGGTGGTGTTATTGCATCTAATCGTGAAATTGATGCTCAAACAGCACAAGAGATAAATAAACTCTTTTTTGAGGTGATAATAGCTCCTTCCTACTCAAGCGAAGCACTCGGCATACTAAAGCAAAAGAAAAACAGAATTATTCTTCTCTGCAATACCGACCTTAGAAGCGATAAGAAATTCAGAAGCTTACTTGGCGGGGTTTTGGTTCAAGATAGAGATTCAATTAGTGAAACAGCTCAGGAATTAACTCCTGTTACAAATAAAAAAGCAACGCAGAGCCAAATCAAAGATATGATTTTTGCAAATAAGTTAGTAAAACACTCTAAATCTAATGCCATTGTTCTTGTAAAAGACTCTATGCTACTAGCTTCTGGAGTTGGACAAACATCTAGAGTAGATGCTTTAAACCAAGCTATAACTAAAGCAAAAAACTTTGGCTTAGAGCTAAATGGAGCCGTTATGGCATCAGATGCTTTTTTCCCTTTTCCAGATTGTGTAGAGATAGCCCATAAAGCAGGAATAACTGCAGTTATTCAGCCTGGTGGGTCAATAAAAGATGGAGAGAGTATAGAGTACTGTAACAACAATGGAGTTGCAATGGTTACTACTGGAAGAAGACACTTTAAACACTAGATAACATTTGAAAAACTTTTACCCTAAATACTATAAGACAATAATATGGGATTTTCTTTTTTAACACAAGAGCTTGCAATAGATCTTGGAACAGCTAATACTATTATCATAATGAATGATACTGTAGTAGTAGATGAGCCCTCTATTGTTGCAATAGACCAAAACACTGGTAATCCAATTGCATTCGGCCACAAAGCAAGAATGATGCATGGAAAAACCCACGCCAATATAAAAACTATAAGGCCACTGAGAGACGGAGTAATTGCAGATTTCAATGCTGCCGAGCAGATGATTAGAGGCTTTATTAAGATGATAAATTATAGGAACTCTTTCTTTACTCCTAGCTTAAAAATGGTTGTTTGTATTCCTTCTGGAAGTACAGAGGTAGAGATTCGTGCAGTTCGTGACTCGGCCGAGCACGCTGGTGGAAGGGATGTTTTTCTTATATATGAGCCTATGGCTGCTGCTTTAGGTATTGGGATAGATGTAGAGATACCTTCAGGAAATATGGTTGTAGATATAGGAGGTGGTACTACAGAGATTGCTATTATTTCTCTTGGCGGAATTGTTATAAACCAGAGCATTCGTGTTGCAGGAGATGTTTTCACATATGAAATACAGCAATATATGAGACAGCAACACTCAATAAAAATTGGAGAACTTACTGCAGAAGATATTAAAATGAAGGTGGGTGCTGCAATGTCTGAACTGGAAGAGTATCCAGAACCATATCCTGTAAGAGGGCCTAATCTAATGACAGCACACCCTGTAGAGGTTAGTGTTACAAGTCAAGAGATAGCTCACAGTATAGATAAATCTCTTGCCAAAATTGAGACAGCAATTATACAAGTTTTAGAGCAGACACCTCCTGAACTTTATGCAGATATTGTACAAAACGGCATCTATCTTACAGGGGGAGGGGCCCTATTAAGAGGGTTAGCTCAAAGGCTTTATGAAAAAATAAATATTAAATTTCATGTTTCTCAAGATCCTTTGCACGCAGTTGCAAAAGGAGTAGGCATTGCCTTGAAAAATACAGATAGACTTCCATTCTTAATGCGATAGATGAAGATGTGGAAAAAGTCGCCCCTCATACGTGTATCAACAACAATACTCCTGTTCCTTTTTTTGGAGGGCGCTTCCTTTTTTTTTATTGTAGAAGATAGTCTTTTTCAACAGATAAAGATCTCTGGAACCTTAATGTATGTAAAAGGGGAAATCTCTAGTTTTATCTCTGATGTTCGCTATTTTGTGGGATTGAAAGAGGTCAATTACATGTTGCTTGAAGAGAATTTAGATTTAAAAAACAGGGTAGAAGAGCTTAGTGCCAAACTTAAACTGAACGATACTATAACCACAAATGGCCAGAGCAGTAATCCTAAGTTCTCTTATATTCCTGCTAAAATTATCTCTAATAGTACAAATAAACTTCAGAATTTTATAATTCTTAATAAAGGTAAAATTCATGGAGTAGAAAAAGATATGGGGGTAATCTCTCCTCTTGGTGTTGTTGGAATAGTTAGCTCTGTCTCTAATAACTTTTCATATGTAATCTCTTTCTTGAATATTACTCAAAGTGTGAGTGCCAAAATTGCTCCTTCTCAATCTTTTGGCCCTATGACTTGGGAAGGACGTAGTACAAATTATGCTACACTATCTGAGATTCCTTATCATATAAAATTCACTACGGGAGACACTGTTTATACAAGTGGGTTTTCTACAATGTTCCCTCCAGATATTCCCCTTGGAACGGCTATGGAATCTACTCTTATAAAAGGTGCTCATCATAAAATAGAGGTAAAATTATTTCAAGACTATAATACCCTGCATTACGTAAATATTGTAATTAATAATAATAAAAAAGAGCTAGATCAAATAATTAAAGAAAATGAGATCCAATTCAAGTAGTTTTTTACTTTTTATATCTTTTGTAGTACTACAGATGGTATTCACAAGTCTTATTGACTTTGGGCCTCTTCTGTTTATCTCTATCTATCCTCTTTTTTTACTGACTCTACCAATTAACACCTCTATAAACAAACTAATGATATGGGCGTTTTTTATGGGTCTAACAATAGATTACTTCTCTAACTCTATTCTAGGAATTAACAGTGCTGCATCAATTATAATGGTAACTTGCCAACCATGGATTTTTAAACTAATATATAGGAAGGGCGATCTTGAAAATCAAATTAGACCAGGAATGAAACAGCTTGGATTTTACAGATTTACTGCCTATATAACAATCTGCTTAACTATACACCATATAGCAGTTACACTAATAGAAGATTTTGGACTTATTGGTTTTACTTATCACATACCAAGAGTGCTAATTAGCATTCTAGTAAATACTATAATTATTTTAATTATTGAGTTTGGCGTTTTTTACAAAAGATCTATATAATACCTTACTATGGCTTTTGAGTTTACAAAGAAAAATATTCTTATTATAGGAGTACTCACAGTAGCTCTTATTTTTCTAATTCAACTCTTTAACCTTCAAATTATAGATAAAGAATACAAAGTTACAGCAAGTAATAATGCTTTACGTTACGATATTTTATATCCAGCTCGTGGGCTTATTCTTGACCGTAATAATAAAATTATAGTATCTAATGCCTCTTCATATGATATAATGATAACTCCAATTGAGGTACGTGAGTTTGACACCTTAGAATTATGCAATATTTTCAATCTAGAAATAGAAGATGTTAAAGAGAGGCTAAAAGAGTATAGATCTAATAGAAGACGCATAGGGTACCAATCATTACCATTTGTAAAACAGGTATCTGCACAAGAGTACACTCGTTTTCATGAAAGGGCTTTTAAGTTCCCCGGTTTCAGTGCTATCTCTAGAACAATAAGAGATTATCCCTTTAACGCTGGAGGAAACCTTCTTGGCTATATAACAGAGGCCGATACCTCATTTCTCAGGCGCAATCCCTCATATAAAATGGGAGACTATATTGGACGCACTGGTATTGAACAGGCATACGAAAGTATTCTTAAAGGAGAAAAAGGGTATAATATATTCCTACGAGATGTTCATAATCAAGTGCACTCTAGTTACTCTGGAGGAAAATACGACAAACCAGCAGTTCATGGAAAAACTATTATTAGCTCAATAGATGCCCAATTACAGCAATATGTAGAGATGCTAATGCAAAACAAAGTAGGAAGTGTTGTTGCAATAGAACCCTCTACAGGAGATATACTAACTCTTGTTTCTAGCCCTGGTATAGATGTTTCTAAACTTGGGGCAATTAATAAATTTTATACCCAAATTGTAAACGACCCTCTAAAACCAATGTTTAATAGAGCCGTAATGTCTCCTTACCCGCCAGGGTCTGTTTTTAAACTCGTAAATGCACTTGTTGCTTTAGAAGAGGGAGTTATTAAAAGTGAGACAAGTTACAGCTGTTACGGCGGGTACCACGTTGGTAGAGGCGTTAAATGCCATCCACACCCCTCCCCTGTAGATCTTACCCACTCAATAATGATGTCTTGCAATACCTACTACTGTATTGCTTTTCGCGACATAATAGATAACCCTAAATATAACTCTGTTAGAGAGGGTTTTTTACGATGGAAAGAGCTAGTAGAGAGTTTTGGATTTGGCCATAAACTTGGCAGCGACCTACCCTCGGAACAGGCAGGAAGCGTACCAAAAGCAGAAGACTACGACAAAATTCACGGGAAAAATAGATGGCGTTCACTCTCTATACTCTCGCTTGCCATTGGGCAGGGCGAACTTGGGACCACTCCTTTACATCTAGCAAACTTGGCTGCTACAATTGCAAATAGAGGCTACTATTACACACCGCATCTTATCAAAGGATCTCCAGATACCTTAATAAATCCAGAATATACCAAGAGACATTATACCCTTGTAGATACAACTCACTTTTACAAGGTTGTTGATGGGATGTATAAAGCTGTTAACTCCCCTCCTGGCTCAGGAGGTACGGCCACTAGAGTAGCAGTTAAAGGACTTGATATATGCGGTAAAACAGGAACAGCTCAAAACCCACATGGGCGAGACCACTCGGTTTTTATTTGCTTTGCACCTAGAGATAACCCTAAAATTGCAGTAGCTGCATATATAGAAAATGCGGGTTTTGGCGCAACTTGGGCAGCCCCAATAGCCTCTTTGTTGGTAGAAAAATATCTAACGGGCCAGGTTACAAGAGATTATCTAGAAACCCATATTGTTGAAAGTAATCTTTTAACCAATATGAAAAAGAGATAAAAATGATTGCAGGTAAAGAGTATAAAAAAGTAGATTGGTGGTTAGTTGTTGCCTACATTATGTTAACAAGGATAGGTTGGGTAAAGATTTTTTCTGCT
>JAQVZL010000059.1 GCA_028708215.1 Bacteroidales bacterium
TTCAAACCACCTTGGGAAGTTCTTTATCAAGGTAGTAACCCACAAACCCCCCTACATAATATTTTTGAAATAGAATTTGTCCCTCAAACTTATCTATTAAATAGAGATGGCATAATTATAGCTAAAACTATAAATACAGTTCAACTACTAAAGCTACTAAAATGATTACTGGAAAATATCTTCAATTTTATAAAGAGTTACAATCTTACATACCTAAAAAGAGACTCCTACACGACTCATTAAGCACTCTTGCATTTGGGATTGATGCCTCTTTTTACAGATTAATACCCAAGCTCATTGTTAAGGTTCACAACGAGCAGGAGCTAGAAAATGTAATAAAAAAAGCATACGAGCACTCAATCCCAATAACATTTAAAGCTGCCGGCACGTCACTATCTGGACAAACAATAAGCGATTCAGTTATTGTTATAGCATCACATGGCTGGAAAAAGCATGAGATTTACGATAATGGGAACAGAATAAAGTTACAAGCTGGAATTATTGGAGCCAGAGCCAACCTACTGCTCAAAAAATATGGGAAAAAAATTGGACCAGACCCTGCTTCAATTGATAGCTGCATGATTGGAGGTATTGCCTCTAATAATGCCAGTGGAATGAACTCTGGCATTATGGAGAACTCATACAGCACCGTGAGTGAAATAAGAGTAGTTCTTTCAGATGGAACAATTTTAGACACCTCTTCTCAGGAGAGCTGTAACTCATTTAGAAAGACTCACTCCCAAATAATCTCTAAACTCGAAAAACTTGCAAAAAGAGTAAAAGAGAATAGTGAATTAAAAGCGAAAATAGAACATAAATATAGAATCAAAAACACTACAGGCTACGGAATAAACTCATTAGTAGATTACAGCGACGGAATTGATATTATTAAACATCTACTTATTGGATCTGAAGGCACTTTAGGTTTTATATCTGATATAACCTATAAAACTTTAGATGCTGGAACAGTAGACCCCCATAATGCTCTATCTCTAATAATATTTCCAGATATAGTAAGTGCCTGTAATGCAGTTATAAAATTAAAAAAACAGAAAGTATCTGCTGCAGAGATTATGGATAGGGCAGCTCTAAGATCTGTAGATTCTGTCAAAGGAGTGCCCTCCTATTTAAAAACTCTACAAAACAGAGCCACAGCACTATTAGTAGAGACAACAGCTCAATCTAAAGAGGCTTTAGAAAAACAGATTGAAGGGATAAAAGAGAGCATAACAGAGATAAAAACAGAGCTCCCAATAGAGTTTACCACAGACCCTCAGAAACAAAATATACTTTGGAAAGTTAGAAAAGAGATCTTTGCAACAGTTGCAGGAATGAGAAAATCTGGGACCACTCCATTAATAGAAGATCTCTGCTTCCCTCTAGAGAAACTCTCTAGTGCAGCATCAGATCTTATTAAGATTATTGAGAAATATAACTATAAAGAGGCAGCTATATGGGGCCACGCAAAAGATGGTAATTTACACTTTGTGTTTACTCAAGACTTTCAAACACCAAAAGAGGTAGAGAGATACAACAACTTTATGAGTGAAATAATCACTCTAACAGTAGATAAATATGACGGCTCTTTAAAGGCCGAACATGGTACTGGCCGTAATATGGCTCCTTTTGTAAGAACCGAATGGGGAGAAGAGGCCTACACTGTTATGAAAGAGATAAAAGAGATAATGGACCCAAAAGAGATTCTCAACCCAGGAGTATTAATAAATGAAGACCCCACTGTTCACATAAAAAATCTAAAGCCAACTCCCTCTATAAGAGAGAGCGTAGATATGTGTATGGAGTGCGGTTTTTGTGAAAGTATTTGTGTCTCAGAAGGGCTAACTCTCTCTCCCAGACAACGAATTACCGTTTACCGAGAGATTGAAAGACTAAAGCAGGGTGGTTTAGAGCCTCATAGACTTGCCGAGCTACAGAAACTATATAAATATGCAGGACTAGATACATGTGCAACAGATGGGCTATGTTTTATTAAGTGCCCCCTAGATATAGATACAGGCAAACTAGTTAAAGAGCTAAGGCACGAAGCTCACAGCCCAAGAGCAGAAAAAGTTGCTTTATCTATTGCTAAAAACATGGATAAAGTTACAGCTGGAATGAGGTTTAGTCTAAGTTCATTCTACTACCTAAGGCTTGTTACAGGTAAAAAACTCTTTGGAACAGTTGCAGGTGGAGTGCATAAAATAAGTGGAGGAATTGTACCTCTATGGAACGAATACTTCCCAAAAGGGACACCTAAAATCTCTAATAAAGTAGAAGCAGAGTCTCTTGTAACGCTTAATAAAAACAGCACTCCTAAAGGTAATAATCTTAAAGTGGTCTATTTCCCTTCTTGTATCACTCGCAGTATGGGTCAATCAAAAGGAAAATCTAATGAGCCAAATATTACAGAGATAACCAAAACTCTTTTAGAAAGAGCTGGATACACCATTATCTATCCAGAACAGATGAACTCTTTATGTTGCGGAATGGCCTTCTCTAGTAAAGGATATGTAAAAGCAGGAGAAGAGGCATCAAACAAACTAGAACAGGCTCTGCATAAAGCCTCACAAGGGGGCAAAATTCCTATCTTATGCGATATGAGCCCCTGCCTATATACCATGCAAACAAACTTTGGAGAGAGGCTAAAACTATATGAACCAGCTGAATTTTTAGCTAAGTATGTAATGGACAAACTAGCTATAAAGCAGCTAGATAAAAAAATATCTATCTTTGCTGTGTGCAGTGCTAAAAAGATGGAGGTAGAAAATTATCTTTACCAAATAGCCAAACAGTGCGCCAAAGAGGTTGTTGTAATAGATAGTAACTGCTGTGGTTTTGCAGGAGACAGAGGCTTTATTGTTCCAGAGTTAAACAAACATGGCTTAAGAAACTTAGCCCACCAAAGCAAAGGGTGTTCAGAGGGATATGCCACAAGCAAAACATGTGAAATAGGGTTATCTAATCATAGTGGAATAGAGTTCTCTTCTATTATGTATCTTGTAGAAGAAGCTAGTAGAATAGATTGAATTTTGAGATTAACCTATTAAATGAGTAGAAATAATGTATACAAGTTTAAGAGATTATCTAAATTTTCTAGAATCTAAAGATGAACTCATTAGAATAAAAGAGTACGTCAACCCCATTCTAGAGATTGCCGAGGTAACAGACAGAATAAGTAAACAGCCAGGAGGTGGTAAAGCACTCCTTTTTGAAAACACAGGCACAGCTTTTCCCGTGGTTACCAATATGATGGGTTCCAAAGAGAGGGTAGCCTATGCTTTAGGTATAGAATCTTTTGACCAAGTAAGCAACTACTTCGAAAACATTCTCAAAGAGATTATGCAGGAAAGAGGCTCCTTCTTTGATAAACTCAAACTCCTACCCCATCTAAAAGATGCCGCTAAGTGGATGCCAAAAAGAACCAAAGCACACGCCCCTTGCCAAGAGAGTGTACTTTACAAACCAGAATTAAGTAGATTTCCCATACTAAAGTGTTGGCCTCTAGATGGAGGAAGATTTATAACTCTCCCATTAGTGCATACCAAAGACCCAATAACTGGCGGGCGTAATGTAGGTATGTACAGAATGCAAATATTCTCAGACAATACAACAGGAATGCACTGGCACAGACACAAAACAGGCGCTAGACATTTTGCAGCTAACCAAGAGGCACAATTCCCAGTTGCAATTGCCCTTGGTGGAGACCCTGTCTACACCTATGCAGCAACAGCCCCACTACCAGACGGAATAGATGAATACCTTTTAGCTGGGTTTCTTAGAGACAAACCAGTCTTATTAACCGATTGCCTAACACAACCTTTGCAAGTACCCATAGATTGCGATATAGTTATAGAGGGCTATATTAATAAAAACGACCCACTTGTAACAGAAGGGCCTTTTGGAGATCATACGGGATTTTACTCATTAGCAGATCTCTACCCCCTATTGAATGTAACCTGTATCTCCCATAGAAAAGATGCAATCTATCCAGCAACTTTAGTTGGCATTCCTCCACAAGAAGATAAATATATAGCTATTGCTACAGAAAAGATCTTTCTTAACCCAATAAAATTCACAATGGTACCAGAGATTTTAGACCTACATCTACCCGAAGAGGGAATTGGTCATAATATAGCCATTGTTAAAATAGACAAAAGTTACCCAGGGCAGGCAATAAAAGTTGCCCATGCATTGTGGGGCGCAGGCCAAATGATGTTCAACAAAATATTGATTGTAACTAACTCAGATATAGATATTAGAGATTACAACCAAATTTTTGAGGTTTTAAATAAAAATTATAAAGCTAAAAGAGACACTCACTTTAGCCGAGGCCCACTAGATGTTTTAGACCATTCTGCTCCAGCCTTTGCATATGGCGGCAAGGTTATGTTCGATGCTACTGTTAAACTTCCAGAAGAGAGCGGAGTATCAACATATTCACAAGAACAGCAAGAGCACACTCCACTCTACTTCACCCACTCTAAAGAGATACTAAAAGGAAAGATCAATGTAATAACAGATGCCAATATTACAGATCTCTACTCTCTGCTATGGATATGGGGGAGCAACTGCGACCCTATAAGAGACTGCTATTTTGTTGGAGATAAATTGGTAATGGATTCTACTACTAAAAAAGAGGGAGATAACGTTAGGGAGTGGCCAGAGATGGCTCTCTCTTCTAAAGAGACCATAGAGGCAGTAGATGAAAAATGGGACAAACTAGGGTTAGGCAATTTTATTAAATCTCCATCACTAAAGTTTATTTAAAGCAGCAATGATAGATAGTTTAATAAAAGGCTTTATTGTAGGCGTAGGTGCATCAATACCACTAGGGCCTTTAGGCGTAATGTGTATTCAGAAAACTCTTAGCAAAGGGAGGCTATCTGGAATGGCAACTGGCCTGGGAGCCACTGTAAGTGATACTTTTTTTGCAGCTTTAGCAATACTTAGTTTAGCTCTCATTCAAGATTTTGTAAATACCAATAGAGCCTTTGTTATATTAGGAGGTGGAGTTGTAGTTATAGCAATAGGTCTTAAAATATTCTTAACAAACCCTGTAAAGCAGATACGTCAAAACAGAGGTGGCAAAAAGCTTTTTGAAGATTTTATCTCTGCATTTATAATGACAATAACAAACCCAGGGGCAATCTTTCTTATACTAGGGCTATTTGCTTTTACTGGATTAAAGGTAGATAGTGCCTCTTCTTGGAAAATTATTATAAGTTCCCTAGCTGGTGTATTTATAGGAGCAATGGCTTGGTGGTTTATTTTAAGTACCTCAATTAATATCTTTAGAACAAAATTCAGGCTTCGCCAACTTCTTTTAATAAATAGAATTGCAGGCGTCATTATTGTTATAATAGGGCTGTTCTCCCTCTTTAATGGCATTTGGCAACTTATTTCAAAGTATTTTCAATAGCTGCATGGTTTTTGCAATTATTTATTTGTACTTTTGTACAACTTTCTTGGGGATGTTTTGGTTTTGACAGCATTCACAATCGGGAAGTAAGCACGTCGAGCGTTGTATCACTGGCTCGTAAATCCCAGAGTACAAGCCATAATAGGCAACAATAACTATGCACTCGCTGCGTAATTAAGCCCAGCTTAATCGCTTAATCGCCCCGGCTAGGCCGGTTGCGACGAGTATCCCGCCAGACTTTTTGCCCTCTCTGTCTTGGCTTATGGGGTATCATATCAAGAGTGGATGCTGGGGCCTACTCCTTTAAAGCCTCTTAAGATATAAAGGATAAGTTTTGAGTGGCCTGCCTTTCGGCAGCTCAAGGTCGAAAACCGAAGAGAGGATAAACGTGTAGAAAGCTTTTGGATGGTTTGTTTGGACGGCGGTTCGAGTCCGCCCATCTCCACAAGAATCCTATAACTCACTAATAATTATATGAGTGCAAGTTGCAAGGCGTAAGATCGGGACAGTAGTGGAACTATTTCCTTTCAGGGTAAGCAACTCTACCGTGATATGTCTGTGAGAGCTTTAATTTAAACACCTCTTTTATTAAGTTTATCTCTCTAATTGAGATATATGACTCCACAAGTTGATCTTCCGAAATTCGCTCCTCTATCATTTTTTCTACTAAAGCAGATATAGATTCAGAAGAGTAATCTTTAAGAGTTCTAGAAGCAGCCTCTACAGCATCTGCCATCATAACAATTACTTGCTCTTTAGTTACTGGAAGATTACCATTGTAAGTAAACTTATCTATATTAGAGGAGTCTCCTCCACTGTTAACATATTGGTTATAAAAATAGAGCGTTTGTGTTTTACCGTGGTGAGTAAGAATAAAGTCTGTCACAATTTGAGGGAGCCTCATTTTTTTTGCAATTGCCACACCCTCGTCTACATGATTTATAATAATTGAAGCACTCTCTTCTGGAGAGAGCTCTTTATGCAAATTAACTTCACCTGCAGGTAAGTTCTCTATAAAGTAAGGAGGGTTAGAGAGCTTTCCAATATCGTGATAGAGTGCTCCCACTCGTGTTAAAAGAGCATTTGCTCCAATTATATTAGCTGCACTCTCTGCTAAGTTAGCCACCTGGAGAGAGTGGTGGAATGTCCCAGGAGCCTTCTCTGCCAATGTGTTTAAAAGAGAAGAGGTAGCATCTGATAGGTCTCTTAATCTTGAATTGGAAACCAAACCAAAAACTTTCTCAAAAAGAAAGAGAAAAGGATATGCAGCTACTACTAATAGAGAGTTCCAAGCAAAATAGAGAAAATAGGAGCCTTCCAACGAAAGAAGTGTTCCCTCTTCTAACAGTCTAAATGAGGTGTATGTTAAAGAGAGAGCGAAAAATATAAATAGTGAGTTAATAAATTGAGACCACCCTCTATCCCAAAATTGAAAAGTATAAAAGGCAACTGCACCAGCAACAATATTAATAAAATAGAGTTCAAACCCACCCGATGTTGTAAAAATAATGGGGAGCAATATTATCATATAAAGAGGAACAACTATTTTGGAGCGAAAAAATGAAGAGAGATATAGCGCAATTACACTAAAAGGCAAAATATAGAGAAAATTACTCCCATAATCTACTACTAAAATAGAAGAAAGCACTACTACAACTAGCAAAAGCAATATAAAATTAAGTTTTGCAAAATTTCTTAATAGGTCTCTTCTTAAATAATAGATAGTTACAATCAAAAGTAAAACAATGGTGAGCACTAAAAAAAAGTGACCTAACTTAAGTAGATAAATATTGCCTGAAAAACCCATAGAAACATCATACTCAGCTTTAAAAGAGTCTAAAAGCTGTTCGGTCTCGGCAGTAATAATCTCTCCTTTACTAACTATTAATTGCCCAGAATAGACTATTCCTTTAGTAGGAGAAATATTGGCAATGGCATCTTTAAAAACCTGTTGAGTTGAAGTGTCGTCATAAATAAGCGAGGGAGAGACTCTACCAGAAGGAAACAATTTCTGAACAACTTCTTTATCTTTTACGCTAATAGTATCTATTATTTTAAAGATATTATTATATACTTCTTTTGATGAAGAGACGTTTTTCAAAGAGAGATATGTAGTGTTAATGTCTGATTTAATAGCAATAACATCACTAGAGTATAGAGTGTCTGGGAACTCGTCTAGTACTCCCTTTTTATACACTCCTATAAGATACTCCTCTAGAGTAGATACAATAGTGCTATCAGAAATGGTCTGTTTAAATTGCTCATTTAAATAATTTAAATGCTCTAAATAAGGTCTTGATTTATAGTAGGGTACCATAGTGGAGGCAATTTGAGACCTAGCCTCTCTAAGTTCAGAATTTGTTTTAATAACCGGGAAATCTACCGGGGCAATTAAGGTTTCGTAGAGCCAAGGCCTACCTCTTTGGTAATCATATTTAAATTTGCCTTTATTAGGCATCAAAAAGGTTAAAAGTATAACTACTAAAGAGATATTAACTATAAACCAATATTTTTTATAACTATTTTTTTTGAACATTATCTAAGTTTCATAAAATTTATAACGCATTATCTACAAAAATACTCTAATTTTGATTAATCAACCAAGTTAGAATAATTATTTAAAATCTATATCTATGATAAAGGACTCTTTAATATCAAAACCTACTATTAAAAACAGATCTCTCTCCGCAAGATTACACATACCCATAATCTCATTCTTACTGTTTTTTTTGGCTAATAGCACAACTGCCCAAGAGCAGATTATTATTGAGTCTCAATATTTAAAATGCAACGATACTGTACTAGTTTTCACCCCTTCTAATGTAAATGAGAAGAGCCCTACTCTTTTTTTACTACATGGATGGAGTGGAGCATATAGCGATTGGAGCAGTAAAACAGACATCCAAAAAGTGAGCGATAAATTTGGTTTTAGAATAATAACTCCAGACGGGTTTTATAATAGCTGGTACCTAAATAATGTAGACACAAATAAAATGCAGTGGAGAACTTTCTTTGACAAAGAACTCTACCCAAAGATGAAGGAGAGATACAATTTAGATGCTAAAAGAACCTTTATTACAGGCTTAAGCATGGGAGGTCACGGAGCTATAAATATATTTATAGACGATACTACACGTTTTAGAGCTGCAGGGAGCATGTCTGGTGTTCTTAACTTACAAGATACTAGGCTTAAGAAAACACAAATGAATGAAGTGCTTGGAACTTACTCTCCAGAAAACTCTCTCTTTGACAGCAGCTCGGCTATAAATAGATTAGACTCTATAAAAGGAAGTGAAAAAATGATGGTTATTAGTTGTGGAGCACAAGATGGGCTAGTTAAAAGTGCCAAAGATTTTGCAGAGCGCTGCAACCAAATGGAAATTGCAAATACCTTAATAATTAGCCCGGGTAATCACACTTGGGATTATTGGATTTTTGCATTAGACCTACATCTTTTTCTATTTAAAAAACATTTAAACGAATAAATAAACGTATCTAAATAGATTATAGTCAACTAGTTTTAGAGCTAAATGCTGTACAAGAAACATTTTCAAGTACAGCATTTTTTTTTAAATTTGTTAATATTGAAACCAAAAAAGACAAATCTAAACAAAAAAAACTATGTCTATTCACCTTATTGACCTTCTTATTTTCATTGCCTACCTACTAGCTATGCTTGGTATAGGAATCTATTTTATGTTAAAAAACAGCTCTAAAGAAGATTACTATGTTGGTGGCCGAACTATGTCTGCCGGTCAAATAGGGTTATCGGCAGTAGCTACAGATGTTGGAGGAGGCTTTTCAATTGGACTAGGAGGTTTAGGTTTTATTATGGGTCTTTCTGGCAGCTGGATGTTATTTACAGGTTTAGTTGGAGCATGGCTAAGTGCAGTTATACTTATTCCTAAAATATATCCTATTGCAAAAAAGAAGAAATTTTTAACTTTCCCACAATCTTTAGCATTTCATTATAATTCAAAAGTAGCCTTAATTGCAGGAATCATCTCTCTTATAGGCTACGTTGGCTTTACTAGCTCTCAACTTTTAGCCGGAGCTAAGTTAGCATCGGCAACTTTCCCAACAATTACAATTGGTAATGCCATTTTAATAATGGGAGTAATTGCTGTTGCATACACTACAATTGGGGGAATTAAAGCAGTTATCTATACAGATGTAGTTCAATGGAGCATCTTAATGATTGGTCTTATTTTTATTGGAATACCTATTGGATACTTCAAACTAGGTGGGTGGCAAGAAATAAGCAGTACTCTACCTAATGAATTCTTTTCTCTCACCAATATCTCTTTTGTTCAATTTTTTAATTGGTTTATTACAATAGTACCTATTTGGTTTGTTGGAATGACTCTTTATCAAAGAATCTATGCCTGCAAAGATAAAAAGACAGCCCAAAAAGCATGGTATATAGCAGGCCTCTTTGAATGGCCAGTTATGGCATTTATGGGAATTATACTAGGGATGTTTGCTAAAGTTGCACTAGAGCAAGGAATGTTTGCAGGAATTGGGTTTGCCGCAGGAGCCAATATAGACCCAGAGCTGGGGTTGCCTCTTCTTTTAAGAACTATACTACCAGTAGGCCTAATGGGAGTTATGATGGCTGCCTACTTTAGCGCAATAATGTCTACTGCAGATAGCTGCCTTATGGCAGCCTCAGGTAACCTAACAACAGATATATTAGGGCATTTTAAAGGCAAGCTGGGTAAATTAAATATAAAGAACTCTCAAATAATAACTCTAGTAATAGGGGTGTTTGCCGTACTTCTAGCAACAAATATGCAAAATGTACTTGAGCTTATGCTCTACTCCTATGCATTTATGGTATCGGGGCTACTTGTTCCTGTTGTTGGCACCCTTGCAGTAAAAAAACCATCTCCTCTTGCAGCTATCATGGCAATGATCTTTGGAGGTGGAACTACACTAACACTCATCTTACTAAACTTGGAATTACCCTTTGGGTTAAACGCAAACTTCTTTGGAATTACTATATCGGCAATAATGTTTATACTATTCCAACTCTACGCAAACAAAAATAAATTTAAATAAAGAGACGCCTTATTTTTTGTTTTAGCTCTCTTTTAAATAGGTATCGCTTTAAAAACTTTGCTCTAGAGGCAGCTAAATCTTTTAATACCACAGGCTCTTCTAAACCTATCTCTTTTGCATATCCCTCTGCAATAACCTCTAGGTGAATGGCATCTACAGTAAGACGCCTCATATTTCTTATTCCTTTACTATATGAGTAGTTAGAAAATTTCATACGATTATTATCTATCAAAGAGAAATCTAGCTCTCCATTTTTAGTAGAAAAAAGGACATTAGTAACATTAAAATCTTTATGAAAAATACCTTTTTTATGTAAGCTGGAACTAAACCTAGCAAACTCTTTTATAACATCTCTGTTTTGGTAAATAGATTGCTCAAAAAGCTGCTCTAATGGGTAGTAATCTGTAAAAAGTGAAATATAATAGCTCTTATTCAATAGTGAATTTTTATAGCAATTTACCCATGCAACTGGCTCTGGAGTGGTAATACCGTTTAAAGCCAAAGTTTCTGAATTTTCATAAGACCTTTGAGCTTTAGACTTTCTAATATATGCATAAACAAATTTATTTAAGAAAAATATTTTCTTAAAATATTTAATAGTGAGTAGCACACCATCTTTTTCTACAACCTTTACAATATTTCTCCCCTTGTAAATAGTTTTACCCACAGAGTCGAAACTCTCTGGTATTGATTCAATAAAAGGTTTTAAACCTATAAATTTCTCCTTTACAAATAACTCTTCACGCACATCTACTTGCTTAATAATAATTAAAAAGTTACTCTAAAATCATCCACTTAGGCTTAGGAGCACCCATAAGATAATAATCGAAATATTCATCCATTCTCTTTGTCCAATCTAGAGATATTGCTCTCTTTTTTATATTATGTCCATCGCCTTTATAATTGAACATCCACACCTCTTTACCTAATCTCTTTAAAGCAATAAAAAGCTCCAATCCTTGAGAATATGGAACAGCCTCATCTCCATCGCTATGTCTAGAAAGTAGAGGAGTAGTCACTTGGTCTAAGTAAAAAAGAGGAGAGTTA
>JAQVZL010000007.1 GCA_028708215.1 Bacteroidales bacterium
CAAGCGGCGTTTTTACCCTAATCTGCACGAAGTGCGTGCCATCATGGAAGGTGGAATCAAGCGCGTGAAGGTGTGCAGCTCCTGCCTGAAGATCTCTTAACTCCATTTTGTTGTGATTTAATAAAAAAAATTAAAAAACGAGAAAATTGTGAACTAATGTTCATAAAATGGTTATATTTGCAAGAGAAATAAATTCAATTTAATTGTGATGATAAAAATAGCAGTACCTACCAAGGGTAACATGGTAGAGAGTCACTTTGGACATTGTGAAACTTATACAATTTTCACAACAGATAAAGATTGTAAAATAGCAGAAACTGAGCTACTTTCTGTTACTGGAGGGGGTGGATGTAAAAGCGATATTGCCCCAGTATTAAAATCTAAAGGTGTCTCTGTTATGTTGGCAGGAGGCATGGGAGAGGGAGCTATCTCTGTTTTTGAAAATGAGAATATTGAGGTAGTAAGAGGTTGCTCTGGCAATATTACAGATGTTGTTCTCTCTTATCTAAAAGGAGAAATTACAGATTCGGGTGTTATTTGCACCGAACAAGGTTCTCGGCATGGAAAAGGTAAAGGCCATTCAGAAGGAGAGCATTCTTGCAAACATTAATAATAATAAGGGGTTATTATATTAACAAGTAAAAAGCCAGAAAATAATTTTTCTGGCTTTTTCAATTTTAAGTTAATTAAAGAATGTGTTAACTTTTTTTTGTTTCACTATTTGTATTAGTTTCACTATTAGTGATAGGGGAAACTTTGGAGTCTGGATTTTCTTCTAACTTAGGCTTTAGTGTCTCTGGCTTTGGCTTTGGTGTTTCTTTCCATTTTCTCACATTAAATGCATTCATCCCTTTAGGCCCTCTCTCTACTTCGAACTCTACAATATTATTCTCTACAATCTCTTCTAAAAGACCGTTTACGTGAACGAAAAACTTCTCTACAGAGTCTAACTCTTTTATAAAGCCGAACCCTTTAGATTCATTGAAAAACTCAACTCGGCCTTTACGCAAAGTAGGTACATCTTCTTTCTCTTTTTTGGGTATTGAAACCTCAATATTTTCTGCTTTAACTTTTTTCTTTTTTGTTGGATCTGGTGGAGTGTCTGAAATTACTCCGTATTCATCTACGAAAGCAATCATGTTATCTAACCCACCTCCTGAAGAATTAGCTTTGCGCTCCTCTTTTCTCTTCTGCTTTTCCAGCCTTTTGCTTAATCTTTTTTTCTCTTTCTCTCTTTTGTTGAATGTAATTTGTGATTTTGCCATATGTTAGTATAAATAAATTTAAGGAATGCTCTCTTTGAGCAGCCTTTAGCGATAATGAGAATATCTATTCCTGATATTATTGAGGTAGTAAATGAACAACCTCTCTCATACAAAGGTAATAAATAATTAGTTATATTTGTTATTATTACAGAATCATATTATTTAACAACACAATAAATTCTTTTTATGAAAAACATTTTCATTTTGTCGGCAGCTATATTACTTTCATTACTAACCTGTTCAACAAGTGCTATAGCAGAGAATGAAGCTAGGTTACTTCGTTTTCCAAATATTAGCGGAGATAAGATTGTTTTTTCTTATGCGGGCGATTTATATATTACTAGTAATAATGGAGGTGTTGCTAGAAAGCTAACATCGCACAAAGGGTATGAAATGTTTGCTAAATTTTCTCCAGATGGAACAAAGATAGCGTTTACAGGGCAATACGATGGAAACACAGAGGTTTTTGTTATGCCCTCTAGTGGTGGAGAGCCCAAAAGGATTACTTTTACAGCAACTTTAGAGAGAGACGATGTTGGAGACCGTATGGGCCCTAATAATATTGTTATGGGTTGGACCCCAGATGGAAAAAATATTTTATACAGAACTAGATCCTATACTTTTAATGATTTTACAGGGCAGCTTATGACTGTTCCTGTAGAAGGAGGTATTTCTGTGCCAGTTCCTCTTAAAAATGGTGGTTTTGCTGCCTTTTCTCCAGATGGTAAAAAGCTTGCATATAATTATATATTCAGAGAGTTTCGTTCATGGAAAAGATATACTGGAGGGATGGCCGATGATATCCGTATTTTTGACTTTAAAACAAAATTGTCTGAAAAAATAACAGACAATATAAATCAAAACATTGCTCCTATGTGGTCTAAAGATGGTAAGTCTGTTTTTTACATCTCTGATAGAGATGGCTATATGAATCTTTATGGCTGGAATAGTGAGACAAAAGAGACTGAACAGCTCACACACTACAGAGATTATGACATTAAGTTCCCATCATCTGGAAATAATGGAATCATAGTGTATGAACATGGTGGCTATATAATTAAGTTTGATACAGAAGAGAAAAAAGAGGAGCGAGTTAAAATATATATTAATAATGATGCTGCTTATTCTAGACCAGAGTGGAAAGAGCTTTCAAAAAGCATTAAGTCTTTCTCTATCTCTCCAAATGGAGAGAGGTTGTTAACAACTGCTAGAGGAGATATTTTTAGTGTTCCATCAAATAAAGGAATCACGTACAATGTTACAAGTTCTTCTAATGCAAATGATAAAGGTGCAGATTGGGCTCCAGATGGGAGTGGTTTTGCCTATATCTCCGATAAAGGAGGTGAGTTCAACCTTTACTTTAGAGACAATAACGGTAGTGAAAAGCAACTTACAGACATTAAAGGTTATATATTTGGATTTGAGTGGAGTCCAGATTCAAAGAAGATTCTTTGGAGTGAAAAATTAAATACTTTAAACCTACTAGATATAGAATCTGGCGAAAATAGGGTTATAGAGAAGTCTGCAATAAGCCCAATAAATGATTATAACTGGTCTCCAGATAGCCGTTTTATAGTTTATACTCGCCCCCAAGAGTATGTCTCTATTGTAACGTTATACGATACCGAAGAAGATAAAAAAATTGATATAACAGATAGCTGGTATAGCTCAAGGTCTGGTAATTTTAGCAAAGATGGAAAGTATCTACTATTTGCTTCTGATAGGAGTTTTACACCAATTTACAGTAGAACAGAGTGGAACCATGTGTATTCAAGTATGAGTAAAATATATTTGCTTCCAATAAAAGAGGGTGCCCAGATTCCATTTGCCATTAAAAATGATACTGTTGCTTTAGTTTCACCCGCAAACTCTAAAGAGAAGAAGGGTAAAGAAGATGAGGTTAAATATAACTTTGAGGATGTAGAGTCTAGAATTATTGAACTTCCAGTATCGGCTTCGTGGTACGGAAATTTACACATGATAGGTAATAATGTTTATTACGGTTCAAGAAGAGGGAGTTCAATGTATAACATAGAGTCTTTAAAGCAGGTGAACTTGGGAGCTACTGTAATTTTTAGTCATGGTTATAAGAAAGCTATGGCAATCTCTGGTAGAAAGATGCAAGTTATAGAAATTCCAAAATCTCCTATAACTATAAAGGATGCCATTTCATTTGAACATGTTAAAAAAGTAGTTAATTATAAAGAGGAGTGGCTTCAAATATATGACGAGACCTGGCGTCAAATGCGAGATTTTTTCTATGCTAAAAATATGCATGGAGTAGATTGGAGTGAAATATATAAGAAGTATAGAGTGCTGGTTCCACATGTTGGCCACCGTTCAGACTTGACTTATATTTTAGGAGAAATGATTGGAGAACTTAATGTAGGGCATGCATATTCTCAAAATGGAGAGAAGCCCGAACCAGTAAAAGTTAAAACGGGACTATTAGGTGCTAGATATAGAAAAGACAAATCTGGGTTTTTTGAAATAGTAAAAATTTTAGAAGGAGCTAATTGGAGCAAGGGACTGCGCTCTCCTTTAACAATGCCTGAGTCTCTGGTAAAAGAGGGGGAGTTTATTGTCTCTATAAATGGAATTTCTGTTGTAAATTTTTTAGATGTTTCTGAATTGTTAGTGGGTACTGCTGAATCTATTATTGAGCTAGAAATAAAATCTTCTCTTTCAGATAAAAATAGCAGAAAAGTATTAGTGGAGCCTCTTTCAGACGAGTCTCAGTTAATTTACTATAATTGGGTGCAAAGTAATATTAAAAAAGTTTCTGAGGCTACTAATGGAGAGGTTGGCTATATTCATATACCAGATATGGGAGTAACAGGGTTAAATGAGTTTGTTAAGCACTATTACCCACAACTTGGCAAAAAGGCCTTAATAATTGACAATAGAGGTAATGGAGGAGGTAATGTATCTCCTATGATTATTGAGAGGCTACAACGTACTGTTAATATGTTTACAATGCATACAAATAAGAGAGAGGGCTCCTTAAATCCTGTGGGAACATTTGATGGTCCTAAAGTTTTACTTGTAAATGAATATTCAGCTTCTGATGGAGACCTTTTCCCATATAGATTTAGACTTAATAATTTAGGAACTATAGTTGGAAAACGTACTTGGGGTGGAGTAGTAGGTTATAGTGGATCTATACCTGTTGTAGATGGAGGGTCTATTGTTACTCCATCTTATGCACCATTTGCAGTAGATGGAAGTGGTTGGATTATTGAGGGCACAGGGGTAGCTCCAGATATTGAAATAGAAAACGACCCTTACAAAGAGTTTAAAGGAATAGATGAGCAGTTAGATAAAGCAATAGAGATTGTTAAAGAGAAGATAAAGAGCTATCAATATAAACCAGCAACTATTCCAGAGTTTCCAAATAAGAGCGTTCTAAAATAAGTAGGAGTTAGTTTAATTTGATGTTAAAACCATACTACAGCCAAGGATGTTGTTGAGCATTTTATTCTATAACCCGAATACTTATCATGACTTATCCAGTACTATAATTTGCTCCGGGCTGTAGTATTGTTTTAATTGTTTTAATTATTGGTTTAGCAAATATATAGTATAAAAACATAGATAAGAATAGAGATAGAAGCTGTTTTGTTTTGTTTCGCTTTTTATATGATTAACTATTTGATAGCTATTTTTTTAATAAAGATACGTTTCAGTTTGTTTCAGGAGTCAACCTCGATATTGCCCTCTGGATTTTTGAATTTCCTTGTGATTTTGCCTTTTATTGTTCGAATACTAGATTGTGAGCTGTTCATAAAGTGGGCTATTTGAACATTGGAATATCCTACTTCATTTAAAGCATATACTAGCTTTTCAAAATCGGTGAGTGAGTCTAGATTCTGGGAAGCTCCAAAAATATGATCAAATTCAGGGTGGTTTGCAATATCTGTTATAGAGGCTCTAGATGCGATATTTGCAATATCTACTATTTTATTTAAGCTATAGTATATCTCTTTTGAAACTTTTCTAGATCTTGCAGCCTCTTGAGATACATTTTCTATTAGTTGTGGTAAAATAGATGAGTTAGTTTTATAGATTTCAGATATAATCCAGTTACTGTTATACTCCTTTCTAAGAGCATTTAGCTCTTTTTTAAGATTATAAGTTTTATAGTTGTTTCTCCTATAGTTGAAAAAGTAGGAGAGTGAGACTATAATAGATAAAGCAATAAAAATAAATAAGATATTTAGAGTAACAGCTCTCTGAGCTTGGATTAAGTTATTCTCTCTCTTTTGCTCTTCAAAATTAAATTTAGTTTTAAACTCCTGATCTCTTTGCTGAATAAGCCTAGCAAAAGAGAAGATATATGTTAAATGCGCAGTTTTATAAAGCTCAGAGGCTTTTTTGTACTCTCCCTTTTCGTAGAGAATGTCTGCTAAATATCTATAGTAAAAGTGACTACCTTGTGCAGATGAATCCGATATTGATTGGACAGCAGCTTTTGCATAGTGGAGAGAGCTATCTGCCATATTTAATTTTTTGAATGTAAGAGAAAGTTGGTAATATGTATGGGGCTTGTTTGTTTTAATTTTTAATTTTGCAGGGTCAATTTGTAACGTTTTATTAAGGTACTCTATAGCTATTTTGTACTCCTTTTTAGCAGAGTAGTAATTATAGGTAGATTTATATAACCCATGAGCAATATAGGGTGGAATCTCTTCTACATCACCAAAGTAGGAGATTGTGTTAATTGCTTCTTTATATTTTTTATTTAAGATATTTATATTAAAAATCTCTAAGCTGGCGTTTAGGATTGTAGTTTTATTTTTTGCTTTTTTGCCGAATATTAAGCTTTGCTCTAACTCTTTTTTTGCTATTTCGGAATCTGAGTTTGCTCTATAATATCTTCCTAGATAGAGGTGTAATGTGGCATAAAGATTATTATCTTCAATATTATATTTGTCAAGTAGAGTCTCTACTAATCTAAGATTATTATAAGCAGCAGAGTCTTGTTTGTTTTTATAATATTGTGCTATTGATGTATAAAGAAGTGCTCTGCAGAAGTTTAAATTATCTTTGTTTCTTTTAAATTCTTGGGCTGCTTTAATAGTTAACGTCTCTTCTTTGAAAACTCCAAACGTTTGTTCCTCTGCTATAGCATATAATAAATTATAGTATGCGAGATTTCTATTCTCTAATTTATCAATATTAAAAGATTTAAGTGAATCTAAGAGAGTTGAAGGGCTTAGGTAGAGCTCTTTTTCTAGATTGTTTAAAGAGTTTGTTAAAGTATTTTCATGACTGTTATCACTTTTACTTGCACATGAAATTATAGTAAAAGAGAGCAGTAGGGTTAAGTATATTTTCATAAATGAGATGTTTCTTGATTGCAAATATAGCTCATTATATACAATTGTAATATAAACTTTAACTTACTTTTTAATTGCTATATCTCTACTATCTTTTACAATGTCTTGTATATTTGAGTGTTAGTTTCAAAGGGGAGGCAGTTAATTAAAAACCTAGTTTAGTTATTCATAAAATAATAACTATTTTTGAGCGTTAATAATTATAACAGATGAGAAGAATCAATTTTGTATTACTCGCTTTAGTTTTGATTTTTACTTTTAACTCTTGCGAAAAAACTCCATCGGGAAAACCAGAATACAATAGGGTAGTGGTGCTTTATATGGCTGCTAACAATAACCTAAACTCTTTTGCTCAACAAAACCTAGACCTTCTTAAAGATGGTTTTATACCAGAAGAGAATAGTAAGGATATTTTAATAGTGTACAAGCACCTTGAGGGGAAAGATCCTAGGTTAGTTAGGTTATTTAAAGGTAGAGCTGGTGATATTAAAGAAGATGTGGTATCTGCATATGAAGATCAAAATTCAGCTAATGGCGATGTTTTAAAAGCTGTGTTAAATAGGGTTTATAAAATATTTCCCGCAAGTGAGTATGGACTTATTTTGTGGTCTCATGCAACTGGTTGGCTTCCAGAGGGCTACTATGATTCTTCTTATAATCAAGCATTTATGGAAGACCCTTATGCACATCTTGTAAAAAGTTTTGGAGAAGATAGAGGTGTAGAGATGGAGGTTAAGGAGTTAAAAGCCTCTATTCCATATAAGTTTTCTTTTATACTATTTGATTGTTGTCTTATGGGTGGTGTTGAAACTATTTATGAACTTAAAGATTTAACAGACTATATAATTGCCTCACCAACAGAGATTTTGGCATATGGCTTCCCATACTCAGAAATAATGAGACCTCTTTTTAAACCTAAAGCAAATTTAGAGGAGGTTTGCAAACTCTTTTATGATTACTACAATAATGAATCTGGAATTAATAGATCTGCAACAATTGCTTTATATAAGACAGCTGAGCTAAGTGAACTAGCTAAGGCTAGCAACACTATATTTAATAATAATAGAGAAAAAATTCAATTGTTGAATATGTCTAAAATCCAGCCCTATTTTCGTATGAATAAGCATTGGTTTTGGGATATAGACAATTTAATGAGAGAAATTGCATCTCCTTCTGAGTATGATCAATTCAATCTTGCTTTAAAAAAAGTGGTAAAAGCAAAGTGGAGCACTTCATATTTTTTGGATATAGATATTAATAGCTTCTCTGGATTAAGTACCTATATTCAAAACCCAGAGAATAACTTCTTAGACTCATTTTATAGAGATTTTGATTGGAATTCTGCAAGTGAAATGATTAAGTAATAATTTTTTATTATCTTTGCAAGCTGCTTAAAAGAGTGAATCTTTTGGTGCAATGGGGTCTGGATTATTTTCCAGATTGAGTAACACATTTTAATTATTATTATTTATGAAAACAATTTCGTTGACAGGTACATCCAGAGAGATTACCAAGAAAAGTGCTATTAAAGCTCTAAGAAAAGAGGGACTAGTTCCATGTGTATTATATGGACAAGATCTAGAAAATATTCATTTTACATTAGAAGAACGTGATCTATTAAAGATCTTAAATACTCCTAACTCTTATATTATAGAGCTAAATATTGATGGATCTGTATATAAGGCAATTTACCATGCAGTGCAATTCCATCCTGTAACAGATAATCCTTTGCATGTAGATTTTCTTTCGGTTTCAGATAAAAAACCGGTAGTTATTAATGTGCCTATAGTTATTACAGGTGCTGCTCAGGGTGTTCGTGAAGGTGGTAAGCTTCATGTTCTTACAAGAAAACTTAAAGTTTCTGCAGAGATGGATAAGTTACCAGATAATATTGAGGTAGATGTAACTAAACTTAAAATTGGTAAATCTATTTATGCTGGAGACATAACTGTAGAGGGTGTAAATATTTTAACTCCTAAAAACGCTATTATTTGTGCAGTTAAGATGACACGTGTTGCAATTGGCGTAGCTGCGGCTGAGGCAGCTGGAACAGAGGGAGATGTTGAGGGAGCAGAAGCAGAAACAGAAGGTGCCGAGGTAGAAGAGACAAATTAGTAAAAAAACAGTATGAGCTATCTTATTGTCGGTTTAGGAAATGTGGGAATAGAATATGCTGATACTCGCCATAATATTGGATTTATGGTATTGGATGCCTGGGCTCAGGCATCCAATACTGTTTTTAAGAGTAACCGATATGGCTCCACTTTAGAGTGCCGTTATAGGGGGAGAAAAATAGTTTTACTTAAACCATCTACTTATATGAATTTAAGTGGAAAAGCAGTAAATTATTGGTTGCAAAAAGAGAAAGTACCTATTGAAAATCTTTTAGTAATTGTAGATGATTTAGCTCTACCGCTAGGAACTTTAAGAATGCGTAAACAAGGGAGTGATGGAGGGCATAACGGTCTTAAAGATATCTCTTCTGTATTAGCTACTAACTCTTTTACAAGGTTACGTTTAGGCATAGGAGATGCTTTTTCTAAGGGTAGGCAGGTAGATTACGTTCTGGGAAGTTGGACTCAGCCAGAGCTTGAAATTCTGCCCAATATTTTATCTAAAGCTATAGATGCATCTAAGTCATTTGTAGCAATAGGTCCAGAAAGGACTATGAATACTTTTAATACAAAATAATCTTTTTTGTTATGAGTAGATTAGATAAGTTCTTGTGGTCTGTTAGAGTCTACAAGACAAGGAGTGATGCAGCAGCAGCTTGTAAATCTGGGAAGGTGAAAGTTAATGATATACAAGCTAATCCATCGCGAGAAGTTAAAAAAGGCGATACTTTAGAGGTAAGAAAGCGTAACATATTCTACAAATATGAAGTAATTGAGCAGATTGAAAAGAGACAACCTGCAAAATTAGTTGTAGATTTTATTAAAGATATTACACCAGAGAGTGAGTTGGCCAAATTAAATGTACCAAAGGAGTCTATTTTTATTCAAAGAGATAAAGGTAGTGGCCGTCCAACAAAAAAAGAGAGAAGAGATTTAGACAACCTCCTAAATTTTTAACTTTTGGCTTTTCCTGTTATTTCTAATAGTTTGCCACTTCCAGTTATTGAGTATTCTCCAATATAGGCTGGAATAAGAGCTGTCTCTCCTTTTTTTATTGTTTCCATTGCTTCTCTGCCAGAGATAATAACTTCTCTCTCTACTACAAAGTAAATAATAAAGCTTTTAAATAGATGGCTCTCCAATCTTTTCTTTCCATTAATGTTAATCTCTTCAATTTTGAAGTATGGGGTGTCACATGTTCCCTCTTTTTTAATTAAAGAGTGTGGCTCTATTGCATTATAGTTAATGCAATCTATTGCTAAATCTAGGTGCATCTCTCTAGCTTTTTTAGGGTTGTGCTCTCTACCCCAGTCATAAACTCTATATGTAACATCTGAGACTTGTTGAACTTCTGCTACAAGTAAACCACCTGTTGCAGAGTGAAGAGTTCCTGGCTCAATATATATGATATCTCCTTTAGTGGGGGTTATTACATTAAGAGCCTCTTCAATAGTGTTTGAATTGCATCTTTCGTAGAATTCTTGGGGAGTGAGCTCTTGGTTCAGACCCAAATATACTTTAGCTGTTGGTTCGGCATCTAATATATACCAGCACTCTGTTTTTCCGTATGAGTTATGGCGTTCCATTGCTGTGGTATCGTCTGGATGAATTTGTAAAGAGAGAGGCTCTTCTATATCTAAAATTTTAATTAGTAAGGGAAATTCATTTCCATAACGCTCGTAAATTGCATCTCCTACTAAATCGCCTAAGTAAGTTTCTATAAGGTCGTTAATATTGTTGCCCTCTAAAAAACCATTTGAAACTATGGAGATATCGTCTTGGACACCACTTAACTCCCAGCTCTCTCCAATAGGGGTCTCTTTTTTGGTTTGTTTGTTAAGTAATTTAGCAATTTTCTCTCCTCCCCACACTCTCTCTTTAAGAATGGGATGGAATTTTAATGGATATAGTTTTGTCATAATTTTTATTCATTATTAAGATAACAGTTACTGTGTAGAGCAATGAAACTGCATAAATTATATAGTAGTACCTATTTGGAATAATATCTACAAAGCCAAAGTGAGCAGGTAAGTCTGGGAACAGTATGGTAACAAAGTAGGAAAAGCCATTGTTTACAAAGTGGATGAAAATTGTGGCCCAAAGTGAATGAGTACGCCAATAGATCCATCCCATAAATACTCCTAAAATAAAAGCTGGAATTGCTTGCCATGGGTTTAGGTGTATTATACCAAACATAAAAGCCGATAGGATTATTGCTTTGGCAGGTGATGTATGGTATAATAGAGCTCTTAAAATAATACCTCTGCAGAAGAGCTCCTCTAAAATTGAAGCAAATATTACTACAGATAAGAAGGTGGTAATTGCATTAGAGTGAATCTTACCCATAAACTCTTCTAAAAATTCGGGGATTCCCATCCAATATGTTAATGGCTCTGTGATAATATTAATTGAAAAAACCATTAATAAAATAAGAATAAAGCTAACTCCTACACCCAATTTCCCAAAGTTAGCTCTATCTAATTCTACGTAGGGAGGGGTGTAATCTTCTGAAGTTATATTCAAAAAACTCTTTTTTAGTGAGAAAAAGATAAATATTGCAGGAGGTACAAATATAAGTGGGTAGCTTAAAATTTCTGCAACTGAAGAGAGTGAGGGGAGTAGTATAGCAATTGAAATATTAAAAAGAGCAGCAAAAATAGACCCTCCTAAAATTAGGATTATTATAAGAAGCCAACTTTCTGCAACTCCTGGAAGATAATATTTAAGTTTGTTAAACATATACAGTTGAGCTCGCTAAAAGAGAGGTGCTGGGTACACTCCTTGGTTAATTAATGATTTTATCTTTTGAGTTACAACCTCTTTATCTTGTTTGTATGTTACTCCAAACCAAGAATCGGGTGTAGATAAAACTTTACAATTAGCATATTTACTCTCTAATAAAGCATTTACTATAAAAGGGATGTAAAATTCAGATTTATTATTTTGAGCACTGTTTTTAAGAAACTCTATAAATAGCTTTTTGCTTTGTTCAAATAGATCTGGAGTGAACCCCCACATGTTCATAGAGACAAAACTATTTTCTGGAATCTCTACAACTTCTCCTTTTGAGTTTTCTCCTTGGATTGTTCCAGTGGATGTTCTCTTTAATTTGTGATGTTCTTCTACAGATAGTAAAAAGCCATCTTGATTGTAAGTACATATCCCTCTGGAGACTGTGCCTGCTTCTGAAAGTGTATTCCCAGCTTTAAATCCCACCATAGAGAAAGCCCCTTTTTTACCCTCTGTTGACTTTAGATAGTTAGCCATAACTTTAAAAGACTCTTGTCCATAATAGTCATCGGCATTTATTACTGCAAAGGGTTTATCTACCTCTTTTGCAGCCACTAGTACTGCGTGGCCTGTGCCCCAAGGTTTAATTCTCTCTTTATCTACAGAAAAACCTTTTGGAACCATATCTAACTCTTGCGAAGCAAATGCAATCTCTATTAAGTGTCCATATCTTTTACATACTCTCTCTTCAAACTCTTTTTTAAAAGAGTTACGAATTACAAAAACAACTTTTCCAAAACCAGCTTTTATTGCATCATAAACAGAATAGTCCATAATAGTCTCCCCTGTAGGTCCTATACTGTCTAGTTGTTTAAGCCCTCCATATCTGCTTCCCATTCCGGCAGCAAGTATTAATAGTGTTGGTTTACTCATAACTCTCATTTTTTATTTTAATATGCTACAACAAAATTATTATTAATTTTGTACAAAACAGAAGATTTTGAGTTTAAAAGAACATTGGTTGCATTTTAAGGGGTCTAGATTTATTAAATTAATCCGGAATAAGTTTGTTATTGCGCTGTTTCTCTTTGTGTTATGGGTGGCTTTTTTTGATGCTAATAATCTTGTAAAGTGGTCTAAGATAGTTATAAACATAAGTGAGCAAGAGAGCCAAAAAAGGTACTATAAAGAGGCTATTAACTCTATAGACGAAAAGCTTAACGAGTTAAGTTCAAATAGAGATTCTCTAGAAAAATTTGCAAGGGAGCAGTACCTATTCAAAGAAGATGACGAAGATATTTTTATTGTTGAGGAGCCAAAGTGATTAAGTCTCTTAAATCTGCAGAATTATAGGTTGGCCCACCATTACATTCAGCTCTTTTATAGTTATAAAAAAACTGGTCTATCCCAAATATCATTGCTCCCTCTATATCGTTTGTGAAATTGTCTCCTACCATAATAGCTTTATTTTTGACTCCATTAATTGCATTAAGTGCTCTTTTAAAAATAATAGGAGATGGTTTGTGAATGCCCTCTTCTTCTGAGATTAAGATAGCATCAAAGTAATGATTTATACCTGCATTAGACAATTTCTTATATTGTACCTCTTTAAAGCCATTGGTTATAATTGCCATTTTGCATCCTTTTTCTTTTAATTTCTTTAGCACCTCTTTGGCATGTGGCATTAATGCTGTTTGGTGGGGCATCTGTTCTAGATATTCTCGCCCAAATATTTGTGCTAAATTATGGTTGTCAATCCCAAATTCAAGTAGAGTAATTTTAAAGCGCTCCCAACTTAATCTCTCTTTTGAAATCTCTCCTTTCTCATAACTGCTCCATAGTTTTTTATTAATATGGTAGTACTTTTTATAGAACTCAACTTTATTTAAATGAGATAGTTTATATCTATCTAGTAGGGTATTAATATTATTTTCGGCATTTTTGTCAAAATCCCAAAGTGTTCTATCTAAATCGAACAGAAAGTATTTATACTCTTTTTTCAACATTCTATTGAGTATAATGGTCTATCATCTTATTTATGGCTGCTTTACATACAGGGCAAAACTCTGCTGCTTCATTGCTTTTCATTCTGCAGTTTAGAGCAGATCTGTAGATCCCCTTTGCCGTATAACCACCTCCCTCAAAAATGCCAGCCTTCTTAGAATTAACCATTTGCTTCCATTTCCTTTCAAAGTTGACCATTGTGGTTATATTGGGCTCCCAAGGTTCTAGTGAAAGATTGTAGAACTCTTCGTATGCTACCTCAGAAGAGTAGTATTCATCTGCAAGACCTGCAAAACTGTGCCCTAGTTCATGAACAAAAACCTCTGCAGTAGTTTTGTGAGATGCCATACTTAATCCATAAAAATTATAGATTCCACCACCTCCATATTTATCTGTATTTACAATTACGTAGAGAGCATCATAAGGGACATTTGAGGCTGCGCGAGCAACAATACTTTGGTCTGGCGTTGTTAGGTATCTATCTATATTAAAAGTGTAGAAACTAGACGATAGAGCTGTATTTTTCCAACTGTTTTGATGCGGTATATCTGTTCCGGAATCTTTGGAAATAGCTTGAACTGCCCAAATATTAAAATCTTCTTTCCTGGATTTGTATGGTTCTATATCAAAAAGGTAACCTGTAAACAATAGGGCATCCTCTTTAAATTTATCCATCTCTTGCTCTGTGTAGCCCTCGGCAATAAAAAGTAAATCAACTTTATTGTTAGGGTTTCCATTGTATAGGAGGGTATCTGTTTTATAGCCGCTGTCACTTACATTGCAAATCTGTTTGTCGTTAGGGTCTATGATAAAAGTAGAGATGTCGTAAAAAAGACCATCTTCTCTGTTTCGTGCCGAAAAGATAACGTTTACCTTGCTCTTTGGGAATGGAATAGTATGAGAGCTTCTAAAAGAGCGTTTTATTTTTTTAGCCTCTGCTGTTGTTCGCCACTCCTGAAATAGACTATTGAACCCTTTAGAAAAGATAATGTCTCCTAGCTCATTCTCTACTCTGTAATTAAATTCCCCGTAGTTGAAATCTTCAGTTGTAGAGTTTAAAGGGCCTCCCCATAGAGGCTCTTTAAATAGCCCTTCTAGAAAGCAGTCTTGGTTAAATGCGTCTCCAGCAAAAACAACGTCTAATCTTAGCCTCTCTTTTGTGAAATGTTTAGAAAAGCTCTCTTGTGCCTCTAGCTTTTGACTATTAATTAGAGTAGAAAATATTGTTATTACTACTAATGGTATAATAGTATTATTTAGATATTTCATGTTAAGTGTTGTTTAAAACCCGGTATAACTTTGAGGAGTAATTTTTAATAACTCCTCTTTAATTGAATCGTTTACATTAAGTTTTTTAATAAAAGTTGCAATAGCATTTTTGTCAATTACGCTATTAGTTCTGGTAAGCTCTTTAAGTGCTTCATATGGTTTAGGGTATCCTTCGCGTCTAAGAACTGTTTGTATCCCTTCTGCTACAACTGCCCAGTTATTTTCAAGATCTCTTTCAATTGCTATATTATTTAGTATGAGTTTGTTTAATCCCTTTTCAATTGATTTTAGAGAGATTATAGTGTGTGCAATTGGAACCCCAATATTCCTTAATACAGTAGAGTCTGTAAGGTCTCTTTGAAGTCTAGAAATTGGCAGTTTAGAAGAGAGGTGCTCAAATATTGCATTTGCAATTCCAAGATTACCCTCGGCATTTTCAAAGTCTATGGGATTTACTTTATGAGGCATTGCAGAGGAGCCAACTTCTCCTTTTTTTATTTTTTGACGGAAATATTCCATTGAGATATAGCTCCAGAAGTCTCTACATAAATCTATTAAAATAGTGTTAATTCTTTTAAGATTGTCGAATAGTGCGGCCATATAATCGTAATGCTCTATCTGTGTGGTTGGCCAAGATCTTTTTAGGCCAAGTTTTCCCTCTGTTAACTTTTGTGCAAAACTATTCCAATCTATATGGGGGTATGCAACTTTATGTGCATTAAAATTACCTGTTGCGCCCCCAAACTTACAGGCAAAAGGGATTTTTTCTAAAGTAGATATTTGCTCTTTTAAACGTGTAGTAAAGACTTCAATCTCTTTCCCTAAGCGTGTAGGAGAGGCTGGTTGCCCGTGAGTTTTTGCAAGCATAGAGACATTTTGCCACTCTTTAGAGAGAGCTTCTAGTTTATTTAAAACCTCGTTTAGAGTAGGTATATAAGACTCTCTTATGCCCTCTAGAAGTGATAGAGGCACTGCACTGTTGTTTATATCTTGAGAAGTAAGCCCAAAGTGCACAAATTCAGAGAAGTTATCTAATTTTAGTAGCGAAAACTTATTTTTTATAAAATATTCTACTGCTTTTACATCGTGATTAGTAGTCTGTTCTATCTCTTTTACCTCTTGTGCATCTTGGTAAGAGAAATTTTCATAGATCTCTCTTAATTTTGGGAAGAGGTTCTTGTCTATAGCTTTAAGTTGCTCCAAAGGAATTTCACACAAAGAGATAAAGTACTCAATCTCTACTACTACTCTATATTTTATAAGTGCATATTCTGAGTAGTACTCTTTAAGGTCTTCTATCTGTTTGCTGTACCTTCCATCTATAGGAGATATTGCTGCTAGTGGTGAGTTATTCATTATAAAAGTAATTATCTGTTTTGAGTGAGTAATTTATGTAGTTTTATCATTTGCACAGCCTCTTTAACATCGTGGGCTCTAATGATATTAGCACCATTTAATATAGCGGTAAGTTCAAGAGCAGAGGTAGCTGGTAGGGCCTCTTCTGGTGAAATCGAGAGCGATTTGTATATCATGCTTTTACGAGATAGACCAGCTAGCAGAAGATAGTTCTCTCCCTTTTTGTTTTTTATTTTTAACTCCGAAAGGTTATTCAAAAGTTGGTAGTTTTGGTTTATATTTTTAGCAAAACCAAATCCAGGATCTAGTACAATTTCTTTGATTCCTATCTCTTCTGCTTTTTTAGCAAAACTGGAGAGGTACTCTTTAACCTCCATGGTAACATCTTTATAGTCGCATTTATCTTGCATGTTTTGAGGAGTTCCTCTTTTATGCATAGCAATATATGGAAGCTCCAATTTAGCTGCCATTTTTAGCATTTTAGGGTCGTCTTCTCCTGCAGAGATGTCGTTTATTATAAAATCTCCTACAAAATCAAACGCTCTTTCTACAATATTTGCTCTAAATGTGTCAATTGAAATAAGTGATTGAGGAAATACTCTAAGAACTTTTTTAAGTGCTGGTTTTAGACGTTCCCACTCTTCTTCTTCTGAGATGGGTATAGAGTGAGGCCGAGTAGAGCATGCTCCAATATCAATTATGGAGGCGCCATCTTCTATCATTGTTGCAAATCTATTTTCAAACTCATTTTCGTTTAGGCACCTGCTTCCAGGGTAAAAGGAGTCTGGACTCATATTTATAATTCCCATTACTTGGGGAGTCTCCGTTTTTATATTATTTAGCATAAATTGTCTAACTTTGTTTTCATATCACAAATATAAGATATTATTATGTTAATTGTGCTAGAAGGATTGGACGGAGCAGGTAAAACTACTCAGATTTCACTACTACAGAACTACTTTAAAAGCCAGGGGTCTAATGTTAAATATTTGCATTTCCCTAGGTTTGACACCCCTATATATGGAGACTTAATTGCCCGTTTTTTAAGAGGAGATCTTGGAACAGTAGAGAGTGTTCATCCTATGTTAGTTGCTCTGCTTTTTGCCGAAGATAGACAAAGTGCGTCTGAGGTATTAAAAAAATGGTTAGATGAGGGAAATGTTGTAATATTAGATAGATATATCTATTCAAACATTGCTTTTCAGTGTGCTAAAATAAAAGATATTACGCTCTCTAAAGAGTTGAGAGATTGGATCTTTGATTTAGAGTTTAATAAATTTAAAATTCCTGTTCCTGAATTAAATCTTTTTCTAGATGTCCCTCTTAACTTTGTAGATTCAAAACTTGCTGCGGCTAGAGAGGGTGAAGAGCGCGAATATTTAAAAGGGAAGCAAGATATTCATGAAGAGAAGATCTCTTTTCAAAGTAATGTAAGGGAGATCTATCTAGATGAATGTAAAAAAAATGAGGGTTTAATTAGAGTTGATTGTTCAGACGAGAGAGGGAATATGCTTGAGGTAGAATCTGTATTTAATAAAATTATCTCTTTTATAAATGTAGTGAAATGAATTTACTAAGAGCTCTAGTTAGATTTTTAGTTGGATTTGTCTTTCTATTTTCTGGCTTTGTCAAAATTATTGACCCTGCAGGAGTGGGATTAATAATAGAGGAGTATTTTAAGATTGTAGGGTTAGGCAATTGGCATACGTTCTATATTTTGGTTGGAGCGCTATTATCTATTTCCGAAATGTTACTAGGTATAGGCATCTTATTAGGTCTTAGAATGAAAGTTATGATAAAAGGAGCTCTGCTTCTTATGTTTTTTTTCACTCTATTAACTTTATATTTAGCTCTTTTTAACCCTATAACAGATTGTGGCTGTTTTGGAGAGGCTGTTAAGCTAACAAACTGGGAGACTTTTGTTAAAGATGTAGTTCTACTTCTATTAGTACTATTTTTATTTTATCAAAAAGATAAGTTTATTCCTATTGCACCACCAAAGTGGGAGTGGATATTTACTGCTCTATTTGCTACTTTTTTATTTACTCTATCTATCTATTCGTATAGAAATTTGCCTATGATTGATTTCATGGAGTTTAAGGTAGGTACTAATATTAGAGAGAGATTAAATTTTGCTGCTAAGAACGAATTGCAAAAATTTGAAACTATATTAATTTACTCTAAAGAGGGTAAAGAGTATAAGTTTTCAATAGATAATATTCCAGACTCTACATATAGTTTTATAGATTCCAAAACTGTAGAAAAAAGCAAAAGTGGTGCATTACCACCTATGGACTTTGCTATCTCTAATAGTGAAAATAGTTATATTACAGACTCTATTTTGTCTATAGAGGGGCCACTATTTATTGCAACTTCTCCCTTTGCAGAGGCCATAGGGAAGAGACGGAGTAAAAGATTAAATCAACTGTACGACTCTCTCTCAAAAAGGGAGATTCCAATGATTCTTTTAACAGGTTCACTTGCACAAATGAACGATTCTCTAATAAAAAAGCATAATTTAAGAATGCCTGTATATCATTCAGATTATAAGACACTTTACACTATGAATCGCTCATTTGGAGGGGTGCTATTTTTGTATGATGCTACAATTATTTCTAAATGGGCAGTTTCGCAGATTCCACCAAAAGATATTGGTGACATGCTTGATGAAGACCCTGAATTGATTGCTGCAAAAGCTAAAATTGGAGAACATTTAACTTTAGAGTTTACAATTGTTTTCTTATTACTAATAATTGCTCTTATGCGTTATTTCTTAAAGATTTTTTACAAACACACCAAAGATGAAGATAGAGAAGAATAAAAATATAAAATCTTTAAATACTCTTGGGTTAAATGTTACTACACTGTGGTATGCCGATCCAGAAAGTAGAGAAGAGTTAAAGGAATTGCTCTGCAACCAAGAGTTTAGAAATATAGATAAACTTATTATTGGCTCTGGTTCAAATATTCTTTTTAAAAACAACTATAAAGGTTTAATTATCCATTTAGCTATAAAAGAAATTTCAATAGTTAAGAGAGATAATCATTTTGTTTATGTAAGGGCTGGAGCAGGCGTAGAGTGGGATAATTTTGTATCTTGGTGTACCAATCGTGGTTGGGGTGGGGTAGAGAATCTCTCTGCTATACCTGGCTGTGTAGGGGCATGTCCAATTCAAAATATTGGTGCATATGGCTCAGAGGTAAAAGATACTATAGTTTCTGTAGAATATATAATGCTCTCTAGTGGAGAAGAGGTTACCATAGATAATGCAAGTTGTAAATTTGGCTACAGAGACAGTGTTTTTAAAAATGAGTTAAAATTAAAAACTGCAATTACTTTTGTCACTTTTAAGTTATCTCTCTTTCCTCAAATTAATATTAACTATGCCGATCTCTCTAAAAGAATGGAGGGGATTAAGAATCCAACTGTAAATGATATAAGGCAAGCAATTATTGAGATAAGAGAACAAAAGCTTCCAGACCCTGCCATTGTAGGTAATGCAGGTAGTTTCTTTAAAAATCCTGTAGTGAAAAAGGAGAGAGCTTTAAAGTTGCAAAAAGAGAATCCTACTTTGAGACTCTATCCTGCAAAAGGAGGATATAAGGTACCAGCAGGATGGCTTATAGAACAGTGTGGTTTTAAAGGTGCTAGGTATGGAAATGTAGGAGTCCATCCGAATCAAGCTCTTGTATTGCTTGCTTTTGATGGAGCTACAGGAGAAGAGTTACTTAATTTAGCAGAAAAAATAAAGCGATCTGTAAAAGACCGCTTTAATATAGAGATTGTTCCAGAAGTTAATGTTATAGCTTCCTCTTAATTTCTACAATAGTGTACGATTCAATAATATCTCCAATTTTTATATCGTTATAGCCATCTATATTTAGCCCACAATCATACCCTGTTGCCACCTCTTTAACATCGTCTTTAAATCTCTTGAGAGAACCTAAGTTTCCAGTATAAACTACTATACCATCTCGTATAACTCGTACTTTTGCATTACGGTTAAGTTTGCCGTCTTTAACCATACAACCTGCAATTGTACCTACTTTAGAGACTTTAAATATTTCGCGTACCTCTGCAGTTGCTGTTATCTCTTCTTTTTTCTCTGGTGCTAACATACCTTCGATACCATCTTTTACTTCGTTAATTGCATCGTAAATTACAGAGTAGAGACGAATCTCAATCTCCTCTTTTTCGGCAAGTTTTCTGGAGTTGGCAGAAGGACGTACTTGGAAACCAATTATAATTGCGTTTGACGCTACTGCTAAAAGAACATCAGATTCAGAGATAGCTCCTACTGCTTTATGTATAACATTTACGTGAATCTCTTCATTAGATAACTGTATTAATGAGTCTGATAAGGCTTCAATAGAGCCGTCTACGTCTCCTTTTACAATCACATTTAACTCTTGGAAATTACCAATTGCTATACGGCGTCCAATCTCTTCTAATGTAATATGTTTCTGAGTTTTGAGACCTTGAATTCGAATGAGTTGTTCTCTCTTATTTGCTAAATCTTTTGCCTCTTTTTCATCTTCCAATACATTGAAAAGTTCTCCTGCAGCTGGGGCCCCATTTAGTCCTAAAATAGAGACTGGTGTTGAAGGTCCTGCAGTTTCAATTTTTTGGCCTCTCTCGTTAAACATAGCTTTTATCCTGCCCATATGGCTACCACTTAAAATAATGTCTCCCATATGTAATGTTCCAGTTTGAACTAGAACTGTTGCTACGTATCCTCTTCCTTTATCTAGTGAAGACTCAATTATATTACCCCGCGCTCTTCGCTTAGGATTTGCTTTTAAATCTAGAAGCTCAGATTCGAGAAGAACCTTCTCAAGAAGTTTATCTACATTTAAGCCACTTTTTGCAGAAATTTCTTGACATTGATATTTGCCTCCCCAATCTTCTACAAGAATATTCATTCCAGCTAGCTGTTCTTTAATTTTATCTCCGTTGGCACCTGGCTTGTCTATTTTGTTAATAGCAAATACCATTGGTACACCAGCAGCTTGAGCGTGATTTATAGCCTCTTTCGTCTGAGGCATAACAGCATCGTCTGCAGCAATAATAATTATAGCAATATCTGTAACCTTTGCTCCACGTGCACGCATAGCGGTAAATGCCTCGTGACCAGGAGTGTCAAGGAATGTTATTCTCTCTCCACTTGCAATTTTTAGATTATATGCACCAATATGTTGAGTTATACCACCTGCCTCTCCAGCAATAACATTTGCTTTACGAACGTGGTCTAGTAATGAGGTTTTACCATGGTCTACGTGACCCATAACAGTAACAATAGGAGGCCTACTTACTAAATCTTTAGGATCATCTTCCTCCTCGTCGTCTATTGCATCTTGAATATCTGCAGTTATAAATTCCACTTTGAATCCAAACTCTTCGGCTACTAAAACCATAGCCTCGGCATCTAATCTTTGATTTATAGAGACCATTAAGCCCAAATTCATACATGCTTCAATTACCTTGATAACTGCCACATCCATCATGATAGCAAGATCATTTACAGTAACAAATTCAGTAACTTTTAGAGTAGTACTTGAAATTTGTTCCATTTTACTCTCTTCCTCCATTTTCTGAGAGACTTGTTCTCTTTTGTCTCTGCGGTATCTAGAAGAGCCTCTTGTTTTACTTTTACCCTCAACCATACGAAGATAAGTCTCTTTGATTTGTCTTTGAACTGCATCTTCGTCTACCTCCTTTCTTACAGGCTTGAATTTGTCTTTGCCAACATGCCTGGTATCTTTTTTCTTCCCTCTACTAGCTTTAGCAGCTCCTTTATAAGGAGCATTCTTAGCCTCTTTAGAAACATCTACTTTCTCTTTATTAGGCTTTCTAATTCTTTCTCTTTTGCCTTTATGGCCCTTTCTAGAAGATGATTTTGATTCAGATTTTTTCTTCTCAAATTGGGAAAGATCTATAGTTCCACTAATTTTAGGGCCTGCTAGACGCTCTATTTTTGTTTCTATATGTTCAATAGGGGGTGTAGAACTCTCTCCAGTAACTTGTTCTTGGGTTTGTTTAGGGAGCTCTTTTTTAGGCAGAGCCTTTTTGCTGCGCGGCTTGTCTTCTGTTTTTACATGACCGCTCTTACTGTTAAATTCTTTTTGCAGAGTGTTTGATGTTTGGGGGTTATTATTCTGTTTTGGTTGTTTAACCTCTTTTCTTTTGGGAGTATCTATCTCTATTTTTGAAGGTTTCTCAGATTTTGTGGGCTTGTCTATTTTACTCTCTAGAGGCTTTTCAGCTTTTTCCTCTACAGTTTTTTCAACTTTGTCTTCTATAGGTTTTTCAACCTTGTCTTCTACAGGTTTTTTAGTTATGCTCTCAGAGGGTTTTTCAATTTGAGTCTGGGAAGTTGTCTTTACTTTATCTTGAGGAAGAGTTGGCTTACTAATTGGCTGTTCTTCTGCTTCGGGAGTAGAAACAGGTTCTTTTGGTTGAACAGGTTCAACTTTAGGCTCAACAGGCTGGGGAGTTGCTTTAGAAGGCTTATTAATATTATCTATATCAATTTTACCAATAATCTTTGGGGCAGGAGGTTCAACAAGAGTAGTTTTGATAAATACTTCTTCTACAGGAGTTTCTTCATCTTTGCTTTCTGCTTTTTCATTTTCTGCTTTTTCTGTAATCTCTTTTACTTTTATAGCAATTTTTTTAGATTGATCTTTAAGAATCTGATCTTTACCAAACTCTTTTTTTATTAAATCATAGCACTCTGAGTTTATTTTTGTCCCAGGAGATGCTTTAATTTCAATCTTTTTGCTTTTAAGAAAGTCAACCAGTGTCCCCAAACCTATGTTGAATTCCTTAAGTACCTTACTTACTCTTATGCTTTTCTCTATTGTCATATTTTTCCTCCCATTTTTAATAATACTATTCAAACTCTTCTCTAAGAATTTTTTGAATCTCCAATACTGTCTCCTCTTCAAGGTCTGCTCTACGTACTATTTCTGATACAGGAAGAGCTAAAACGCTTTTTGCAGTGTCGCATCCTATAGATTGAAGGGATTGAATTACCCACTCCTCTATTTCGTCTGTAAATTCGCTTAAAAGAACGTCTTCTTCTTCTTCCTCAATATCTCTGAAAACATCAATTTCCATCTCAATTAACATTCCAGCTAGCTTAATGTTGCTCCCCCCTTTTCCAATTGCAAGAGAGACATCACTTGGTTTAAGGAAAACACCAACCCTTTTCTCCTGTTCATTTATCTTAACAGAGACTATCTTAGCTGGGCTAAGAGCTCTCTGAATAAGAAGCTGCATATTTGATGTCCAGTTAATTATATCTATATTTTCATTGCGAAGCTCTCTTACAATACCATGAATTCTAGAGCCTTTTACACCTACACAGGCACCAACAGGATCTATTCTTTCGTCATAAGACTCTACTGCAACTTTAGCTCTCTCACCAGGAATCCTTACAATTTTCTTTATAGTAATTAACCCATCAAATATCTCTGGTACCTCTTGTTCAAATAATCTCTCTAAAAATACAGAAGATGTTCTTGATAGAGTAATGATTGGATTGTTGTTTCTCATTTCAACAGAAGAGACTACAGCTCTTACTGTATCTCCCTTCTTAAAGAAATCATTTGGAATTTGTTCAGTTTTAGGAAGGATAAGTTCATTGTCGTCTTCGTCTAAAACAAGAATCTCTTTTTTCCACACTTGATAAACTTCTCCAACAATAATATCTCCAACTTTATCTGTATACTTGTTGTAAAGATTAGCTTTTTCAATGTCCATAATTCGGCCATTCAAATTTTGTCTCAAGTTTAAGATACCTCTTCTGCCAAAACTAGAAAGCTTTACCTCTTCTACAAACTCTTCTCCAATCTCGTATGAGTTGTCTATTTTAGATACCTCATCTTTAGATATTTGGGTATTAGGATCTTCTACTGTCTCTACAACTTCTCTATTTCTCCAAATCTCAAAGTCTCCTTTGTCTATGTTTATGATTATATCAAAGTTGTCTGCAGTGCCGTACATTTTTATAAGTTGATTTCTGAAAACATCTTCCAGAACACTCATCATTGTAGGGCGGTCTATATTTTTTAGTTCTTTGAATTCAGCAAAAGTGCTGATTAAATTTAACCCTTCCATATATTTAGGTAAATTTCTTAATATTTTATTAAAATTTTATAAATGGTCTTGTGCTTTTTATATCGCTCAAGTTATAAGTCTCTGTTACCTCAGTTTTTTCTGCTCTCTTTTTTCCTTCTCTCTTTTCCATAATAAAACGAGACACTTCAATTTGATCTTTGTTAGCAGATTTTAAAGTAGCAGTAAATTTGCTTCCACTCTTAGGCAAAATCTCTACCTCTTCTCCTATAAATTTTTGATACTGTTTTAGTACCTTAAACGGCATATCCAATCCAGCAGATGTGACTGTCAAGGAGAAATCTTCCTCCTCTCTATCTAGGCCTTTTTCTACTATTCTACTAAGATCTGCACAGTTTTTAATAGTTACTTTGTCTAAAGATTCAATGGTAATTATTATATCGTTGTCTCTGCTTACTTTGGTATCTACCAGAAAAAGAGATTCTTTATTGAGATACTCCAATATTAGATTGGTTATTTTCTCTTTTTGTATCATGCTAAATAACTTTAATAAATAAGGGGACATCTGTGTCCCCTTATTTTCTTGGATGCTCTAACTCGGGCAAATATACCATTATTTTTAAAACAGTGCAAAAAAAAATTAAAATATTGTAACTTTACAGAATGATATCAAATTTTAAGATTATAAACGATCCTGTTCACGGGTTTATTAACATTCCTTCTGGAGTGGTTTCCAAAATAGTAGAGCACAGTTGGTTTCAGAGATTAAGAGATATAAAACAGTTGGGATTTACAAACTTGGTTTACCCTGGAGCTGTTCACTCTAGGCTCTCTCATGCTTTAGGTGCAATGCATCTTATGAGAGAAGCAATTGCGGTGCTAAGATTAAAGGGAATAGCCATAACAGAGAGGGAAGAGGAGGCCGCTTCTGTTGCTATGCTTCTACACGACATTGGACATGGCCCATTTAGTCATGCTCTTGAAAATAATATTATTGCTGGTGTCTCTCATGAAGAGATATCTCTGGCTCTTATGAACAAACTAAATAAAGAGTTGGGCGGAGAGATTGAGATGGCTATTTCAATTTTTGAGGGTAATTACTCAAAGTTTTTTTTACATCAATTAGTTTCGGGGCAACTAGATACAGATAGGTTAGATTATTTAAAAAGAGATAGTTTTTTTTCTGGTGTTGCCGAGGGTATGATAGGGTTAGATAGAATTATTAAGATGCTCTCGGTAGAAGATAACTATCTTGTTGTAGAAGAGAAAGGAATTTACTCAATTGAAAAATTTCTTATCTCTAGAAGGCTTATGTATTGGCAGGTATATTTGCATAAAACAGTGGTTGCTGCCGAACAGCTACTTATTAACATTCTTGGTAGAGCGCGTTATCTATCTGCTAAAGGTGTGAAATTAGATGGTTCTCCTGCAATAAGCTACTTCTTAATAAGGGAATTTACTCCCGAAACATTTGCCAAGAAAGAGGTGTTGGAGATGTTTACTAGATTGGACGATACAGATATTATGTCTGCAATAAAACAGTGGCAGTACAGTTCAGATAATACCCTCTCTCTTTTATGCAGAATGCTTACAAGGCGAAGATTACCAAAACTTACTTTTTTTGAAAGCAGGCCACACCAGTCTATTTACAACAGTAGTTTGGAGGAGTTTAATTCTTACTTTAAAGGTTCTAAAGAGGTAGATCCTACTTATTTTGTAACTGTAGGAGAGGTTATTAACTTTGGATATGACTCAAAGGAGGGAGAGATTATGATAAGGTTAAAAACAGGAGATATTAAAGATGTTTATGAGATTTCAGATATGTTATCGGCAAGAGCTTTTTCTCAAGTCACAAAAAAACATTTCCTTTGCATTGCCAATATAAAAGAATAAAAGATGGAAATTACAGCAAAACAGATAGCAGATCACTTAAATGGAGAGCTTGAGGGCGATTCCAGTGTAAAGGTGAGTTCGGTAGCCAGAATTGAGAGTGCTAAACCTGGCACTCTTGCCTTTTATGGCAATCCTAAGTATGAAAAATATTTTTATTCTACAAAGGCTAGTGTGATTTTAATAAATAAATCTTTTAAGCCTACTTCACACGTGACGGCTACATTAATAAGAGTAGATGATGTATATCAGGCAATTGCATCTATGCTGGAATTTTTCTCTTCGCTAAAATCTTCTAGGCGTAAGGGGCGCTCTTTAAGAGCCTCTATATCTTGGAGGTCTAAAGTTGGTAAAGGCTCTTATGTGGGAGCAGGAGCAGTTATAGAAAAAGGGGCTAAAATTGGCAAGGGGTGTCAAATATATCCATTAGCTTTTGTTGGTAAAAATTCGATAATTGGAGATAATACTACTCTCTATTCGGGGGCTAAAATTTATTCAGATTGTGTAATTGGGCAGAACTGTATTATACATTCAAATGCAGTGATAGGGGCAGATGGCTTTGGTTTTGCTCCACTTCCAGATGGAAGCTACAAGAAAATTCAGCAAACGGGTAATGTAATAATAGAAGACAATTGTGAAATAGGAGCCAATACAACAATAGATAGAGCTTCTATTGGTTCTACAATAATAAGGCAGGGTGTGAAATTAGATAATCTAATTCAGGTAGCCCACAATACAGAGATAGGTGAGAATACTGTTATAGCTGCGCAAGCGGGTATATCTGGTTCTGTAAAAATAGGAAAGGGGTGTATGCTGGGTGGGCAAGTTGGTCTTTCCGGGCATATCTCAATTGCAGATAACACCTCAATAGGAGCTCAAGCAGGTATTATGTCTTCTATAAAGGAGGAGGGTAGGTCACTTTTAGGGAGTCCAGCAATGGACGCCAAAGAGTATTTGAGAGCTTACTCAATATTCCGTAAGTTGCATAAAAGATAACTGATTTTTTGTAACTTTGTAGCTTATGTGTAAACTTAAAGTCATTTATGGTGGAGTTTCAACAGACTATTAAAGAAGCCTATTCGTTTAGAGGTAAGGGATTACATTCTGGAATTGCTGCTAATATTACTCTTTTGCCAGCTCCTGTTAACCATGGTGTAAAGTTTTGCAGAGTAGACCTTCCAACAAAACCTATAGTTGATGCTATTGCTTCAAATGTCTCGGGTACTCAAAGAGGAACTATCCTATCAAATGGAGAGGCCTCTATCTCTACTATAGAGCATTTAATGAGTGCTCTGTATGGTTTGGGTATAGACAATGTTTTAATAGAGACAGATGCTCCAGAAATTCCAATTTTAGATGGTAGTTCATTGGAATATGTAACTGTTATTGGTAAAGAGGGAGTAAAAACTCAAGATGAACCAAGAAGGTATTTTGAATTAAAAGAGCCATTGCATTATAAAGATAGCGAAACTGGTTCTTCTATCTCTATCTACCCAGATAACAAGTTTTCAATTGATCTTATGATTGATTTTAACTCAGATATATTAGGAACCCAATGTGCTTCATTTAATTCAGAAACAGATTATTTAAAAGAGATTGCTCCTTGTAGAACTTTTGTCTTTCTTCACGACTTGTTACCTTTGATTAATAATAATTTAATTAAAGGAGGAGACCTTAATAATGCTATTGTTATAGCTAAGGAGAGAATAGAGGGAGCCGAGCTTAAAAAGCTAGAAGAGGTATTTGGCTCTAGTAACAAAGAGTCTATTGAAAAAGGATATTTAAATGTTGAAAAATTACAGTTTAATAATGAATGTGCCAGACACAAACTACTAGATCTTATAGGAGACCTAGCGTTAGCAGGAATTAGATTTAGAGGTAAGGTAGTAGCTAGCCGTCCAGGGCACAAAATTAATTCAGAAATTTCAAAAATTATTTTAAACATGGCAAATAAGAGTGTAAATGCATCTGCTATTCCACAATTCGATCCTAATGCAGAGCCCGTAGTAGATATTAATGGAATTAAAAAACTACTTCCACATCGTCCACCATTTTTAATGGTAGATAGGATTATTAAAATGGAAAAAGATACAGTTGTTGGCATTAAAACTGTTGGAATAAATGAAGGTTACTTTATTGGACACTTTCCAGATGAGCCTGTTATGCCAGGAGTTTTGATTATAGAATCTATGGCTCAAGTGGGCGGCATTTTAGTATTATCTGATTTAGATGAGCCAGAGAAACACTCTACCTATTTTGCAAAAATAGATAATGCTAAATTTAAAAAGAAAGTTGTACCAGGAGATGTACTTGTAATTAAGCTGCATGTAACTGCACCTTTAAGACGTTCAATTGTATGTATGAAAGGAGAAGTTTATGTAGGAGATACTCTTGCATGTGAGGCCGATTTAATGGCACAGGTAATTAAGAATAAATAACTTTTATGAATCAATCATATATACATCCCCAAGCGAGAATTGGTAAAAATGTAACTATAGAACCATTCTCATATATTGCAGCAAATGTAGAGATAGGTGATGGTACTTGGATAGGACCTCATGCTACAATAATGGATTATGTGAAAATTGGAAAAAATTGCAGAATTTACCCTGGAGCAGTAATAGGTGGCGAGCCACAAGATTATAAGTTTGCTGGTGAGACAACCTATGTTGAAATTGGCGACAACACTATTATTAGGGAGTATGCAACTGTAAATAGAGGGACGCTAAAAAGTGGCAGAGGTACCACTAAGGTGGGAAGTGGATGTATGATTATGTCATATTCTCATATAGCGCATGATTGCCATATTGCAGATAATGTAGTATTAGTGAGTTACGTTGCAATAGCGGGAGTTACCGATATAGATGAGTATGCTATTATTGGAGGTCACTCTGCTGTTCATCAGTTTGTTAGGATAGGAGCTCACTCTATGCTTTCTGGGGGCTCAATGGTTGGAAAAGATGTTCCACCATTTATAATTGCAGGACGTAGGCCTCTCTCATTTGGAGGAGTAAATATAATAGGCCTTCGCCGTAGAGGATTCTCTAATGAAGTGATAGATCAGATAAAAGATATTTACAAGGTAATCTATCATAATGGATTGAACACTACCGATGCATGTGCAAAGGTAGATGAAACTTTTCCTGAAACACCAGAAAAAAGAGTGATAGTTGATTTTATTAAAACCACTAAAAGAGGTATTATAAAAGGAGTTGTAGACTCTATTGATGAGTAATGTGAATAACATAATTTTATCTTGTGCCTATCTTCCGCCTATAGATTTTTTTAGAGTTATAAAGAGTAGTGAAGAGTGGAGGTTAGAGAAGTGGGAAAATTATCAGAAACAATCTTATAGAAGCCGTTGTCACATCTATAGTGCCAACGGTCTTTTACCATTATATATACCCGTAGAGAGAGATAGAGGGCTCTCTATTCCTATTCGTGAAATAAAAATAGATAACTCTAAAAAATGGCAAATTCAACATTGGAGAACTTTAGTATCGGCCTACCAATCATCTCCCTTTTTTGATTTCTACAAAGAAGATTTTGCACCTTTTTATCACACTCATTATGATTCTCTTTTTAACTACAATATTGAACTGATAGCGCTCATTCTAGAGCTTTTAGATTTTCCTCAGGAGCTTCTATTAACAGACTCCTATAAAAAAAAGATAGAAGGGTGTGACTACAGAGATAAAATTCATCCTAAAAAAGAGTCTCCTTTCTTTTCTGAAAATGAAAAAGGCAAATACCATCAAGTATTTGCCCATAAACATGGTTATATTTCTAATCTCTCTATAGTAGACCTTCTATTCAACGAGGGGCCTCTATCTTACAACTATATTTAAAATCTGAAACCCAAAGTAACTAGAAGTTTCCAACCAGATATATCTAACTCTCCAATAGGAGCAGTGCTATTTGTATAATCACTGTAAAGAGAAAAGCTTTCATTATTAGATACTCTTTTTTGGAATGCCATATCTATGAACATTCCCGAAGAGCCTAAAAAACCAACTCCGCCAGATATATAATCTACATTATATCCATAATTTTTTTCTGGATTACCATAACTGCTATATCCAGCTCTCAAGGCAACTTTGGGGGTTGGCCTAACCTCGGCACCCACTCTTAGGACTCCTACAGATTTAAAGTTGCTGGCTATATCACTGTTGGCATCTTTGAACACTCTTTTATCTCCCCCATCTGACAACATTTTAATTTTGGAGTAGTCTACTCCTTCATAATCTACACTAATGAGCCCAAGTTTTCCAAAAACGTATGATGCTCCTAGATTCCATCTGAGAGGAGAGTTTATTCTATAATCATACTCTCCTACAGGAGATAATATATTGCTTGAGTAGCCATCTGAGTAACGAGCATCTATACCCTCGTCCCACGAATCTTTCATAAATAGCCATGTAGGAGTAGAAATGCTACCTCCTAATCTTAGCCCTGTTACTGGAATAACTATAAAACCTGCTTTAAGGTTTAGTCCCACACCAGTTGAGGTTTGTCTAAAGATGTGAGAAAAACGTGAGAATTTAGAATCGAAAAAAGCACTGTTTTGTGCAGATTCGGAGTACTCTTGGTAATCTGAATACTCTAGTGATTGAACCCCAATGTTTGCACCTAAAAAGAGCATATTTGATATATTTGCTCCCATGTTTAAAACAACTTCAGAAATGTTTCCTTTTTGCTCTCTGTAAAATTCTTGGTTAATAGGTGCAGCAAAGGTTATTTTGTCTCCCACTATGTTCTCTGTAGCGCCAATATAGTCATAATCTGAATCTGGTAGTGGGTCTATTAAATTTGAGTTCCATGCTAGAATCTCTTTCCAAGATGCTCCGGGGAAGTCAAAAAAAGGATTCCATGAGTCTGTTACATCAAGATCTCCATTATAGACTCCAGAGAGCCCCTCTGCCAAACTCCCTAACCAACTACTATTGCTGTTTAATCCAGATGAATATGAACGAGAAGAGTAGTTGTTCAACCTGTTTATAGCTACCCCAAAAGTAAGAGTTTTAAGTGCAGAAAGGTTGTTGCCAATCTTAAATGACGATACTAGCCCTGCATTTGAAATGCCAAACCTAGTCCAGCTTTCGCTCTCACTATTACCAAGGTACTGAGATTTTATATTGGACCCCATAAGAGAGGGGGTAACTGTAAATTCGGAATACTTATAAATGGCAGAAGATGCGGGGTTTATGCTCATTGCATAGGAATCTCCCCCCAAAGAGGTAAAGGCATTACCCATTGCCATAGTTCTTGCACTTCCTTCATATCTCAATTGTGAGAATTTTAAGGCGTCTAAAGCGCCTTGAGCAGTTGCCGAACTAGCGACTATTAGTGCCAATATTATAATTGTAAATTTTCGCATAAATTTAATCTAAACTATGTTCATAATTACCTGCGATAACCAGACCCACTACTGCTTCTGGAGCTCGACGAAGTTGAAGATCTGCCACTTGAGCCAGAGCTAGAGCTAGAGCTAGAAGTGTTAGAGCGTGTAGTTGATCTTGTTGGTGGTGAGTAGGTACTACGAGTAGATGTAGTTCTACTAGTTCCTTGGTAAGAAGAGCTACGAGTTGTAGAGCTATTGTTGTTGCTTCTAGTTGTAGTTGTTGCTCTTCTATACTGAGAAGATCTTGTAGGTAAAGTAGTAGTACTTCTTCTTACAGTTGAACTACTAGATCTTGCTCCAGTAGATGATCTGTTCACGCTAGAAGTTCCTGTTCTATTTACAGATGAATTAGATCTTCTTTGATAATTAGTAGAGCGGTTAGAAGTTGTAGATTGGTTTCTATTTACTTCATTTCTGGTCATTTCTACTCCATTGTCTCTGCCTGCTCTACGATAGATACTCTCTGAATACCTATTGGTTATTTCATTAGAGTTGTTGCCGATTGAAACTCCACGGATTTGAGATGTACGAACATCTCTTCTGTTATATGACCCGCCAGAGATAGCTCCCCTATTTGTAGCATTATTATCTCTTGGACTCTCTCTTCTGCCGTAGTAGCGGTCTCTGTTGCTGTGTACAACTCCCCCTCCTGTTATTCCGTAATATGGATAGCCACCCCATCCACCATACCAATAGTTTGGCCCATGATAGTAGCTATAATGAGGCCAACCCCAAGATCCAGGATAGTGTGAATAAAAAGGTGTGTACCATGAGTAATAAGGAGTGTACCAATAGTGGTGGCCAAAGTTACTCCATGGGCTCCACATATATGGGTCCCACATTGAGTACCAGCGATGTCTCCAATAGAGATTGCGGTATGCACTATAAGGCATATATCCATACCATGGGTTATAGACGCCTTGGTCTACGTAATTAATGTTAATTGTGTAGGTTGGATTGTCAAACTTTGAAAGTCTCTCTTCAAATGACTCACCTGGATTCAGAATGACATATGTTGTCTCTGAATTGGCATCTATCTCTACATTCCCTTGTTCATCGGCATAAACTGCTTCAACAACTTTGCCGTCAATCATTATTTTGTTGGACTCCTTAGTTTTTCCTCTAAGACCTTCCAATTCTTTTTCTACGTTTGTGTTTACTACAAGATAGTTGTCTGAATCTGGTTTTTGATATATGGCATCTTCAAATGAAGAAGAGGCATATCTATTTGTAGTAGCACAAGAGCTAAGAATGATACTTAGAGCTAATAATAATGTTCTATTTTTCATCTTGCACCTCCTCTGCTTTAAATTATTTTGTACTTTTGTACCTTTAACGTTAAAATACACAAAAATCGTTCCAAAAGCAAATTAATTTTGGGAGATAGATGTTGTATTTTATCTAGGTTATGTAACATATTTAACAAAAATAGGTAAAAAAATGGCAAAAGAGATTGTCAATAGAGAAGAAAATTATTCACTTTGGTACAATAACTTGGTAACCAAAGCTAATCTTGCCGAAAATTCGGCAGTTAGAGGATGTATGGTTATTAAGCCTTATGGTTATGCAATCTGGGAAAAGATGCAGGCGCAGTTAGATGCTATGTTTAAAGAGACAGGTCATGAAAATGCCTATTTCCCTCTTTTTATTCCTAAATCTTTTCTAAGTAAGGAGGCAGAGCATGTAGAAGGCTTTGCTAAAGAGTGTGCTGTGGTAACTCATCATAGGCTAATGTCTAATCCAGAAGGGCCTGGAGTTGTAGTAGATCCTTCGGCAAAATTAGAAGAGGAGCTTATTGTACGTCCCACCTCGGAAACTATTATATGGAATACATATAAGAATTGGATAAAATCTTATAGAGATTTACCTCTACTTATTAACCAATGGGCAAATGTTGTAAGGTGGGAGATGAGAACTCGTCTTTTTTTAAGAACTGCCGAGTTTTTGTGGCAAGAAGGCCATACTGCTCATGCCACCAAAGAGGAGGCAATTGAAGAGAGAGAAAAAATGGTTCATGTTTACGAGCAATTTGCGCGTGAATATATGGCTTTACCAGTGATTGTGGGGCGTAAAACAGAGAGTGAGAGATTTGCAGGGGCAGTAGATACACTTTGTATAGAGGCTCTTATGCAAGATGGTAAGGCTCTTCAAGCAGGGACTTCTCATTTTTTAGGACAAAATTTTGCAAAAGCATTTGATGTCCAATTTGCAAATAAAGAGGGTGGTCTGGAATATGTATGGGCTACTTCTTGGGGAGTTTCTACAAGACTAATGGGAGCTCTTATTATGGCTCATAGCGATAATAATGGCCTTGTACTTCCTCCAAAATTGGCTCCTATTCATGTTGTTATGGTTCCTATATACAAAACAGAAGAGGAGAGCCAAAAGGTGTTGGCAATTATGGATCAGATAAAGATAAAGCTTAAGAAGCTAGGGATTAGCTCAAAAATAGACGATAGAGATAATCTTCGTTCTGGATTTAAGTTTGCTGAGTGGGAGCTCAAGGGTGTTCCAGTAAGAATAGCAATGGGGCCTAGAGACTTAGCAAAGGGTACCGTTGAGTTAGCAAGAAGAGATAATCTTACAAAAGAGTTTAGAGAGAGAGAAGGAGTAGAGGAGTATATAGTAACTCTACTAGATGAAATCCAAGAGAATATCTACAATAAAGCATTGGAGTTTAGAGAAAAAAGTACTGTTGAAGTAGATGACTTTGAAACTTTTAAAGATAAGATAGAGGAGGGTGGTTTTTTGCTTTGCCATTGGGACGGAACAGCAGAAACAGAGCAAAAAATAAAAGAGGAGACTAAAGCTACAATAAGATGTATTCCTATGGATGGCACCACTGCCCAAGAGGGCACTTGCGTCTATTCTGGAAAGCCCTCTAAGCAGAGAGTATTTTTTGCAAGAGCATATTAAAATATTTTATACTTTTACATGAATTCAAAAAATACAAAATAATGGCAGCTGATTTATCATCTCGGCAAAACGAAATTATTACAGGTTTAAATACAAAATCGCACATAAAGCTTCAAGTTTTCAACCAAGCTATAGAGGTCTTCAATGAGTTAAAAGAGATTCTCAATGAAATGAGTAATGATTTAAATGAGCTTTTAGATAATAATGATAGAAGGATTAGGCTGGAGTATAGAGATAGAGGAAAGTTTGAGGCCGAGCTTAAGTTTGCAGACGATGTTCTTATTTTTAGCATGCATTCCGATGTCTTTATTTTTGATAGAGACCATGCTGTGTGGAAAAACGATTATGTTAAAAAAGATAAAGATAACGCCTATTCGGGAATAATAAGCATATATAACTTTCTTTCAGACTCGCTAAAATATAATAGACCAGAAGATTTAGGTTATTTAGTAGCTCGAATTTTTGTAAATAAAGATAAATATTTCATATCTGAAGGTAAAAGGCAGGCAGATAATGTAGTAAGTGCTTTTGGTAAAACTAAGTTGGGAAGAGAAGAGCTGGTTAGAATTGTAGAATTAGCTATCCTTTACACCTTGTCATTTGACCTATTAATACCTCCTTTCGATCTTATTAAAATTGCAAGTGTAGAGCAGATAAATGATAAGATAGAGAGCGCTAAGCACCAAACTGGAAAACGTATGGGTTATAAGTATAACTCAGACGATATTTTAGAGTAGTCTTCTATCTCTTCTACCTATATTTAACTTTGTTATAATCTTAAAATTGTTTAATAAAATATGCTTAAAAAATTTCTCTTAGTTTTCTTCTTAATATTGGCTTTCTCCTTAAATGCACAAGAAAAAAAAGGAGCTCAGGTAAAACCAGATAGTAGCTATAACTTATCTGTAGGGCAAGAGCTTAGTTTAATTATTGCATCTCAAGTTGAGCTCCCTCAATTTACACCACCCGAGCCAGAACCTAGTAGATGGACAGGAGGGACTTTAGTACAGATTGGCTTTTCTCAGCTTTCTCTTACTAATTGGGCCTCTGGAGGCTATGATAATGTTGCATTGAACACCTATTTGAATATTTATAGGAACTACGCTGTTAAGGAGAATATGTATTGGGAGAATAGGCTACAGATGGCTTATGGGTTTATAAACTCTTTTGGAGATAGATATAAGAAGAGCGACGATAAATTCATATTTGACAGTAAATTAGGTTATAGAGCTTTTAATAATTTCTTTGCAGCTGCCTCCTTTAACCTTCGTACTCAAATGACTAATGGCTTTTCATACCCAAGAGATAAGGAGCCTGTACTGCTTTCGAAGCCATTTGCTCCTGCCTACTTCTCTTTAGGTATAGGTATGGATTATAAACCCTTTAAACCGCTCTCAATTAATTTTTCTCCCTTAACAGGTAATTTAGTGGTAGTAGAGAAGAGAGAGTTAAGAAAAAGGTATGGTAACCCAGTAGATAAATCAACCAAGCTTGAATTAGGTGCTCAGTTTAAAGTAGAGTACAAACATAAGATAGATCCAAAGCTTAATATTAATTCTACTCTCAATCTGTTCTCTGACTACTTAGGACAGCCAGAAAACATTAAAGTTTTTTGGGACTTACATGTAAATTCAAAGCTTAATAAATATTTCTCTGTAAGTTTAAGAACTAACCTTGTCTATGACGATGATATTGTCATAGAAGATAAAGATGGTAACTCTGGCCCTAGATTGCAGTTTAAAGAGATTTTGTCTGTTGGTTTTTCATATACCTTTGGGGAGTTTAAAAAGTAGAAATCTAAAATGGAGAGTTATGATAGCTAAATTTAAAGAGTCTTTATTGGAGTTAATAGATTCTCCAGAAATGCATCCTGCCTTGGAATCTGCTCCTACTGTTCTTCTTGCTGTAAGCGGAGGCATAGACTCTATGTGTATGGCTTATCTCTTTTCTAGAATTTATTACAGCAACTATGCTATAGCTACTATTAACTTTTCATTAAGAGGAGAAGAGAGTGATGGAGATGAAAACCTAGTACTTGACTGGGCTAATAAACAAGGTGTTAAATGTTATACTAATACATTTGACACAAATTCATATGCTTCGCATAGAGGTATTTCTACACAGATGGCAGCAAGAGATCTAAGGTATAATTGGTTTGACTCTCTAATTAAGGAGCACTCTTTTGACTATTTGGCTATAGCTCATAATTTGAACGATTCTGTAGAGACTTTTTTTATTAATACATTAAGAGGAACGGGCTTGCAGGGTCTTACAGGCATTAGAAAAAAGAGTGGTAATATAATAAGACCTCTAATGGGTTTTACCCGTAAAGAGATTGCCGAGTTTGTAAAAGAAGAGAATATCCCTTTTAGAGAGGATAGCTCTAATGCAGAGAGCAACTACGCAAGAAATAGATTGAGAAACTTAGTCTTTCCAGAATTTGAAATGATAAATCAATCATTTTTAAAAACATTGGAGAGAGATATCTCTAATGTAGAGGCGGCAGTAGATGTTTTAGAAGAGCTATATATAGAAAAAAGAGCCCTTTTTATTGATGAATCATCTAGTAGAATTTCAATAGAAGCTCTACTTAATGAGAGACGTCCAGATTTTTGGCTCTATCAAATTTTAACTGAATTTGGGTTTAATCCATACCAAATTGCTCAAGTACACAAATCGCTTACTGGCCAGCCCGGTAAAGAGTTTCATTCTCAAAGCCATCTGCTTATAAAAGATAGAGACTATTTACTACTCTACCCAAAAGGGGGAGGCCTGCCAAAAGAAGGCAGCCTGTCAAATAAAAGAGCTAGAGTTCTGGAGCTCCAGACAAATAATATTGAAGTGCCTTCTCTAAAAATAGGAGAGAAAGCCCAATTTGAATGTTGCAACCAAAAAGTAGAACTCTCTCTCTACACAAAGCCCAAAGGATTTAGATATAAAAAGAGACAACCGCCCAAAAGTTTTTTCATGAGAGATCTCTTTTCTGAAAGTGAAGAAAGTCTCTTTTCTAATGGTAATGTAAATAAATCACCTACTGGGGGTGAGTCAAATCTATCATCTACTAGCAAGGCATTTGTTGAAAACATGCACAGCTCAATGCCTGAACCACTTCTTTGCGTTGATGCCAATTTAATTAAATTTCCGTTAACCCTACGCGTATGGAAAGATGGCGATAGATTTATGCCACTAGGGATGAAAGGGTTTAAAAAGTTAAGCGACTTTATGGTAGATCTAAAGCTAGATATAGTTACAAAAAATAGAATTCCTATACTGCTCTCGGGAGATAAAATAGTAGCCATTATTGGATACAGAATAGACGAAAGGTTTAAAGTAACTTCTACTACCAAAAACATCCTTGAGATTAAAATTACTTAAATAAGGGCGCTTTAATTAAAACGCCCTTATCTGTTTTTAATTAGTACTCCTTGTAAAACAGGTCTACAATTTCCCCGTCGTACTGTGCCTCAAAAATAACTTTCTCTTCTTCTGTTCCGCCAATAAGTATGTTTTCAGATATATCAAGTATAAAAAATTCACCATTTTCCAGTCCAACTCCTAAGCTGTTAATAATTACTTCTTGTTTTGTATACATACTTATCATTTATTAAGAACGGATAGAATCCATTCATGGTTGTAAGTGGTATACTTTTCGATTGTAATTTGGGGCAGTTTTCAGTTAATATATACAGTTCTGTTATAACTTATAATCAATATAACCACTATTTGCTGTCCACTACTTGCTGTCTGCTCACCAGCAGCAACGCTCTTTTTTCTAGACGCTACTCTCTTTGTGGTTTTTCGGGGCCTGCGGAACGCCTCCCTTTGGTAGTTGAACGGTCCTCGGCCTATCTGCTCAAAGCACTTCATCTAATTAGCTAAAAAAGAGATGTTGCTTTATGCTGAGCAGAGAAAAGCAAACTTTGCCAGGAGATGATTACAAGTAAACGCTTAGTAACCAAGCATTTAGCTTTTATAAATGAGCCCAAAAGGGCTTATTTTCAAAAACTAACTACCACGCAGTAAGTAAGTTACGAGCAATCATCTCCCGGAAAATCGTCTCCCAGGGGAAATTCAGATGAATTGTCAGATAAAATGCTTGCTACAATTTTGTTCTGTTTGTCTTTGAGTCAATCACTTGATATACTACAATCTAATTTTGAATTTTCAATAATAGGCAAAATCTCAAAATCTAACTTTCTCATTTACAGTTTACTAAATCAAAGACAAGCAGAGCACATTTTGGTGCTTTATGTTCTGTTTATCTGCTAGTTGTGGTGTGGGAAACTTTAGGTTATAAGGTGGTAAACTTCAGTTTACTATTAGCCAACAACTAATCAATAGCTAACAGCCAACAGCCAATCAATAGCCAATCCACAGTCAATCAATAGCAAATAGCTAATTTTAATTATTGAGTTCTAGTTAAAGTAGATATTGTAGGGGATGCGAGTGAAGTGTTTTATGCCTCTCTCTTCGCGTAGTTTTTGGTAGGTATTCTCTAGCATGGTGTAGGGGTTAGAGAGTGTTTCTGCTGCAAAGCTAGTTTTTGTGAGCATCTCTACTAGGCGTTCAATTGCGTTTTTCTTAACAGGGTACTCTACAATTCTGTAGCTATCTAGATTCCCAAAAGTAGCTGCAGATGCTATGGCGTCTAAAATTCCACCACGTTCGTCTGCAAGGCCAACTATTAGAGCATCTGAACCTGCCCATACTCGGCCTTGTGCAATTTCATCTACCTCTTCTGGAGTCATACCTCGGCCCTCGGAAACTAAAGTTATAAAGTTTGTATATATCTCTTCTATTGCGCTTCTTACAAATTCAATCTCTTGCGTAGCTAATGGCCTGAAACCACTCATAATATCGCTATATTGATTGGAGTTAACAGATTCTGCATTTAGAGAGAGGTGCTTTTTCATTGTCTTTTGGAAGTTGGGTACTATACTAAAGACACCAATTGAACCAGTAAGGGTTGTGTTATTAGTGAAGATTTTATTTGCTTTAGCAGAGATCCAGTAGCCACCAGAAGCTGCATAGTCTCCCATACTAACTACAACAGGCTTCTCTTCCATTAAAAGCTGCAATTCACGCTCAATCACATCTGAGCTTTGTGCTGAACCTCCTGGGGAGTTTACTCTAAATACAACTGCTTTAATAGTGCTATCTTTTCTTACTTTGGAAACATGCTCTATGAATGAGTCTGAAGCTATATTGTTTTCAGATTTACCCATAACTATTTCGCCATTGGCATAAATAATGGCAATCTTGTTTTTCTCTTTAAAGTCAATCTTATAGGTAGCTTTGTGGTAGGCAGTGCTAGAGATTATTTTAAGCTCTTTCTCTTTCTCTACACCAAATAGTTTTACTAGCGTATCTACCATATTGTCTTTGTACATAAGCCCATCTATAAGGCCAGCATCAAGAGCATCTTGAGCTGTAGAGATTGAAAGATTATCTGTCATAAGGTTAATCTCTTCTGGAGTAATCTCTCTAGTTTTTGCTATCTCTTCTACCCAACTCTCCCAAACAGCATCTACGTAATCTTGAAGTTGTTGGCGATTTTCTGGGCTCATTTTGTTACTTATAAATTGCTCTGCTGCTGCCTTAAATTTACCGTGTCTAATAAGTTGTACCTCAATACCTAGTTTATCTAGAAGGTCTTTAAAGAAAACTGAACTAACACTCACTCCGGTTAATGGTAGCATGCCTGTTGGGCTTAAATAAATTTTATCTGCACTTGTGGCTAAGTAGTAGGCAGGTTGAGAAAAATTATCGGCATAGGCAATAACGGCTTTACCGCTAAGACGGAACCTCTCTATTGCAGATTTAATCTCTTCTATATGGGTAACTCCACCATTTAGATTGGTGAGATTCATATAGATGAACTTAATGGCAGGGTCTTTAGCTGCTTTGTCTATTGTCTGTACAAATTGGAGAATGCCTTGTGTTTTAGAGCTCCCGCTTTGCATTGGGTTTATTGATGCAAATGGGTCTTCTGTAGATTGTTCTGTTATTGCTGTATTGAAATCTAAGCTTAGAACAGCAGATTTAGGAACTACCGGTTTGGTTTCAGAGAAAGAGGCCATAGACCCTACTATGCCAAGCATAATAAAGAAAGCCAATGTTAGGGCTAGTAGAGTACCTACAAGTGTGCCGAGTACAATTTTGAAAAAACTTTTCATTGCTATATTAGATTAGGAATAATAATTAGTATAAGGGATAATTAAACAAATTTAAAAAAAATGTATGAATCTGCAAGATAAGATTCTATGCAAAAAAATACGTTACATTATAATGTTATATAGAAAGTTAAATATAGTAACAATATTAACCTTATTATAGTTTATTGTGTAAATTAATAGTTAAAACTCAAATGTTGGTTTGGTATTTGAGGCGTTGTTTTATAGCATTTTATAGAAAAGTGAAATTGTTTTGTATATTTACACCCATTAAACATCTAAGATTATGTCACTGTTCTTATCTCTTAATAATAAGATAACTAATTTTTTTGCTAACAAAGTTTTTGCACTAGCTTTCACTTTAGTGCTATTTTTATTTGTTGTTCTTATCCTTTATTCATGTAGCAACAAGCAAGTTAGTTTAGATTCAGACATAACTACTATAGACTTTCTTTCTGGTTTAAATAATCCAAGAGTAGTAGATTTGAGCGAGATTGCTTCTAATGTTGAATATATTCCATTAGAGACAGTAGAGGGGGCACTCATAGGTCGTTATCCTAAGGTCTCTATAGGGAGTAACAGAATTTATGTTATCTCGGCTAGGAAAGAGGTTAAAATTTTTGATATTAGGGGCAACTATCTCTTTACTTTTAATAGAAGAGGGAGAGGGCCAGAAGAGTATTTATATAATCAAGGATTTAAGTTTGATTTAGAGAGCGGAAATATTATTGTAAATGCCTTTATGCCTAGTAGTATAGGAATGGATTCTAAGGTGAATAATTATGATAGCCTAGGAAATTTTCTTTTTTCAGAGCAAAGAGCAATGGTAGATAGCTTTTTTATTGAGAGCCCCATTAGAATAGATGAAGATCTTTATTTGGGAGCAGTACCACAATTATCAAAAAATAAACTAGATTTTTTTATAGTTGCTTTTCAAAAAGATGGCTCCATAATAAAAAAAATTTCTGCACCTCTAATCACACAACAACAAGAAGAGCATATTCAAAAAAGTATTATGGTAGCTCCTCTACCTGGGCAATCTGCTCCAGTAATTAATCTAACTCCTACTCTTTATAGTTTGCCAACTTTTACAAGAGTGTTTTCTAAATATGTAGATACATTATACTCTTTAGATAGTAACCTCAGATACAAGCCAGAATTTATATTTAATTACGGTAATATTAGGGCAGATGGAACTATTCCAAAAGGAGCTAAAAAGGGTGAGGGTAAATTTGTGACACTCAATGAAAGTGAGTACCAAGAGTGGGAAAATTTCATTTTTTTTAATTTTAGGCTAAATGGCTATTCATTTGAGCCCTACGAGAGATCCATAGGTGTTAAGTCTAGAGTTACTACTATTAAACATACAGATTCATACGCTCTCTTTAATAAGGAGAGTGCCGAGTTTTCATTTATGAAGCAGCCAATTAAAGGCAAGCTCGGTTTTAGAGATAATCTTAAGGGAGGCCCTCCGTTTATCCCACAGTTTATAACAGAAGATGGAAGTTACGCAGTTTCACTACTCTCTGCAGGCGAGGTACTTGAACATGCACAAAGTGGTAAAATAAAAGGAGAGTTTGCCAAGATAGCTTCAAAGGTAGATGAGATGGACAACCATGTTGTGGTATTAGTAAAGCTCAAGTAGATATTAATTATTACTGTTTTGTCAGTAAAACAGACTGAATACTAATTTAATTTGAATTAAATATGAAAAACAGAAATGTCTCTATCTGGTTTATAAAAAGGTTAAGCTTTGCCCTTTATCTATTTTTCTTTTCACTCTTAATATTTTCGTGTAGTAGTAATAAAAAGAGCACAACAGCTAGTAACTACATAGATGTAGAGAAAGCCGTAGGTAGTGGAGAAATTTTAAATCTAAGCGATTATGCAAGTGATATAGAGTACATTCCGTTGGAGACAAATAAAATGTCTGTTTTAGGTACCATTAGAGATATTGCATATAGGTCAAACAAAATTTATGTGAGAGACAATAACAATGTTGTTAAAATTTTTGACAATAGCGGTAAATATCTCTCTACAATTGATAGAAATGGGAGAGGCCCTGAGGAGTATAATAGCATAGGCTGGTCTAGTCCATCTCCTTGTGGTAGAGGGGTTTATGTTTTAGATAGCTCGGGAGACCTTTTTCTTTATGACCATAATGGCCTCTTTGTTGAGAAAAGAGAATTCCCTAAAGAAGAGTATATGAGGTTTTCATCTTTTACATTTCTAGATAGTGGATTTATTGCTGCTGCTCACGCATTGGATATGTCAGCTATATCGGCAGGAAAGATTAAGCACACTCTCTTCTTATTAGATAACTCTTTAAATGTTATTGATAAAAAATCTTTTTTCCAGGAAGGAGGAATTAAAACTACAATGGATGGAGATAAAATTATATCTATTTCAATTTCTATAAAAAACATATACCTTCATAATTATGAAAACCAAGTAAGGTTCTTATTTAACTCGCAAGACACTATACACACAGTGAACAGAGAAGCTGTTTTTAAAGATGCCTTTGTTTTAAATTTGGGTAAGTATAAAGATAGTGAAGCAGCTCCAGATCATATGCCAGATAATTTGAGTGAATTCATCAAACTCTCTCCTCCTTTTTTTGAGACAGATAATCACCTCTATTTACAGTTTGACTTTGGCGAAAATGCACCAGAAAAAGTTGTAACAGAGAGGTTAGGGATAAATGGAGAAATTATACCCACAACAGATGCCATAGTGAACGCAATTTTCAATAAGCAGAGTGGCAAACTTATTTTATTAGATAGGCCTTCTCTCAATAAAAAAGGTTTTTTAGAAGATATTAAAGGTGGTCACCCTTTTTGGCCACGTTTTATGGGTGCTAACGGGGAGCTGATGGCCTATATAAATGCTTATGAATTTGATGATGCTGCAGAGGACGATAACCCTGTTGTTGTAATTGTGAAACCTAAAAAACAGTAATTAATATGAGGTCTTTTTTTGTGATTTTTTCGGTTGTTTTATTTTCTCTCTTTGTTAACATTAATCAAGTCTATTCTCAAGAGAGATATATGCTTACAATGACCTTAGAAGAGGTAACCGAAACAGCAAAAGAGCAGTCTCAAGCTGCTATGCTTGCAAAGCATAATTTTCTAATAAATTATTGGCAATTTCGCTCATATAAAGCAACTCTATTACCATCGTTAAATTTAAATGCTTCTCTGGGGCAATATAATAGGTCATTACAGGCATTAAGAAATAGTGAAACAGGTGAATATAATTACGTTACCAATAATAACCTCTCTAACAGTCTCTCTCTCTCTATAGATCAAAATATAGCTCTTACAGGTGGTAGAATATCTTTAATTACAAGCCTTAACCGTATTGACCAATTCTCTCCCATAGATAATATACTCTATAATTCACAGCCTGTGAAAATAAATTACAGCCAACCTATTAAGGCTTATAATTCTCTAAAGTGGGATAAAATAATTGAACCTAAATATTATGAGAGGGCTAAAAGAAATTACTTAGAGTCTATGGAGCAGATAAATATAACTGCAGTTAATCTTTTTTTTAAGGTTCTTTCAGACAGAATAAACTTAGAGATGGCTCAGCAGACTTTAGAGTCTACAACTCTTCAATTAGAAATTGCTCAAGAGAGATATGAGATTGGTACTATCACTAAAAACGATGTTCTCTCTTTAAACCATAAACTACTCAATGCTCAGTTAGATATAAGCGACAAACAGCTCTCTCTAGAGATGAGTATGTTAAATCTAAGAACCTTTTTGGGCTTTAACGATAATGTA
>JAQVZL010000060.1 GCA_028708215.1 Bacteroidales bacterium
TAAGAGAGAGACCATGTGAGTGCGCAAAAAGAAAACCCGCAGCATAAATGTCGCCTGCTCCTGTTGCATCTATGGTATTGGCAGGCCATGCTTCTATATAATGATAGTTTTCACCTCGCTTTAACATTGAGCCATCTTTACCAATTTTAACAACAGCTATTTCGCATAGCTTTGCAAGTTCATCTAAAGCCTTTCTTGGCTCCCTCTTAGTAAACACCTGAGCCTCTGTCTCATTTGCAAAAACAATATCTACATAATCTTTCACTATCTCTAGAAGAAAGCTATAATTACTCTCTACAACATTATAGCTTGCCATATCTATTGAGATTATCATTCCTGCCTCTTTTGCAAGCTCAACAGCTTTCCTTAACAGAGCATGATTTTGAACCAGATAACCCTCAATATGAAAATAGTCATGCCCCTGAAATTGCTCTAAAGAGAGATCTTCTGGGCCCATCTCTATAGAAGCTCCTAAATAGACAGCAAAAGTCCTCTCTGCATTTGGAGCAGTAATAAAGACCATAGCTCTACCAGATGCTGCCACCCCTTTAAAAAGAGTAGATTTTATTCCATTCCTTGCTAAATCAGATTTAAAAAGAGAACCCAACTCATCATTACCTACCTTACCAATAAAAGTAGAAGGCATCCCTAATACAGCCGTTGCAGTTATAGTATTTGCAGCTGACCCCCCTGCTACATACTGGACACCCATTGTTTTAAGAGTCTTCCATATTTTTTCTCCGGTCTCTCTATCTACATGTTGCATACTCCCAATTGGCAAGTTATAACGAGTAAGCAAAGTGTTGTCTTCTAAAACGGCTAATATATCTGTAAGCGCATTCCCTATTCCTAATATTGATTTCAAAATCTTTTTTTTTAATTAATAATCAACAACAATTACTTATTGCCCTTAGCAACCCTGATTGCCTCTTTAGCTACTACCTCCATACTGTTAACAAGAGGGACAGATACCATTTTATGGGTTAAAACTAAAGGCACCTCTGTGCACCCTGCAATAATAAACTTGGCTCCCCTATCTATCAATAAGATTGCTGCTTGCTTTAAAAGTTGGGCTGGCTCTTTATGGTACCCAGCTTTAACTCCCCTCTTTCCATAAATTGCCTCCATAACAATAGACTCCTGCTCTTGCTCTGTTGGTATAATATATTCTAAATTCTGCTTCTCTAAATAGTTCTGGTAAAGCGCTGTTTTAATAGTTCCTGTAGTTGCTAAAATACCAACAGGAATCTTAGAAGCTCCATTATATTCCGGCAATTTTTTTGCCTGTAGAGCAATATATTTACAGGTAATATCCAACATATTCAAAATAGGTATTTTAATAGCCTTAGATATTTCGGGTACAAAATAGTGAGCTGTATTACAAGGGATAAGTATCATTTGTGCTCCTGCTTTCTCTAATAGTAAAGCTCCCTCTTTTAATAGTGGTAGAGGAGACTCTTGGCCATAAACAATATGGAGAGTTCTATCTGGAATAGCGGGGTTACTATTAATTATAACATGAATATGATCTTGGTCTTTTTTTGCTGGGGTATTATCTATTATTAATTTATAAAGAGCCAAAGTAGCTTCTGGCCCCATTCCTCCAAGAATCCCTATTGTCTTACCCGTTTTTTTATTCATATCAAATTGAAATAACTACATCTTACAAAGTTCATATTTTTTCGTAGGTTTGCAAAAATTTTAACTTAATGACTATCTGTTATACCATAGAGAGTTTCAATAAAGCACTCTCTTCTCTACCAACAAATTGCAAGGTGGGTTTTGTACCTACTATGGGTGCTCTTCACCAAGGACATATATCACTAGTGCAGAAAGCAAAAGAGTTTACGAACCAAGTAGTAGTGAGTATATTCGTAAACCCTAACCAATTTAATAACTCTAATGATCTTGCCAACTATCCTAGAACAATTCAAGAAGATTGCAAAAAGCTAGAAACAGAAAAGGTCTCAATAGTTTTCATTCCATCTGTAGAGGAGATTTATCCAAAAAAAGATAACCGAACTTTTGACCTAGCTGGGTTAGATAGCACAGGAGAAGGACCAAGCAGGCCAGGACATTTTAATGGAGTTGTACAGGTAGTTTCAAGGTTGTTCAATATTGTAAAGCCTAGTTTTGCCTTTTTTGGAGAAAAAGATTTTCAACAACTTGCAATTATAAAGCATATCACAAAAAAGCTTAACTACCCTGTAGAGATAGTAGCCTGCCCAACTAAAAGAGAGAAAGATGGAGTAGCTATGAGCTCTAGAAATATGCTACTTACTCCACAACAAAGAGCCGCTACCCCTATTATTTATCAATCCCTTGCCAAAGCAGCGGAAATGGTGTCGGCACAAAATTTGTTCTCTCCTAGAGAGCTCTCTATATGGGTTACATCTCAAATTAACAAAGAACCTCTACTAACAACAGAGTATGTACAGATTGTAGATTCAAATAGCCTTCAACCAATTGAGTCTTGGGAGCAACATAATAACATTCAATTATGCACAGCTGTCAAAGCTGGTTCAGTAAGATTAATTGACAATATAAAATTGAAATAAGATGTTTCTAGAAATAATGAAGTCCAAAATACACCGCGCCCGTGTAACCGAAGCTAATTTACATTATGTAGGCAGTGTAACAATAGACCAAGATCTTATAGATGCAGCCGCATTATATAACAATGAAAAAGTTGCCATAGTTAACATAACCAATGGAGAAAGAATTGAAACTTATGTAATTCCAGGTGAAAGAGGAAGCGGCAAAATTGGAATAAATGGAGCAGCAGCACACAAATTCAGTGCTGGAGACCTAGTTATTATTATTTCTTACGCTTTAATGACACCCCAAGAAGCAGAAGAGTTTAAACCTTCTGTTATTTTCCCAGATTCAAACACAAATAAACTTATTTAATGAAGAAGCTCTACTCTGCCATAAAATATATATTACTCTTGGCAGTTGCAGCTCTGCTACTTTGGGCCTCGTTCCGTGGAGTACATTGGGAAGATTTTGTTGCTGGCCTTAAAAGTGCCAATTACTACTGGATAGCCACCTCTATGATGGTAAGCGTTGCTGCCTTTTGGTTTAGGGCTCAAAGGTGGCGTCTAATAATGCTCCCTCTAGGATTTAACATTAAACGTAGAGATGCATGGGATGGAATCAATATTGGTTATATCACAAACTTTGCAATCCCAAGGGCAGGAGAGTTTGCCCGTTGTGGTGTTATTACAAAAAAAACTGGGCTCCCTTTTGAGACTGTTGCAGGAACAGTAGTTCTTGAAAGAAGTGTAGATCTTATTTCACTTATAATTGTCACCTTTTCTGTACTTTTTTTTCAATGGGATAAATTTGGCTCTTTCATAAATCGTGAAATTATAAACTCCCTAAGTGAGAGACTCTCTTTTAACCTGCTATGGATATTGATAGCTGTGCTTTTTGCGATAGCTGTATTTGCATACATTGTTTTCTACTTTAGAAAAACCAACCCCCTCTTTAGAAAAATTTCAAAAATTGTAAAGGGAGTTATCTCTGGTGTAATATCTGGCTTTAAAATGCCCCAAAAATGGATATTTCTAATATATACTTTACTCATTTGGTTCTGCTATTGGCTAATGAGTTATACAACTATAATGGCATTTCCTGCAGCTGCCTCTTTAGGCCTAGGTGCAACAGACGCACTTTTTCTTATGGTAGTAGGAGGGTTAGGATGGGTTATTCCCGTACAAGGAGGCATAGGAGCATACCACTTTATTATTTCCCTCGCACTAACTTCTATCTATGGCATAGATCAAACTACTGGAGTTATATTTGCTACAATTTCGCATGAATCTCAAGCAATAACTATGCTTCTATTTGGAACACTATCTTTAATCTCTTTTTACTTTAGAAAATCTGAACAAGAACTAGGTTAAATTCTTTCTTTTTTATTACTTTTGTTTCTATTGGCTCAAAAGTTAGCAATGATTAGAAAAAAAACTTTCTTACACATACTGCTTGCAGTAACTTTTCTATTTACTCTCTCTTTACCTTCTACTTTAATAGCAAGGGCAAATGATTCTGTAAAAAGCCCTCAGGTAGCACTTGGGAGTAGAGTTAAATTACACAATACATCTATAGATCACTTTGGAAAAGAGACAGATGTTTTTCTTATAATATCTTCTTTTAACCCAGATACCAAAAGAACTGTAGAGTATATTGCAGAATTTGAGAACTCACTTGCCAATTCATACCCCAACAACTATATAGTTCTAGTAGAAGACCTAGCTGCAAAAGATTTTTCTAATGATGCATATTTATGGGAATCTAGAATAAAGAGAGTAGTTGACAAATACCTAAATAGAAACTTAAAAGCTATTATTGCCATTGGACAAGAGGCATGGGCAGGACTTATTTCTCAAACAGAAATTCCAAATAACATTCCTGTCTTTGGAACTTTTATTAGTACAAATGGGATAGACCTTCCCAAAACGCCCATAGATGAAACATGGGAGACTGAGTGGATAAACACAGCAAGAAAAGCAAGAGCTAACTTTTATACTGGAGGGAGCTTAGTATCTTACAGCTGTTATAAAAACATTGAGCTTATCCAATCATACTTCCCAGAAACCGAGAATGTCTTTTTAGTGACAGACAACACCTATGGGGGTGTATCCATTAAAGCTTACTTCAAATACAATATAGAGAAGCTACCTCCACTAAACTACCAATATCTAGACAGCCGTCTTAACTACTTTAGCGAACTTAAACAGGCTATAAAAGAGTTGCCAAAAAATAGTGCTATCCTTTTAGCAACTTGGAAAGTAAACAAAGATGGTCAATACTATTTGCCTAACTCCTTAGAAGACCTTCTCTCTCCAAGGCCAGACATACCAGTATTTACCTTAACAGGAACAGGGCTAGAAAATGTAGCAATTGGGGGCTATATACCCCAATACCTACACTCCGCAACAACTATTACGAATCAAATAATAAACTACGAACTTGGAAATTTAGACTCTCTTAGATTTATTAATGATGGAGGTTTATACAAATTTAATCAAACTAAAGTTAAAGAGTTTAAACTAGACGAGAAAACTCTTCCTCTACACAGTAAACTCATTAATCTCTCTGACCCAAGGATTAAAACATATAAGAGATATTTATATATAATCTCATTCATAACCTTAATTCTAGCCTTCTTTATTGTTGCTCTAACTATTTTACATACTCGTAATAGAAAACTAAGACACAAACTAGAGAGAAACAGCCAAGAGCTTATAAAAGCAAAAGAGATGGCAGAAGAGAGTGATAGATTAAAAAGTGCTTTTCTAGCAAATATGAGTCACGAAATTAGAACGCCATTGAATGCAATTGTTGGCTTCTCTAATCTTTTAAGCAAAACCGATTTCCCTGCAAAAGAGAGAGAAAAGGCAACAACTATAATTGCACGTAACTCAGAACTATTACTAACATTAATCACAGATATCCTAGATATATCTGGGCTAGAAGCAGGCAAAATGAAGTTCCTCTTAAAAGAGGCCAGCATTAACGATATATGCAACCAAGTTGTTGAAACAACAAACTGCTTAAAAAAAGAGGGAGTTCAATTACAATTTATTCCAAGTGAACAAGAGCTAATAGTTAAAACAGACGTTCATAGGCTATCTCAAGTTCTACTTAATTTAATTACAAACTCTTACAAATTTACAGATAAAGGTACCATTACTCTTAAATATAAGGTTCAGAAAAATAAAACTATATTATTCTCTATAACCGATACTGGCATAGGCATTCCTCGCCAACAACAGTGCAAGCTGTTTGAAAGATTTGGCAAACTAAACCACTTTAAACAGGGAAATGGACTAGGTTTAGCTATCTCTAGACTTATTGTTAATCGCCTTGGAGGTGAAATATGGATAGACCCTAACTATACAGAAGGGGCCAGATTTTTTTTCACCCACCCTCTTTAACTTAAATCAATCATTACTTACACTTTATAACCTTCTATAAGTAGCTAACAGCAGAGATTTACACACTTTTTTCTTTTTTTCTTTGTAGAATTCAAAAAATTCATAACTTTGCTCTCAATATGAACAAACAACACTTTTTACTACTCTCTAATCTGGTTCTGGATCTATATAGATCTGGCGGGGTTAGTTATGTATAAAGTGTATTAATATTACAATTTACAGGCTGCCCCAAAAGGGCAGCCTTTTTTTATTAAATATGACATGGAAAAACTTTACGTATTTGACACAACTCTAAGAGACGGAGAACAGGTCCCAGGATGCCAGCTTAACACTATTGAAAAGATAGAACTAGCAAAAGCTCTTGAGTTTATGAAGGTAGATATTATTGAATGTGGGTTCCCCATTTCTAGCCCAGGAGATTTTAATTCAATAGTAGAAATCTCTAAGGTTATAAGGGATTCAACTATCTGTGCTCTTACACGAGCTGTAGAAAAAGATATTGATGTGGCGGCCGATTCTCTACATTTTGCAAAAAGAAAAAGAATTCACACAGGAATTGGAACATCGGACTTACATATTAAGCACAAATTCAAATCTAATAAAAAAGACATTCTCAAAAGAGCCATTGAATGCGTAAAATATGCAAGAAGGTTTGTAGATGACGTTGAGTTTTATGCCGAAGATGCAGGCCGCACAGAGAACGAATATTTAGCAAGAGTTATTGAAGCCGTTATCGCAGCTGGTGCAACAGTTGTAAATATACCAGATACAACAGGCTACTGTACACCATTTGAATATGGCGAAAAAATTAAATTCCTATGCAACAACGTGCCCAATATAGATAAGGCAATAATATCTACCCATTGTCATAACGATCTAGGAATGGCTACAGCAAACACTATAGCTGGTGTAATAAATGGAGCTAGGCAGGTAGAAGTTACAATAAACGGCATAGGAGAAAGGGCTGGTAACACAGCTCTTGAAGAGGTTGTTATGGCTATAAAATGCCGGAAAGATATACCGGTTTACACAGATATAGTAACCAAAGAGATCTCAAAAACTTCTAGATTAGTCTCTACTCTTATGAGAATGCCAGTGCAGCCCAACAAAGCAATTGTTGGAAGGAATGCCTTTGCTCACTCCTCTGGTATACACCAAGATGGAGTCCTTAAAAATAGAGAGAGTTATGAGATAATGGACCCTGCGCAAGTAGGTGTAAATGAGAGTACAATTGCCCTTACTGCTCGTAGTGGCCGTGCAGCTCTAAGCCACCATTACAAAAGACTTGGAGTTGACCTCAATGAACAAGAACTAGACCTGGCCTATGATAAATTCCTAACACTAGCAGACGTAAAAAAAGATATTAATGATCAAGATTTATTAATAATTGTTGGAGTAACTCACTCTAAACAGAACCAAAGAATAGGGCTAAAATTTTTACAGGTAGTATGTGGAAAAGGATCTGCACCTATGGCTACTGTTAAATTAATAATAGATGGAGAGGAGTGCTGTGCAACCTGCTCTGGTAACGGCCCAATAGACTCTGCATTTGCAGCTGTAAAATCTCTTATCCACAGAAAAGTAACTCTTGAAGAGTTTTTAGTCCAGGCTATTACACGCGGTAGCGACGATGTAGGAAAAGTACATATCCAAATAGAAAACAGAGGAAATATCTACTACGGATTCTCTGCAAATAGAGATATTGTAACGGCCTCTGTAGAAGCTTATGTAAATGCAATTTCTAAAATAGTGTAACTACATAAATAGATAATAAAATGGCAAAAACCATATTCGATAAAATTTGGGATTCTCATATAGTCAAAAACATACCCGAGGGTCCCTCAATTCTCTATATAGACCGTCACTTTATTCATGAAGTAACAAGCCCTCAGGCATTTTCTGGACTCGAAAAAAGGGGCCGTAAAGTACTTAGACCTAAACAGACCTTTGCCACTTGCGACCACAATGTTCCAACTCTTAATCAAGATAAACCTATAGAAGAGCCAACATCGCGAATCCCTATTGAAAAACTAGCTCAAAACACTCGAAAGCATAAAATTAAATACTTTCCACTAGGGCACCCGTCAAATGGAGTTGTTCACATAATTGGCCCTGAGTTAGGCATTACGCAGTGCGGTATGACAATAGTTTGCGGAGATAGCCACACCTCTACTCATGGAGCTTTGGGTAATATTGCTTTTGGAATAGGAACTAGCGAAGTAGAGATGGTACTAGCAACTCAAACACTTTTGCAAAGCAAACCCCTTCAAATGCTAATAGAGGTAAACGGCAAACTACAAAAAGGAGTATGCGCCAAAGATCTAATTCTGCATATAATCTCTAAAATGGGCACATCTGGTGGAACTGGCTATTTTATTGAATTTGCGGGGAGTACAATTGAAAACCTCTCAATGGAAGAGAGAATGACAGTGTGTAATATGAGCATAGAGATGGGCGCAAGGGGTGGACTAATTGCTCCAGATAAAAAAACTTTTGACTATTTAGAAGGCCTATTTTATTCGCCTAAGAAAGAAGAGTGGGACCGCTCCGTAAAAAAATGGAGCGAGTTAAAAAGTGATCTCGGCGCAAAACACCATGCCGCCTATTGCTTTAACGCCTGCGAAATAGAGCCAATGGTAACCTATGGCACAAATCCAGGAATGGGAATTCCAGTTACAAGCAAAATTCCTTTGAGCCTAACAGATAATGATTCGCCAATTAATAAATCATCTACTAAAAAGTCATCCAAAATTGAACAGTCTAATAATGAAACGCCTTCCTATATAAAAGCGTTGAAATACATGGGCTTTATGCCAGGAATGCCTATTGCTGGCCTCTCTATAGACTACGTATTTTTAGGAAGTTGCACCAATGGCAGAATAGAAGATTTCCGTGCATTTGCATCAATTGTGCAAGGGAGAAAAAAAGACCCCAATATTATAGCATGGCTAGTTCCTGGTTCAAAAAAAGTTGAAAAAGAGATAGAAGAAGAGGGAATTGGTCACATATTAAGAGAAGCAGGTTTTGAGATTAGACAACCTGGCTGTTCTGCCTGTCTAGGAATGAATGAAGATAAAATCCCTGCAAACAAATATGCAGTCTCTACTTCTAACCGCAATTTTGAAGGGCGCCAAGGCCCAGGGGCTCGTACTATTCTTGCAGGCCCTTTAATTGCCGCTGTAGCAGCAATTACGGGCAAAATTAATGACCCACGAGAATTTTTGCCATAAATCAATTGACCGCATTAGCCTCAATATTAACACAATGAGCATCTCAATATTAACACAATCATTATCCCAAAATTTATACAATGAGTATCCCCAAATTTACAATACTAGAATCTGCAGCGGTATTAATGCCTGCTCAAAATATAGATACAGACCAAATTATCCCTGCTCGTTTTCTTAAAACCACCTCTAGAGAAGGATTTGGAGAGAATCTTTTTTATGATTGGCGCTACAATAATAATGGAGAGCCAATTAAAGAGTTTGTGCTTAACACACCACAAGGGAGAGGAACTATTTTAGTAGCTGGCCATAACTTTGGCTGTGGTTCTAGCCGCGAACATGCAGCTTGGGCACTTGCAGATTACGGATTCCGAGCGGTGGTATCAAGCTTCTTTGCAGATATATTTCGCAATAACGCTCTAAATAACGGCGTTCTTCCGGTACAAGTAAGCGAACAATTTCTACAGCAAATATTTAAAAACTCGGCACTTAACACAAACAAAAAAGAACTTAATAATAACCTAAACACTAACAATTCTTTAATTAATAACCCAATTCTAAAAATTGATCTTATGAAAAAAGAAATTTTAAATGTAGCTACAGGCCAAAAAGAAAACTTTGAAATAAACTCCTACAAACAAGAGTGTCTAATTAAGGGCCAAGACGATATTGATTATCTAATATCTAATTTAGATGAGATAGAGAAATATGAACAGTACAAAACCTCTTATTAACAGCAAATGAAAAAGATAATCACACTGCTGCCAGGAGATGGAATTGGCCCAGAAATTATTGAAGAAGCTACCAAAGTACTCGCTGCTATTGCATCTAAGTTTGGTCACACTTTTAAATTCCAATACGGTCTTATAGGTGCAGCTGCCATTGACAAATGTGGGCACCCCTACCCAACTGCTACACACGAATTGTGCCTTAATTGCCATGCTATTCTTTTTGGAGCTATTGGGCATCCTAAATACGATAATAACCCCTCTGCTAAAATACGCCCAGAGCAAGGGCTTCTAAAAATGCGTAAAGAGCTTGGGCTATACGCAAATATTCGCCCAGTTCAACTTTTTTCATCTCTCAAACACCGCTCACCCCTACGAGAAGAGATAATTAAAGGAGTAGATTTAGTTATAGTTCGTGAGCTCACAGGAGGAATCTACTTTGGAGAACCCCGTGGCCTCAACCAAGAGGGAACAATTGCCTTTGATACGTGTGTTTATAGTATTGCCGAGGTTGAACGAATAGCCAAAACCGCATTCCAAATTGCACTCACTAGAGCCGCAGCCAAACGGGAGAACCAACAGGCTACAGACTCACTCGAGGCTACAGACTCAATCAAGCCATCAGAGCCATTCAAGCCAAAAGTAACACTAGTAGACAAAGCTAATGTATTGGCTACCTCACAACTTTGGAGAGAAACCGTTAAAAAACTACATGAATCTCAATTCCCAGAAGTTGAGCTTGAGTTTATGTTTGTAGATAATGCAGCTATGCAACTAGTAACTGCTCCCTCTAAATTTGATGTAATACTCACAGAAAACATGTTTGGAGATATACTTAGCGACCAAGCAAGCGTACTCACTGGCTCAATAGGGCTACTCCCATCTGCCTCCTTTGGCTCTAATGTACCTCTGTTCGAACCAATTCACGGCTCATACCCACAAGCAGCTGGCAAAAACATAGCTAACCCTCTAGCCACCATTCTCTCTGCAGCACTCATGTTACGCAATGCATTTGGGCTACAAGAAGAGGCTAAAACTCTAGAAGCAGCATGTAAAGCAGCAATTGACAACAACATATTAACAGAAGACCTTTGGGAACCACACCTTACCAACAATAAAGGCCAAAGCAAAGAGAAAACCCAAATCATCGAGAAGCAAGCCCACACTAAAAATAATCAAGAACGAACCAAAGCTTACTCAACCTCTGAAGTTGGCAATTTCATTGTTCAGTTTATTGAAAACTCATCCAGCTAAAGTTTCCCACCTAGCTTTGCTTCACATAATAATGATTATTTTATTTATGAAATTTAATATAATGCTGCTGGCTATTAGCTATTTGCTATTTGCTGCTCTGCTCACCAGCAGCAACGCTCTTTTTTCTAGACGCTATTCTCTTTGTGGTTTTT
>JAQVZL010000112.1 GCA_028708215.1 Bacteroidales bacterium
TAAATAGGTATCAAAAAGAGCTTCTCTGAGTTTATAATATTCTGGGCTTCTCTCTTTAAGAGTAACTCCAACTCCAGCAATAGCATGTACAAAGGCATTAAGCTCTTTGTGACTATTTACGGGTGAGCTGTATTGAATTCCAGAGTAAACCTCTTGAGGTACAATTCCATACTCTTTAATAACATTAGTAACCATAGGTGTTAAACTACCTTGACCAAGATTCCCTTTTCCTCTTCTAAAGTAGTTATCTTTCATCCTATTTAAGTAATTATATCTAACTACAAACATTTCTGAAAGGTGGTGTTCGCCTTTTCCTGTTCTTAATAGCTCTGCCTCTAAAAACCCTATAGTAGCATAGCTCCAACAAGTTCCGCTATTACCTTGATTTTTAACAGGTGTTGCTGGGTTTTTTACAACATCTGTAAATATATAGCCCTGTCCATTAATTGACCCTGAGACTAATAAGGCTAGAAGTAGAGTGCTCAGGAAAAATTTAAGCTTTCTCATAATTCATTTGTTATTAATATTGTTTATCTATTATATAGTTATTTGATTCCCATTTTAGCTTTTATATTACTAGGGATAGAGTTTTTATGAACCACAATATTCATAGTTTTGTACTTCACGTAAGTTTCAGAAGCATACCAATGTCCTTTATATTTTCCTGCTTCTCCCCAAGAGTTTTTAACCATGTAATATTTATTGCCCTCTTGGTCTTTTGCAATTCCATATATATGCATGCCGTGGTCGTCTGTTGTTTGTGCATTGTCAAATGCAATTTGTCTCATCTCTTGAGTTACTTTTTTCTCTGGCATTATTTGGTCTAAACTCATGATTTTGCTTCTCATGTCTGCTTTTGAGACACCTATCCACTTCTCTTGGTCAGACCCTGTCATGTTAGCCACCTCTGTCTCTGGAACAATGGCCAATCCATTTCTTGTAAAGCCTTGCTCACTAACATCTGAACCCCATAGTACTGTGTGTCCATTATTGATAGCATTATCAAAAATAGCCATAAACTCATCTATTGGAAGATTGTAAGATTTATCCCAACGCCAGTTGTCAGATATTTCTAATGCAAATTGAGAGTAGAAAGGGTGGTGAGTATATGATGTGATAGATACATAGTCATTTATATCTAGCCCTAACTCTTTAGCAAAGCTTTTAGGAGTGTACTCTTTTCCTTGATAAGTAAAAGTCTCTGGCACTTCACCTAAATATGCATCAATAATACCTCTATATCCATTTTTCCAAGCTGTAGTGAATTTTTTGTTTGGGTTTTTTACTAATGCTTTTACATAGCCCGCCAATACAGCATCCATTTCGCTATGAATGTGATTTTCTTCGCCGTAATTAAGACCTGTCATAACCTCTTCTGGCACTATACCATAGTTTTTCCATACTGCTAAAACATCTCCAAATGAGCTGCCTGGAGCAAAATTTATATTTCCAGATGTTCTAATGTATTTATCGCCTTTATCAAAATATGCATTAGATACAATGAACATCTCTGAAAGATCGTGTTCTCCTTTACCTGTTCTTAAAAGTTCAGACTCCATAAAGGAGAGAGCACTAAAGCTCCAGCATGTGCTAGTTCTATTTTGATTTTTAACTGAAGTTATTGGTAACTCTTTTACAGTTGTAAAAATGTACCCTTCTTTTGCCTCTTGGTTGTTTTGAGCGCTAATTGCAGAAATTCCCCATAAAAATAGTAGGGAGAGAGTAAGTAATTTTTTCATAAGATATTTGTAAAATTATTAATAGTTTTAGTTGCAATAAACAAAGTTACCAAAAAAACCACATCTCTGTTAAGTAATGTTCATCTATTTATAGGTTTTCAAAAAGATGCCTTTTTGTCAGCTATTTCTAGATGGCAAATTTGTTGCTGTTAATATTAGAAAAAATGAGAAGTTATGAATAATCAAAAATATCAGGCGTTAGGTAATTTTGCCATTAACCTCAATGAGATGGCACGCGAGGGTAAGTTAGACCCAGTAATAGGTAGAGACGAAGAGGTTAGAAGAGTTTTGCAAATTTTAAGTAGAAGAACTAAAAATAACCCCATTTTAGTAGGTGAGCCTGGCGTAGGTAAAACAGCTATTGCAGAGGGGATTGCTCAGAGAATTGTACAGGGCGATGTTCCAGAAAATCTCAAAAGCAAAATAATATTCTCTTTAGATATGGGAGCTCTTATTGCAGGAGCTAAATATAAAGGAGAGTTCGAAGAGAGGCTAAAAGGTGTTATAAAAGAGGTTGTAGAGAGTGAAGGTGAGGTAATTTTATTTATAGACGAAATTCACACACTTGTAGGAGCGGGCAGGTCCGATGGAGCAATGGATGCAGCCAACATATTAAAGCCAGCCCTTGCTAGAGGAGAGCTACGTGCTGTAGGGTCAACAACATTAGATGAGTATCAAAAATATATTGAGCAAGACAAGGCTCTAGAGAGAAGGTTCCAGATGGTTGTAGTTGACGAACCCTCTCCAGAAGAGGCTATCTCAATTTTAAGAGGTCTTAAAGAGAGATATGAAAACCACCATAAGGTTCAAATTAAAGACGATGCATTAATTGCAGCTGTAGATCTTTCTCATAGATATATCTCTTCTAGACATTTGCCAGATAAGGCAATAGACCTAATAGACGAGGCAGCAGCTCGTTTAAGATTAGA
>JAQVZL010000008.1 GCA_028708215.1 Bacteroidales bacterium
TGATAGATCAGAGAGCCTTCTCAGATGTCTTAACTACAGTAGATATGGGTAAGTTAGATGTGCAAGTAAAGGTAGATAAAGAGAAAGCATCTCAGATGGGACTTAATGTTGCCATGGTAGGAATGCAGGTGCGTCAAAATTTATATGGTACTGAGTCTGGAGATTATACAGAAGATGGAGTAGATTACGGTGTTGTGATACAATATGCTTCAGAGTATAGAGATGCAATCTCAAAACTAGGTGAAATGCAAATAACTAATCTATTAGGGCAGCAAGTTCCTCTCTCTTTAGTGGCCTCTATTGTAGAAGAGAGCGCTCCAATAGAGATTCAACGTTTAGCGCAGCAGAGATATGTAAAAACTGTTGCCAATTTGAACGACATCTCTTTAGGAGAAGGAACTCAGTTAGCTCAAAAGATGATTGATGAATATGATATTCCCCAGGGAGTAACAGTAGAAATTGGTGGCCAGGTAGATGATCAATCATCTTCATTTCAGTCTCTTTCTCTCATATTTTTCTTAGGAGTAGTATTAGTATATATGGTAATGGCAGCTCAGTTTGAGTCATTTAAAGATCCGTTTATTATTCTTTTTGCAATTCCTTTTACTCTTGTTGGGGTTATTCTAGCATTTTTTGTAACAAATATTACTTTGAGTGTTGTAACCTTTATTGGATTAATTATGCTCATTGGTATTGTGGTGAATAACGGAATTGTATTGGTAGATTATATTAATATGTTACGTAAAAGAAACTACCCTTTAAGCGATGCTGTAATGGAGGCTGGTAGGTCAAGGCTACGTCCTGTGCTTATGACTTCGTTTACTACTATTCTTGGTATGTTGCCTATGGCACTTAGTACTGGAATGGGAAAAGAGATTTATTCTCCATTAGGGATTACCATTATTGGAGGGTTAACAATCTCTTTATTAACTACATTAATTCTTGTCCCAACTATGTACACTACACTCTATCATCGTACATTAGTAAGTGATCGTGCTTTGGTAAAGTTGAAGTCAACTAAAGAGTAAAGTAATTAGGTAGAGTTAATTAATATTTAATATATTTTGTGCATGAGGCGATTATAGCTTGTCTCATGCCTTTAATACTAATTATAGATTTAAAATGAAATTTGTTTATATAACATGTTACGTAAGTATGCTAGAGCCTTTGACCCTTTTGCTCGAAGAATTAGGGTGTGCAAATTACCAAGTAGTTGAACAGGTAACAGCAAGAAGCCAGTGGGGGGAACCTAGGCAAAACAATGCAGTTTGGCCTGGATACAATTCATCTATTTTTATACAGGAAAGTGACCTTTCAAAAGTGAATAACCTAATGGAAAAGATAGAAGAGATGAATTCAAGAGCATTTAACAATGGCGAGCTGATAGTTGCATTCACCTTAAATGTAGAAAACTATATTCATATAAAACCCGTTGATTGATTCAGTAAAATTCAAGTTAGTTAGCCCGTAGCCTGTCTCCTCAAACCACTTCATCTAATTAGCTAAAAAAGAGACGTTGCTTTATGTTGAGCAGAACAGAGCGAACATTGCCAGGAGATAATTACACGTAAGTACTTAGTAAACAAGTATTTAGCTTTTCTAAATGAACCCAAAAGGGCTTATTTCCAAAAGCTAACTACCACTTAGTAAGCAGGTTGCGAGCAGTCATCTCCCGGGAAATCGTCCCCCAGGGAAAAATCAGATGAATTATCAGATGAATTATTAGATAGAATGTTTTGGGCAATATTATAACTAAAATTTTACCAATACTCATACTCATACTCATACTTATAACAATACTCTATGTTCTAATTATATGTTAGTTACAGGGTGGGAAACTTCATACCTACGAATTTGGGCTACTGCGTCGGCCACCAGTTGCTTTTTATTTACCCACACAAAAACAGTTTTGAGCTGTGCTCAAAGGGTTTTGTTTTTACGCATCTGCTCTTTCAAGCGAGCTTGATTCGCGATGTCATAAAAACAAAAAAGCCAAGCGTTTGCTTGGCTCTGTTTTTGTGATCCAGCTGGGGCTCGAACCCAGGACCCCAACATTAAAAGTGTTGTGCTCTACCTGCTGAGCTACTGAATCTTCCGTTTGAGGAGTGCAAAGATATGGTAACAATGTTTTAATTCCAAATTTCTTTTTAATAATATTGATAAAATAGAGTAAATTTGTTCCTAAATCTATGTTTTAATATTATTTGAGAGGCTTTATGGAGCAGTTGTTTGTTTTGGAAATCAGGGAGTTTTTAGATTCGTATTCGCTCAAATATTATTTGATGGAAAATCATTTAATTTTGCCTAATTATTGTTTAAAATTGAGTTTTGTTTCACTTAATAGAGGCACTTCTTTAAATAATGATGGCTCTTTTTTAGAGAATGTGAATGAAAATAGTCGAAAAGTAAATGATGGTGGGTTTAGGGAAATTAGAGTTTATGAAGATTTGTGGTTTACTAAGGGAGATATTATCAAAAACAGATTAAGGGCGTTACTTGGTAAAGGAGAGGCTATCTTTGCCAGAAAATGTGTGGTAGCCAATATTGATGCAAATAAAGCGATAGGGTTTTTAGAGAAGAATCATATTTTGGGGTATTCTAGAGCTAAATTCTTTTATGGGCTCTTCTATTGTGAGAGGCTGGTTGCTGTGGCAGCCTTTTCGGCACCTCGGCCAATCAAGAGAGAGAGTGGGGTTGTTAGCTCTTTTGAGTGGGTGAGATATGCGAGTGTTGGTTCTTCAAGAGTAGTGGGGGGCATGGGGCGTCTTTTAAGTGCATTTGTAGAGGAGAAGAGCCCTCAGGAGGTAATGAGTTATGCCGATCTGGACTGGGGCGGGCAGAATGGCTATAATGGGAGTGGCGTTGCTTATAAAAAGCTGGGATTTGAACTTGTTGGAAAAACACCTCCAGTAAAATTTATGGTAGACCCTAAGACCTACCAGAGATATTCATTAAAAAAGCTCTTGAAAGACCGTAAATACAATAGTAGTAAATACAGCTCCCAAGAGCTATTAGAAAAACAATTTATTTTACTTTCTAACTCGGGAAATTTTAAGTTTCTCAGGAGTTTCTCCCTTCTTTAATCCTTTTTTATCTACGTCAATTGAGATTTTGTCTCCCATTTTGTATTTGCCACTAATTATTGCCTCGGCCAATAGATCTTCTATATGCCTTTGCATTGCCCTTTTTAGTGGCCTTGCTCCATATTGAGGGTCGTAACCAACATTGGCTACAAACATTTTGGCCTCTTCAGTTAAAGATAGAGAGTAGCCAGCAGCCTCTGTTCTTTGATAGAGATCTTTGAGCTCAATATCAATAATTTTGCATATATCTTCTTTAGTGAGCTGGTTAAAGAGTATCTGTTCATCTAGACGATTAAGAAACTCAGGTGCAAAGGTTTTTTTAAGAACTTGCTCTATTATAAATTTACTGTTTTCTGTTATGTTCCTTTTAGTAACATTAGAGAAACCTAGCCCTGCTCCAAAATCTTTTAACTCTCTACTACCAACATTGGAGGTCATAATGAGTAGAGTATTTCTAAAGTCTATATGCCGTCCATTGCTATCGGTAAGGCGCCCCTCGTCTAGTACCTGTAAAAGTAAGTTGAAAATATCTGGGTGTGCTTTCTCAATCTCGTCTAATAATATAACAGAGTAAGGCCTTCTTCTTACCTTTTCACTCAACTGGCCACCCTCGTTATACCCAACATATCCAGGAGGCGCTCCAATGAGTCTAGAGAGGGCAAATTTCTCCATATATTCACTCATATCTACTCTAATTAAGTTATCTGTTGAGTCAAAAAGATACTCTGTAAGTACTTTGGCAAGTTGAGTTTTCCCAACGCCCGTTGGTCCTAAAAAAAGAAATGTACCAATTGGTTTATTTGGGTCTTTAAGCCCAGCTCTATTTCTTTGAATAGCTTTTACAATTTTCTCTACAGCTTGGTCTTGCCCAATTATTTTTTTGCGTATTTGTTCTCCCATTTGGCTGAGTCTATCACCCTCTTTTTGTGCAAGTCTTTGGACAGGAACATTTGTAATCATAGAGAGCACCTGGGCCACATCACTTTCATTTACCTCATCTGGGTTGAGGTTTTGCTCTTCTCTCCACTTTTCTTGAGCTATCTCTAACTCTTGAATTTTACTGTTTTCTAAATCACGAATTTGAGCTGCTTTTTCAAATTCATTTACTGCAACCACAGCTCTCTTTTGTTCACGTAAAGAGTCTAACTCCTCTTCTAAGGCAGATACAAAATCTGGAACCTTAAGGTGTCTAAGATGTACTCTTGAACCAGCTTCGTCCATAGCATCTATTGCTTTATCTGGGAGACAACGGTCTGTAATATATCTTTGAGATAGTTTGATACAAGCAATAATGGCCTCATCTGTATATTTAACATTGTGGTGTTTTTCATATCTCTCCTTAATACTAGATAGAATTTCATAGGTCTCTTCATATGAAGTAGGGTCTATTAAAACCTTCTGAAATCTTCTCTCAAGAGCGCCATCTTTCTCTATAAACTCTCTATATTCATCTAAAGTTGTAGCTCCTATACATTGGATTTCACCACGAGCAAGTGCAGGTTTAAGCATATTTGCAGCATCTAATGATCCAGAAGCTCCACCAGCTCCAACTAGAGTGTGAAGTTCATCTATAAAGAGAATTATATTGGGGTTTTTGCTCAATTCATTTAAAATTGCCTTCATTCTCTCTTCGAACTGCCCTCTATATTTAGTTCCTGCTACAATTGAACCAATATCTATAGAGACTATTCTTTTATTAACAAGTGCTCTAGAGACCTTTTTTTGAGCAATAAGTTGCGCTAAACCCTCTGCTATAGCAGATTTACCTACACCAGGTTCTCCAATAATAATTGGGTTATTCTTTTTGCGACGCCCTAGAATTTGAGCTAATCTATCTATCTCTTTATATCTACCTACAACTGGATCTAGGTTTCCCTTAACTGCTGCTGCAGTAAGATCAAAGCCAAAGCTATCTATAACTGGAGTATCTGAAGAGGTCTTCTCTGTTTTAGAGGTTTTAGTAGAAGGGGTTGAGCCTCTAGGTTTTTCCATCTCTGGGTCAAATGTAGCCGAAGAAGAGGGACGGAAAATCTCTTTTCCTTTTAAAGTAGCTTTAATGCTATCGTAGGTGACCTGGTACTCTTTCAAAACATCTACAGAAAAAGCTTCTCCCGCTCTCATTATAGCTAACAGAAGATGGAGAGGTCCAGGTTTTTCTGACTCCAGTGATTTTGCCTCTAGATACATTAATCTAAGAGATCTTTCTGCTCCAGTAGAGAGATTAATTTTATATGACTGTTCAAATGGAACTATTTCTCCCACTCTAAGTTTTTTTTCTATTTTCTCTTTCAATAATTTGTAGTCTACTCCAAACTTTAGTATAGTTTCGAAAGCCGAGTTGTCTTGATGGCGTAAAATACCCATTATCAGGTGGTCTGTTGTAATGGAGTAACTACCCATTCTCATAGACTCCTCTTTGCTGTAAGAGATAATTTCTTTTAGTTCGTTGGACAATTGAAGGTTCATTAGTATAAAATATGTTTCTGTATGTACACAATAAAGACAATTATATTTTCAATTTGTTCAAGAGATTTTTTCTTTGTACTTTAGCACCTCTTTTTAAATTTGAAATAGCAAATATAAGATGATTCAAGAACCTGATAATAACGCAAGAATAATTAAAATTAACATAGAGGATGAGATGAAAAGCGCCTATATCGATTATTCCATGTCGGTGATTGTTTCTAGAGCTCTTCCAGATGTTCGTGACGGCTTAAAGCCAGTTCACAGGCGAGTACTTTACGGAATGAACGATTTAGGCCTTTCATCGGGTTCGGGATTTAAAAAATCTGCCCGTATTGTAGGTGAAGTCCTAGGTAAATATCACCCTCATGGTGATTCAAGCGTATATGAAGCCATGGTTAGAATGGCGCAAGAGTGGAGCCTCCGTTACATGCTAGTAAATGGGCAGGGAAACTATGGCTCAATTGATGGAGACTCTGCAGCGGCTATGCGTTATACAGAGGCTAAGTTTAGGAAAATTGCCGAGGAAGTTTTGGCAGATTTAGATAAAAACACAGTTGATTTTAAACCTAACTTTGACGACTCCTTAATGGAGCCAGAAGTATTGCCAGCCAAAGCACCACTTCTACTTTTAAACGGAGCTTCTGGTATTGCAGTAGGTATGGCAACCAATATGCCTCCTCATAATTTATCTGAAACTGTAGATGCTATATGTGCATATATAGACAATAATAATATTACAACCGATGAACTTCTAGAACATATAAAAGGTCCCGATTTTCCAACTGGTGGAATTATAATGGGCTACCAAGGAATAAAAGACGCCTTTGAAACTGGGAGAGGTAGAGTTGTAGTGAGAGCGAAAACAGACATAGAGGTAAGCGATAATGGCAGAGAGACAATTGTTATTACCGAAATTCCCTATATGGTAAATAAAAAGGAGTTAATAGAAAAAATTGCCGATTTAGTAGAGGAGAAAAGAATAGAGGGGATTGCATACATTAATGACGAGAGTGACAGGAATGGGATGCGAATTATAATTCGTCTTAAAATTGGTACAGTTGCAAATGTAGTTCTCAATACTCTCTTTAAAATGACTGCCATGCAGTCTAGTTTCTCTGTAAACAATATTGCACTTGTAGATGGCAGGCCAAGACAATTGAATCTTAAGCAACTTATAAAATATTTTGTAAGACATCGTCACGATGTTATAGTAAGAAGAGCTAAATTTGAATTAGAGCAAGCTCAAAAGAGAGCCCATATCCTAGAAGCTTTACTTGTTGCACTAGACCATATAGATGAAGTGATTTCAATTATTAGATCTTCAAAAGCAGTAGACGAGGCGAAAGAGAGGTTAATGGAGAGATTCTCTTTTTCTGAAGCTCAAGCTTCTGCAATTGTAGAGATGCGTTTACGCCAACTTACAGGTTTAGAGAGAGCAAAATTACAAGGGGAGTATGACCAACTTATGAAGGTGATTACTCACTTGACAAATGTCTTGTCTAGCTTTGTTTTACAGATGCAAATAATTAAAGACGAGCTTATAGAGCTTAAAAACAATTTTGGAGATGACCGTAGGTCAGAGATTGTTCCTTCTGCAGAAGAGTTTAATCCAGAAGATTTTTATCCAGACGAAGACGTTGTTATCACAATATCTAGATTAGGTTATATTAAACGTACCCCTTTAATTGATTATAGGATTCAAAATAGAGGAGGGGTAGGAGCTAAAGGGAGCAGTACTCGTGACCAAGACTTTATAGAGCATATTTATGTTGCAAATATGCATAGCACAATGCTCTTCTTTACTCAAAATGGTAAATGTTTTTGGCTTAAAGTGTACGAAGTGCCAGAGGGGTCTAAAGCCTCTAAAGGCAGAGCTATTCAAAATGTATTGAATATAAATCCAGACGATAAAGTAATGGCTTATATAAATGTGCCAAAATTGAATGACCAAGAGTATATTAACAACAATTACATATTACTGGCCACCAAGAAAGGGACTGTTAAAAAGACTACACTAGAAGCTTACTCAAGGCCTCGTGTAAATGGTGTTAATGCTATTACGATTAGAGAGGGAGACGAACTATTAGAAGCTGTTTTAACTAATGGTAGTAACGAGATATTACTTGCTGCTAAAGCTGGTAAATGTGTTAGATTCAATGAGACACAAGTTAGAGCTATAGGTAGGACAGGAGCAGGAGTTAGAGGCATTAATATTGAAGAGAGTGACCAAGTTATTGGAATGATTTGTATAGACCCAGAAAAATCTCAAGAAGAGCAAAGAGACATATTTGTAGTTAGTGAAAATGGATTTGGTAAAAGATCACTTCTAGAAGATTATAGGATTACAAAAAGAGGTGCTAAAGGTGTCAAGACAATCAATATAACAGATAAAACTGGCGCACTTATTGCAATAAAAGGTGTAAATGATCAAAACGATCTTATGATTATTAATAAATCTGGTATAACTATAAGAGTTGCAGTATCTGACATTAGATTAACAGGCCGGGCCACTCAAGGGGTGAAGCTTATTAACCTTAAAGAAAACGATAGTATAGCAGCTGTTTGCAGTGTTGAAAAAAGTGAAGAGAAACTAATAGAAGATACCTTAACAGACATTTAACCAATCAAACATATTGTTAATTTAAAAAATCTGAATATTCAAAATGAAAAAATTACTTATTGCTCTTATACTGTTCACTGGAGTACAGGTAGGGGCTCAAACAAAAGATGTGGTCGATGCTTTAAAAGCATATGAGCAGGCTAAAAAAAATGCCGAAAACCCAAAAAGGGCTACAAAAGCCAAAACATGGTTAACTTTGGCCGATGCATATGCTCAACTTTATGATGCACCAATAAAATCAATTTGGCTAGGAACCTCCCAGATGGAGGCAAAAGTTCTTCTTAAAGATCAAAGAATTGAAAAATCTGAAGAGGTTGTTATTAATAACACTCCTTTCTTAGCAGATCACTACTCAGATAAAATTCTTTATTACGGGCAGAATGGAACATTGGCTGCATGGGAGATTACATATAAAGCGTTAGATGAACCTCTACTAGAAAAAAGTTACGATGCGTTAAATGAGGCTCTTAAAGTAGACGATAGGGGTAGAGTTACAAATGATGTAATTGCCCACTTAGAAGCTCTTAAAACTCGTTACTATAACGAGGCTATGAGTTCATATGCTTTAGGGAAATTTGAAGTAGCCTCATACGACTTTGAAAAAGCTGCAGATATTGCTGTTCATGAAATAATTGGAGATATAGATACAGTTTTTATCTATTATGCGGGTCTTACTGCATTTATGGCTAAAGATCATGATAGAGCTATTGAGTTTTTCAATAAAGCTCTTGATCACGATTATGATGGTGAAGGTGATGCCTATTCTTATCTTGCAGAGTCATACAAAGCGCAGTCAAATATAGCTATGGCTAAAGAGGTTCTTAACAAAGGGTTTAATAAATATCCAAGTGCTCAAAGTATTCTAGTATCATTGATTAATACTTATCTAGAATCTAACGACGATCCTATGAAGATTCTTGATCTTATACATCAAGCACAAATAAATGAGCCAGATAATGCAACTTTGCATTATGCCGAGGGTAATGTTTGGAAAAACCTAGGTGAATTAGATAAAGCTACAGCAAGTTATAAAAAGTCTGTAGAGATAGATCCTACTTATTATTTTGGTTATTTTGCAATTGGTGCAGCTCACTACGATTATGCAGTAGATCTTCAGGCTAAAGCTGCAGAAGAGATGGACGATACTAAGTATGAAGCTATGGTTAAAGAGCTTGAAACCAACTTAGAGGCAGCTATTACTCCTTTTGAAAAGTGTTTCGAAGCAACAAAAGATCAAGAGATAAAAAGTGTGGTTGCAGAATATCTTAAAAACATCTATTTCAGATTTAGAGAGAAGAGTGATGAATATATGGCTGGATATGAGAAGTATAATGCTTACTCGCAACAGACATCTACTCCAGTAAATCCAGAGTAATAAGAAATTTCAAACACAATATATTAGGCTGTCTAGAAAGGCAGCCTTTTTTTATATCTTATCTGTCAATTTTTGGACTATACGGAAGTGAGAAAAGAACTCTTTAGCAAAGACTCTTATTACTGTGTACGTTGGAATTGCTATGAGCATTCCTAAAACACCTGCTAAGTTTGCAGCTATGAGAATTACAATAAAAATCTCAAGAGGATGTGCTTTTACACTACTAGAAAAAATAAAAGGTTGAAATACAAAATTATCTATTGTTTGGGTAGTTAAGAAAACAATTGCCATCATTAAAACCAGAGTCCCTATCTCTCCCCCTATAGGTATTTGTGTTGTTATTGTTATAAGAATACTTAGAGCAGCTCCTATCCAAGGCCCAATATAGGGGATAATATTTAAAACACCTGTCATAAAAGCTAGTACTATAGCATTTGAAAACTCAAGACCTGCAATAAAGTGAAGCCCAAAAGTATTGAGAGTGGTAATAGAAATTATTTGAACGCTCACTCCAATAAAATATCTTACTAACAAGTGATTAACAGATTTAAGAGCTCTAGTAGCGTTCTCTTCGTACTTCACAGGGAAAAGTGCAATTACTAAGTTGTCAAACATGTTTTGCTCTTTGAGAAAGAAAAAACTAATAAAAAGCACAACTAGAACACCTAAGATTGTGTTTAATAACAGTGTAGCTACAGAAGCAAAAATAGCAGCTAAAGAAGATGTAGTAAACATACTTTTTATCTCTTCAAATATTACACTCTCTATTTTGAAGTCGTTTCCAATAGAGGGGAATATTTTAGTAATACTTTGATTGATGTTTTCAAAAGGTTCAGATATTTTTACTCCAATCTCGGCAACATCAAGCGTAGTAATTTTCACAAAGAAAGTACCAAGCAGAGGAGCTATTATAAAAAAGAGAGCAGCAAAAACACCAAGAAAAGAGATTAAGGTAATTGATGCAGCCAATGAGCGAGGGACCTTATGTTCTTTGATTTTGAGTTTTAGGATTGCATTCATTAATGGTTTACCCATGAGTGCAATAACAGCAGAGATTATTATATAGATAACTATACTACTAAAGTACCAAGCTATATATAGAGTTACTAAAGTTGCAACTATTCCTATTAGATATTTTACGAGCTTATTCATAAGTGATTCTCATTTCTCTCAAAAGTAATAATTTTTTGTAAGTTTGTAGTGATATAAATATTAATATAAAAATATATGAAGAGATTACTTTTGTCTTGTTTGGTTCTAGTATTAACTTTTTCAAACCTTAGAGCCGACGAAGGAATGTGGCTTCCTTTTCTCATAAAAGAGCGAATTGCTCATATGCAGGAGAAGGGTTTTAAATTAACTGCAGAAGATTTATACAGCATAAATAAAGCTTCACTAAAAGATGCTATAGTTCATTTTGGTGGAGGATGCACAGCAGAGCTTATCTCTAACCAAGGGCTTATACTTACTAACCATCATTGTGGCTTTAGGCAGATTCAATCTCATAGCTCTGTAGAGCACGATTATTTAAAAGATGGCTTTTGGGCTGCTTCCCAGAAAGAGGAGTTACCAAACCCTAAATTAGACGTTCGTTTTCTTGTTAGAATGGAAGATGTTACAGATAAAATACTAGACTCTTATAAAGAGAGTATGACAGAGTCTCAAAGAGAAAAAATAGTGGCTACTAACTCTGCCAAAGTTGTGAGTGAGGCAACTAAAGGGAACCATTATGAGGCCAAAGTAGAATCTTTGTATTATGGAAATCAATATTTCCTTTTTGTTTATGAGACCTTTACAGACGTTAGGTTAGTTGGAGCACCCCCTTCTTCAATTGGAAAATTCGGTGGAGATACAGATAACTGGATGTGGCCTAGACACACGGGCGATTTTTCACTATTTCGCATTTATGCAGGAAAAGATAATAAACCAGCACCTTACTCTAAAGAGAATGTACCTTATGTTCCAAAGAAGTTCTTTACAATCTCTACAAAAGGGGTAAACGAGGGTGATTTTACTCTTGTTTATGGCTACCCTGGAAGAACACAGCAGTATGTTCACTCAGAAGCTGTCCGTTATATTTTGGAAAAATCTAACCCTCATAAAATAAAACTTAGAACTCTTAGATTAGATGTTCAAAGGGCTGAGATGGCAAAGAGTCAAGAAGTGCGCATTAAGTATGCATCTAAGAATGCTTCTGTTTCTAATGCATGGAAAAAATGGCAAGGCGAATCCAAAGGGATTATAAGACTAAATACAGTAGATAAGAAAGTTACATTTGAAGAAGAATTTAATAAATGGGCCCAAGATAAACCTAACTACAATGGTTTATTAAGAAAAATTTCTCTTTTGTACTCTAAACTTGAGCCTTACTCCTTTGCAATTGAGTATTACAACGAAGCAATTATAGCCAATGAAATAGTTAAACTTGCTAGAGATGTTTCATATATAGTGAAAAGAGGGTCTAAAATGGCACCTCAAGTATTGGCTAAAAATGTAAAATCTATGTTAGAAAATTTCTACAAAGACTATTATTTGCCAATTGATAAAAAAATATTCATTGCTATAGTTAATGAGTACGATACAAATGTGCCTAACGATATGAAGCCACCCTATTTTAGAGAGTTAAAAGAGAAGTTAGGATCTGTAGATAAGATAGCAGAAGAGCTCTATTCAAAATCTTTACTTGCAGATTCTAACAAAGTTTATCGAGCAATAAAAGATGGTATCTCTAATAGTACATTTACAAAAGACCCAGCATTTGTCTTTTTTAATGCCTTTAATGATAATAATTTAAAGAATATTAAGCCAATTACAGATAAAATTCAAAGAGAACTTGCTCTATTATATAGAACCTATATGAAAGGACAAATGGAATTTGCAAAAGAGCATAACTTCTACCCAGATGCTAACTCTACATTAAGAATTGCTTATGGGAATGTTAGTGGTTACAAACCAGCAGATGCTATATACTATAAACACTACTCTACAATTGAAGGAATTATGGAGAAAGATAATCCAGGTATTTATGATTACAATATACCACAGGAACTAAGGGATGTTTATGCCAATAGAGATTTTGGGAAATGGACTCAAGATGGTACTGTCCCAGTCTGTTTTGTAGCCACCAATCATACTTCTGGTGGAAATTCTGGTAGCCCAATTATTAATGCAGATGGTGAGCTTATTGGGATTAATTTCGATAGAGTTTGGGAAGGTACTATGAGTGACATAGATTTCGATCCAGAAATGTGTAGAAACATCTCTTTAGATATTAGATATGCTCTCTTTATTATAGAGAAGGTTGCAGGTGCAACTCATTTGATAGAAGAGATGAATATTTCTCAATAGAGTATAAACTAGTAAGTAAAAAAGAAGCCAGTCTTTTAAGATTGGCTTCTTTTTTTTTATACGATAAGTAATAATACTACTCTTCTCTTTCTGGACGTGCATTAGCTACAGCTACATTAATAGTACGTCCCATATGCTCAGAACCATTGAGAGCTTCTATAGCTGCATTACCCTCAGACTCATCTGGCATTTCTACAAAGCCATATCCTTTAGAGCGACGAGTATCGCGATTGGTAATAATTCTGGCTGAAGTAACTTCACCATAGGTTGCGAACAGTTCGGCTAGATCTTCTTTCTTAGCACGGAAACTTAAACTTGATACGAAAATGTTCATATGAACGGAAATATAAAATTAAAAATAGGATTAATTAGTTCACAAAGTTATATAAAAAACTTACATACCAAAATTTAATAAGGTCTATCAAAAAAAATAATTTTACCTCTCAGTTCCATCAAAACAGTGAGTACAGACAGACTCTTTTGGAAGTCCTATAGATTCAATAAGAGTTTCTACACTATTGAACTTGAGACTTGAAAGAGACATCTCTTTTTTTATGTAGTTTACCATTAATTTATACTCCTCACTATTTGCATTTGAGTATTTATCTAGATTAATGTTGTGCGCTCCCTCTTTTTCTAAGATATACCTCCTTGTGATTAGCTCAAGCGGAGAACGGGAAGCAGAAAAATTGAGGTATTTGCAAGGGTAGATTAATGGTGGGCAACTTATTCTAATATGTACCTCTTTAGCTCCATAACTAACAAGAGTTTCTGCATTGTTTTTTAGTTGAGTGCCTCTTACAATTGAATCGTCGCAAAATGCAATTCTCTTCTCTCTTAAAAGTGTTTTGTTTGGGATTAGCTTCATTTTTGCAACTAAACTTCTAATAGATTGATTAGAAGGGGTAAAGCTTCTAGGCCATGTAGGTGTATACTTTACTATTGCACATCTGTAAGGGATCTGTTTTCCTGCAGCATATCCTATTGCCATGCACGTACCTGAATCTGGAATAGCAGAAGAGACATCTAATGGTGTATTGTCGTTTTCTCCAAGCGATTTTCCAAGCTTAAATCTTACATCATCTACATTTATATTTTCATATGAGCTGGTTGGATATCCGTAATAGACCCATAAAAACGAACAGATCTGAAGCTTATTATTTGGTTTTGCAATTTGCTCATAACCTTGAGCGTTTAACTTTAAAACTTCTCCTGGGCCTAAATAATACTCCTCTTCGAACTGGAGATTTGGAAAGCTACACGTTTCGCTTGCAACAGCTATTGAATCTTCTTTTTTGCCTATTACAAGTGGTGTTCTTCCATATTTATCTCTACATGCATAAATTCCATTTTCTGTTAAAAGTAGAAATGAGCAGGAACCTTTAATTTTCTCTTGGGCTATTTTTATTCCCTCGGCATATGACTTCCCCTCTGTTATAAGAAGAGCTGTAAGTTCTGTTGGGTTAGTTTCTCCTGAGCTTAACTCTGTAAAATTACGCCCCATTGAGAGAAGCTCTTTTTCTAAATTGGCAATATTGTTTACTTTACCAACAGTTACAATCGCAAATTTACCTAAATGAGAGTTAAGAATTATAGGTTGTGGGTCATTGTCACTAATTACACCAATACCAGATAGTCCATCAAACTTTTTTAGATCATCTTCAAATTTTGCTCTAAAATGAGAGTTCTCTAAGTTGTGAATAGATCTTGCAAAATTACCATTTTCATTTAAGGTAGCCATTCCACCTCTATGAGTACCCAAGTGAGAGTGATAGTCTGTACCATAAAAAAGTTGAGATATACATTTTTTCTTAGAAATAACACCAAATAGTCCACCCATTGTTTAGTTTTTTTAATAGTATAACACAAAAGTAATATTTATTCCTCTTATCTTTACATCTTTATTGTCAACAATAATTTATGCAAAACTATATTTATCTGATAATCCATATATTATTTGCTTTAGGGATGTTCATATCTCTTAAACTTATTAATATAAAAGGAGTTAATATTTACAAAGCAATAACCCTAAATTATTTTATTGCAGCACTCTTTACCTTAGTAGATCTATATATATACTATCCACAGTGGAGTTACTCATCTAAGATGGTATTGCCTGGTATTATAGTGGCTTTGCTTTTTACTGTAAGCTTTATTTTAATTTCTTACTCAACCATAAAAGTAGGTATAGGCCTAACAACAGCACTCAACAAGATGTCTGTGTTAATTCCTGTCTCTGTAGGAATAATCTATTTAGGTCAAAGCCATGCATTAGCTCTTAAGTTAGTAGGTATAGTTATTTCGTTAATCTCTATTTTTCTTATTTTATATAAAAAGTCACAGAAAAGATCAAAAGGTGTTTTTATTTTACCCTTTTTGGTATTTATTTCTGCTGGAATGATTGACACTTCAATGGAGCTGGCAAATACTTATGTTATTTCTGAAACGTATGAAAAAGAGGTTTTTCTTTTTACTGTTTTCTCGTTCTCTGTTATATTTAGTCTAATTGCTTTTGGGATAAACACTCTTTTCTATAGAAAAAATAGAATTATAGAAGGTGTTAAAAAGAGAAATGTGCAAAATAGTAAACTTGCTACTTTAAGAATGTTAGTTTATGGATCTATGTTAGGTATTTTTAACTTTTTAACATCTAAGATGATACTTGTAAATGTAGGCAATTTAGGAGGTTCGGTTGTCTACCCAATTCACAATGCTTCTGTTGTTGTCTTTACCACAATTATTGGATTACTCTTTTTTAAAGAGTCTTTTACAAAAAGGCAGTGGGTAGGGGTTATACTAGCTGTAGTGGGAGTTTCATTCATTGCTTCTACTTTGTAAACTTTTTTTTTTAGAGCTGTAAAGTATTATTGAAATTAAAGAAACAACTATTGAGTAAGCCAATATTTCAGTTGTAATGCTTTTCTTTATATAAATAATAGAAAATGGTAAAGATTCTATTTTTAGAGCTGTTTTATACATTACATCTATGGTTGTTTTAATTATTTGTGTTGGAAAATTTACAGCCACTCCAGAAAACCCAAGCAGAGTTATAGCACTAAAACTATAGAGAACAACTGCAGTAAGAGGCATTAAAATTAAATTAGAAACCATAAAGTAGAGAGGGAAATACCCAAAGTTGTTAATTGTTATAAGTGATGTGCCAATTTGGCAAGATATAGAGATTGTTATAATGTTCCAGCAATATTGAATTACTCTATTATTTGAAATAGTTACTCTAAAAAAAGGGTTAATTACAATTATTGAAAGTAGAGCCACATAAGAGAGTTGGAATCCAATATTAAAAAGGGACTGGGGTTGAACTACTATAATTATTAAGGCCGAGGCGCATAATGCATTTAATGAGATGTACCTACCACTAAACAACTCAGAAATAGTTAGAATGGAAATCATTATTGAAGCTCTAATAGAGGAAGGAGAAAAACCAGAAAATGCACAATAGAACCAGATAGACAATATTAATAATAGTGCTTTTAAATATTTCATTACTCTGCCTTTTCCCATAAAGGCAAGAATGTTTAAGGTAAAGTAGTAGATAAATCCAATATGAAGCCCAGATACAGCCATCAGATGAATTGCTCCAGAAGCTTTGTAAATCTCTTTAGTTTTATCTTCTAAATAGCTTTTTTCGCCAGAGACTAATGCAATAAGTATATCGCACCATTCGCTTCCACCATAAATATATCTTACTCTTTGAATTAATCTATCTCTTTTTAATCTAATTATGAAGATAATGCTCTTACCTTTTGCTTGAACTCTTTTGAGATCGCTCTCGTTTAAAAACCCATATGTGAAGTATCTTCTTTTAGCTTGATACTCTTTATAATTGAAGTTTTTGTCTCTATTGCTTATCTCTATGGGGCTATAATTTATGGTAATTATATCTCCTAAGTTTATTGAATCAAATTTTTTTTTATTCTTTGAGTAAAGAATAATGTTTTCATTATAATCTATTGCATGGCATTCAATACTAGATGAGTTTTGCCCTATTTTTGGGCTTGTTTTTACAGTTAATTTAAGCTCTTCTATCTGTTTATTTCTTAACAGTGTGCTTACTAAGTTTTTTTTCGCATAAGGGCTTGAACCCATATTGAAAATGCCAGAGAAAAAAAATGTGAGAAATATAAAACTCTTTAAGTATATATCTAACTTAAAACTTTTAGTGCTATATGTTAAATAAAAGAGATAAAGAGATATTACTAGAGTTGTTAAAGAGAGATAGAAAAATAGTTCTGTCTGGCAACTAATGTTATTGCCTATGTATATACCCGAAATATAAAACAGACTATAATAGAATAAAGGAGACTTTTTTACCACAACCTCTCATTTTATCTAAAAATAAGCTTTTGATAACATTTAAAGTAGTTAAAAGAGGTATTTTTATTAAATTTGCAAGAATAATTCCTTTCCAAAAGAAATTTTTTAATTAATAATAGATATTTTTATGATAATTCTAGTTTTGAACTGTGGAAGTTCTTCTATTAAGTATCAAGTTCTTGATATGAAGAGCACTTCTAATTACAATCTTTTAGCAAAAGGGCTGGTAGAAAGAATAGGCCTAGAGACAGGTATTCTCTCACATAGAGTAACGGGAAAGGAAAAGTATGAAATTCAAGGCAGTATACCAGATCATACTCAAGGTATTAAAAAAGTTCTTGAACTTTTAACAGATTCCAAATTAGGAGTTCTTAACTCATTATCAGATATTGAGGCAGTAGGTCATAGAGTGGCCCATGGGGGGGAGTATTTCAGTAGTAGCTGTTTAATAGATGAAGATGTTATTAAAGGAATAGAGAACCTTTGCGAGCTTGCACCTTTACACAATCCTGCCAATTTATTAGGAGTACATGCTATTAAAACTCTTATGCCAGCTACTCCTCAGGTAGCAGCTTTTGATACTTCATTCCACCAAACTATGCCAAATTATGCATATATGTATGCATTGCCATATGAGTATTACACAAAATATAAGATAAGAAGATATGGATTCCATGGTACAAGCCACAAGTTTGTTGGTAAAAAAGCTTGTGATCTAGCTGGGATTGACTTTGAGAACTCTAAAGTTATTACATGTCATCTTGGGAATGGAAGCTCTATTACTGCTATAAAAAACGGTAAATCTGTTGACACATCTATGGGCTTTACACCATTAGAAGGTTTAATAATGGGGACTAGAAGCGGAGATATAGATGCAGGAGCAGTCACCTTTATTCAAGAAAAAGAGAAGCTAGATGCTGCAGGCATTAACTCTTTGTTAAATAAAAAAAGTGGGTTCCTAGGAGTTTTTGGTTCTTCTTCAGATGCACGTGATATAGAAGCCGCAGCCCAGAAGGGAGACGAGAGAGCAAAGCTTACATTAGATATGCTGCACTACAAAGTAATTAAATATATAGGTTCATATACTGCTGCAATGGGAGGAGTAGATATGATTGTATTTACTGGTGGTATTGGAGAGAATGATGTTTCTATAAGAGAAGTTGTGGGCAAGAGATTAAAGTACTTAGGTCTTGATTTTGATGCTCAAGTAAATAAGGGGGTAAGAGGTAAAGACGTTATATTGTCAAAACCCGAATCGGTTGTAAAAATGGCTACTGTTACTACTAACGAAGAGCTAGTTATTGCTCAAGATACAATGGAAATACTCAATAAATAACCAGTTAATTTATAAAAGTGATTTTAAATAAAAAGATATAATTATGATAACAACATTTGAGCAGATTTTTGATGAACTTAGATCTAGACCTAAAAAAAGATTAGTAGCAGCTTGGGCCGTAGACGATCATACCATTAATGCAGCACGCCTAGCTGTAGAAGCGGGAATTGCAGAAGCAACATTGGTTGGAGATGAAAAAATGATTCGCCAAGTATGTGCCAACGAGAAGATTGATGCATCTATGTTTAAAATTGTTCCAATTGAAGATGAGCTTAAAGCTGTAACTCTAGCTGTAGATTTAATTAATGCTGGCGAAGGTGATATATTAATGAAGGGGCTTTGCAGCACAGATAAATATATGAGAGCTATACTTAATAAAGAGAAAGGGTTGCTCCCTCCAAAGGCAGTCTTGAGTCATGTTACAGTACTCTCAAATCCACAGTATCACAAGTTACTTGTTTTAGGAGATATAGCTGTAATTCCAGCTCCAGATTTAAAGCAGAAAATTGCAATAACTAATTATGTTATTAATACAGCTAAGGCAATTGGAATTGAAAAGCCTAAAGTTGCTCTTGTAACTGCCACTGAGCAGATGCTTCCAGGAATGCCTGCTTGTGTAGATGCTGCAATTATCTCTAAAATGTCTGAGAGAGGCCAACTTCCAAAAGCTTTTGTAGATGGCCCTTTGGCTATTGATGTTGCACTTTCTGCCGAGGCAGTGGCTGTTAAAAAACTTGTTAGCCCAGTTGCAGGTGATGCAGATTGCTTAGTTTTTCCTAATTTAGAAGCTGCAAATGTCTTTTACAAAACAAATACAATGTTTTGTGTAGGTGCAAAGCTAGCAGCTATTGTTGCAGGAGCTAAAGCTCCATGTGTATTGTCTAGTAGGGCAGATAGTATTGATACTAAATTAAATTCAATTGCGCTAGCTGCTTTAACTGCAAAATAGAGATGAAACAGTTAATATTAGCAATAAACCCAGGCTCAACTTCTACAAAAATAGCAGTTTATAAAGAACATAAGCAATTATTTACTACTACTTTAAGACACGGGTCAGAAGAAATTTCTAGGTTTGAGAAAATTTCAGACCAATTTGAGTTTAGAAAGAAAACTATTCTCAAAGCACTAATAGAGAATGATATAGACTTTCCAGATATTGCAGTAATTGTTGGTAGGGGAGGCCTTGTTAAGCCTATTAAATCTGGAATATATGAAGTAAATGAAAAAATGATAGCTCATTTACATGAAGGAGTTGGTGGAGAACATGCAAGCAATTTAGGAGGTATTATTGCCGCTAATTTAGCAGGTGAAATTGATGGGTGTAGGGCATTTATTGCAGACCCAGTTGTTGTAGACGAGCTTGAACCTATAGCTAGAATTTCTGGACATCCATTATTTGAAAGACGTTCAATATTTCATGCTCTAAACCAAAAAGCTATAGCTAAAAGTTATGCTACTACTTTGAACAAAAGCTATGATTCTCTCAATTTAATTGTAGCTCATTTAGGAGGAGGAGTATCTGTAGGAGCTCATCTAAATGGCAAAGTAATAGATGTTAACAATGCATTAAATGGCGAGGGCCCTTTCTCTCCCGAGAGATCTGGTACACTTCCAGCACTAGACTTAGCAAAGCTTTGTTTCTCTGGGAAATATACACTTGAACAAGTAAAAAAAATAATTACAGGAGAGGGAGGTTTAGTTGCTCATTTAGGAACTAATTCATTTAGTGAAGTTGAACAAAAAGTTAAGGAGGGAGACCAAAAATTCATGCTTATCTCAGATGCTTTTGCCTATAATGTAGCTAAGGCCATTGGTTCTATGGCAGTTGTGTTAAAAGGCAATGTAGATGCAATTTTAATCACAGGAGGTGTTGCATATAACACCATGCTAATGGAAAAACTATCTGAGATGGTTAGTTTTATTGCCCAGGTCAAAATATTCCCTGGAGAAGATGAGATGTCTGCATTAGCAATGAATGGTTTAGCAATACTAAACGGAGATGAAGAGGCTTTAGTGTATGATTAATTATAACTTTACAAAATAAGTCTCTTTTAAATTTGTTTATAAAGATGAAAATCTATTTAAGGAGCTTGTAATAGACAAGCTCCTTTTTATTAACCAATTCTGGATGAAGAATATTAATAAGGTCTTGTAGAATTACATCTGGCTCTACAACTCCTCTTTCCCAAAAATCACTTCCTCCTCCAGGTGTATCCCTATTATTATTGTTATAGACCTTACCTTTTTCTAACACCGGAAGGTTAGTGAAAACAGGGTTGCTATTTTTAAGCTCCTTAAGTGTTGAGTAGAAGTTTGGGTTTAACCAATAATCTGCACTATATGCCTCTTTAATAATATTTTCTATACTATAAGTGTAAGAGTGAGACTCCCCTGGCTTGCTAAGAAGAACATCTGCTCCAGCGTCTTTAATTAGTTTACTCATATAGTTATACTCTCCTGGAATGTACCAAGCATCTTTCCACGGAGCATTAAGCAGAACTTTAGGCCTTTTTGTTGCTCTTGTGGCTTTAGATTTAGTCTCTAAATATCTATTTTTAATTGTATTGTAGAGAGAATCTGCCAGCTCTTCTTTGTTGAAAAAAGCTCCAAAAAACTTAAGATACTCAAGTTTTCCCAGGGGGTGGTTCTCTACATAATCACTAACAACCACTACATTAATACCAGCTTGCTTAATTTTTTCTATATATTGATTATTTTCTCCACTAACTCCATAGGTAAATATAACATTGGGGTTTAACTTCATTAATACTTCATAGTTTATTGAAGCTTCATAACCAATATCTATAATTAGCCCTTCATTAATACTCTCTTTAATCTCTGCATCACTTATATATTTAGCCCCAGATACTGCTACTATTGAAGCACTCTCTCCAAGTAATTTAATAAATGGAAGATGACTTGTAGACATACAAATTATTTTTTTTACTGGAGTTTTTATGACAGTGCTATTTGGATAAATACTACTTTTCTTTTTAGTAGTTTCTTTATTGTTTTTTAAAAGCAGATAACTGCTTTTTTCTATATTTGTGCTCCACGCTTCATCTATAGTTATAATTTTGTCACTATTGTTGTTAATAGCTATTTCAAAATAACTAGCATACTCATTGTTACTCTTATTATTTTCTTCATCTAGTTTTATATCTGACTCCTTCTTTTGCCCACCGCATGAGCTTAGTAAAAGCAAGAGTGTTACTATCTTTATTCTATTACTTATCATATATATCTATATTTGCTACAAATTTACTATAAATATTGATATGAATAATTCGCAAGTAGTAATAATTGGAGCAGGAGCTTCAGGAATGATGAGTGCAATTGCTGCTGCTCAGAAAGGAGCTTCTGTAGTAATACTAGAGAAAAAAGAGCGTCCAGGTAGAAAGATTAGAATAACTGGAAAGGGCCGGTGCAATATTACTAATACAAAACCGTGGGCCCATTTTTCTACTCACTTGCATCCAAATCAAAAATTTCTTAGGCCTGCCTTTTATAGTTTTTCAAATGATCATACAATTAATTTTTTTGAAGAGATAGGAGTGAAGTGCGTTGTAGAGAGAGGAGATAGAGTATTTCCGCAAAGTGGAAGTGCTACTACTGTAGTAGATGCGTTACAGGCAAAAATGGCTAGTTTAGGTGTAGAGCAGCACTATAACACCCCTGTTTTAAAGGTAGGCTCTTCAAATAATAGAGTAGATAGCGTTGTAACTCGCTCGCACACATATAACCCAGGAGCTCTAATTATTGCTACAGGAGGTCTTTCGTATCCGCTTACTGGTTCAACAGGCGATGGGTATAAATTCGCAAAAAGCTTAGGTCACTCAATTGTAGAGTGTTGGCCTTCATTAACAGCTTTAATGCCAAAGAATTATTCTACAGAGTTAGAGGGGGTAACTCTTAAAAACATTGAACTCTCTCTATTTATAGTTAAAGATATGGTTCAGTTAGAGAGAGGAGATATTGACTTTACTAATAATGGTATAGAGGGTTCTCTTGGGTTTAGAGTAAGCCGGAAAGCAGTAAAAGCTCTTATTAATGGAAACAGTTGTTATTTGGTTATAAATCTAAAACCTGCAGTATCTGATTCAAATTTAGAGAGTAGAATTACTAAAGAGATTAAAGAGCTCAGTAGCAACTCTACTACAGCGTTATTAAGAAAATTTATGCCAAAACAATTAATTAGTACTTTTATAAGAGATAATAATTTGCCAGAATCACTTTTAAATATAAGAGAGAGTTATAAATTTGTTATAGAGCTTAGAGAGAGTTTGAAACATTGGAAAATAGAGATAGTCTCTTATACTTCATATGAAAGAGCTGTTATTACAGCTGGAGGGATATCTCTCAACGAAGTTTATCCTAAAACAATGAGATCTAGGCTAATAGAAAATCTATTTCTCTCTGGAGAGGTTTTAGATTTAGATGGAGATACTGGGGGGTATAATTTGCAAATTGCTTTTTCTACTGGTTTTAGGGCAGGAGAAGAGGCTGCAGCTTATTTAAGTTTAAAAGAGGCTTGAAGACTAAAGTTTCCCACCTCTCAACTAGCAGGTAAACAGAGCATAAAATAATGAATTGGTGAAACTTTAGTTGTAGAGTTCTATTTATTTTTTTTGAGAATTTTCAAATTGAATTTTTAGCTCTGTCATTACCTGCTTAGTATCTAAGGTAAAGTTACCATTCATCATCCATGAGTAGTAGCCAGGATCTTCGCGAAAAACCTCCTCTACCTTTTTCCCTTTATGTTTACCGAAGTTAATGATAGGGTTATCTTTATTGTCTAGTGAGATTCTACCAGCGTAATCTACAATTTTAAATCTAGTTGCAAAATCGGCTAAAAACTTAACGTCATTTTTTAGTGTATCGCTATATCTGTCTAATTGTGCTTCAAGTATCTCAAAAGTAGCTATTGTGTCTGCTTCTGCTGAGTGAGCATTTTCTAGAGTTTTATCACAATAGAACTTATAGGCAGCACTTAGAGTTCTCTGTTCCATTTTGTGAAAGATATTCTGTACATCTACTATTTTTCTTTTTCTAAAATCGAACTGAACTCCAGCTCTTAAGAACTCTTCTGCAAGTAAAGGTATATCAAATTTGATTGCATTATAACCAGAAAAATCACAACCAGACATCCACTGTGCTAAACTTTTTGCAACCTCTTTAAAAGTAGGGCAATTGGCAACCTCTTCATTAGAGATGCCATGAATGCTTTGTGCTTCGGGTGAAATTGGGATAGTTGGGTTTAGCCTCCTAGTTTTTAGTTCTTGATCTCCATTAGGCATCACTTTTAATGCACTTATTTCTACTATTCTGTCTGTTGCAACGTTTAATCCAGTACTCTCTATATCAAAAAAAAGGAGCGGGTTCTTTAAATTAAGCTTCATTATTTATTATTTTCAATGTTTGGTTTTATGCGTTTACCATCATTGGCATAATAAGAGCAATTATCTCTTCATCTGGGTCATTCTGGCTAGATGGTACAATTAGCGCAGCTCTGGTAGAGTCTGAAAGCTCTAGTGACACATCTGTACAAGGCATATTAGTAAGAATATCTATTAAGAAAGTAGATTTAAATCCAATTTCCATTGGGTCTCCTTCGTATTGACAGGCTAGCCTTTCATGAGCAGATATTGAAAAGTCGAGATCTTGAGCAGATATTATTAATTGGTTGTGTGAAAGCTTAAGTTTTACAAGGCTGCTTGCCTGGTTGGAGCAAACAGAAACTCTACGAGCAGAGTTTAAAAAATCTAAGCGGCTTATTATAAGTTTGTTGCTATTGTTTTTTGGAATTACAGACTTATATGCTGGGTAGTTACCCTCTACAAGACGACACACTAAAATAAAAGACTCAAACTCAAAATAGGCATTTTTAGGATCAAAAATGATATTAACCTCTTGATCAATCTTTGTTAACAAATTCTTAAGTATAGCAGCTGGTTTCTTAGGGAGAATGAATGTAGATTTATTTTCTGACTTTATGTCATGTCTTGTGTAGCAGACTAGTTTATGAGCATCCGATGCAACTAAAGTGAGTGATTCGTTATCAATGTCAAAGTAAACACCATTCATAACAGGCCTAAGCTCCTCCTCGGCAGTTGCATAGATAGTTCTATTTATCCCCTCAAGAAGAATTTGAGAATTAATTGTTATTTGTGTGCTCTCTTCTGCAATAGAAGCTATCTCTGGATAATCTTCAGACCCCGTGCAAGGTAAAACTGAATCTCCATTGTCCCAAGTAATCTCTATTGAGCTATTTTCTGGGTTAGTTTTAAATTCAAGCGGAATATCGGCAAACTCTTTGAGAGAGTCTACTAGAAGCTTAGCTGGAACTGTTACCTCTCCCTCTTCCTCAACATTTTCAATAGGTAAGCTGGCTTTGAGAGTAGTCTCTAAGTCTGAAGCTGTAATTGTAAGAGAGTTCTCTTTTAATACGAAAAGAAAGTTATCTAGAACAGGAATAGTGTTTTTAGAAGAGATAACTCTTGAAACAGATGAAAGGCGAGCCAAAAGCTCGGCACTAGAAACAACAAATTTCATAACAAGATATTTTTTACAAAGATAAAAAAAATACGTTATGGCATATAATTTGTTTTTTAAATTATCAAAAACATTAAATTTATGAAACGGAATATTTATTTAACTATTTTTTTAGCAGCTATTGTTAGTGGAATCACTTCATTTTCAGTTATTAAATACACTAACTCAAACAGTACTTCACCTTATGTATATGATCAAGAAAGCTCTTTATTTCAAGAGACCTCTTATATTTCACAAGAGCTTCCAGATTTTACTTTGGCTGCAGAGAGTGCTGTTAAGGCTGTAGTTCATGTGAAAACTGTAAAAAAGGGCTCTTCAGACCCATCTTCTATTTTTGATTTTTTCTTTGGTTATGGAAACAGGCCTCTTGAGCCAAGAGAACAGATTGGTGCAGGTTCAGGAGTAATTATTACTACAGATGGTTATATAGTAACTAATAATCATGTAATTGATGGAGCAGATAAGATTGAGGTTACACTAGAAAATAATAGGAGCTTTCCTGCAAAAATTATTGGTGCCGACCCTGCAACAGACATTGCACTTATTAAAGTTGAAGCAGAAAATTTACCATTTCTTAAATTTGGAAATTCAGATGCATTACGCTTAGGAGAGTGGGTGTTGGCAATAGGTAATCCATACAACTTAAGATCTACTATTACAGCCGGAATTGTAAGTGCTAAAGCTAGGAGTATGCCATCTATGGATGGAGAGTTTAAGATAGAGGCATTTATTCAAACCGATGCAGCAGTTAATTCTGGAAATAGTGGTGGAGCATTAATTAATACAGTTGGAGATTTAGTAGGTATAAATACAGCTATAGCTTCTAGAAATGGTGCATTTACAGGCTACTCTTTTGCAGTTCCAACTTCTATTGTAAAAAAAGTAGTTGAAGATATTATGGACTTTGGCTCTGTTCAAAGAGCTTTACTTGGCATTACAATGCAAAATATTGATGCTGAGTTAGCAAAGGAGAAAGATTTAGATATAACCAGAGGAGTCTATATTGTAGAGGTAGTTGAAGGGAGCGCAGCAGAAAAAGCTGGTATAAAAGAGGGTGATGTACTTACATCTATAAATGGTGTAAAAGTTAATTCTTCTCCATCTGTTCAAGAACAGATTAATAGATTTAGACCTAAAGATGAAATTGTGGTACAAATTATGAGAGAGGGTAAACAAAAGGAGCTATCAGTTGTATTAAAGGGTGCGGGAGCCAAGATTGCCATGTTGAGGGGTGAAAAAGAGGGGATGTTCAAGTTTTTCGGTGCAGAACTTAAAGATGCGCCTGAACAGAAATTAAAGAAATTGGGATTAAAAGCAGGAGTAGAGGTGATAAGTGTTGGAGAAGGTAAATTTAAAGAGTCTGGAATTAAACCAGAGTTTATTATCACTTACATTAATCAGATACCAGTAAAAAGCACTCAAGAGTTGCAGTCTGTAATACAAAGAAGTAGAAGATCATTACTCATTGAAGGGGTATACCCTAATGGTAAGGTTGTTTACTACGGTATGGGGCTTTGATTTTTGTTACATACGTCAATAATTATTAACTTTACAGGATATTACCATTTATAGATGAGACAGCTTAAGATAACCAAATCAATAACTAACAGAGAGAGTGCATCTCTTGATAAGTATCTTCAAGAGATTGGAAGAGAAGAACTAATAACAGTAGAGGACGAGGTTGAATTAGCTCAGAGAATTAAAAAGGGAGATCAAGAGGCTCTTGAAAAATTAACAAGAGCCAATCTTCGTTTTGTTGTATCTGTAGCTAAACAATATCAAAACCAAGGGTTAAGCCTTCCCGATTTAATTAATGAGGGCAATTTAGGTCTTATTAAAGCTGCAGAGAAGTTTGACGAAACTAGAGGTTTTAAATTTATCTCTTATGCTGTTTGGTGGATAAGACAATCTATTCTTCAGGCTCTTGCAGAGCAATCAAGAATTGTTAGACTCCCTCTTAACCAAGTTGGCTCGTTAAATAAAATTAACAAGGCGCTTTCAAAATTTGAGCAAGAGAATGAGAGAATGCCATCTCCTCAAGAGTTATCAGAAATTCTTGATATACCTAAGGAGAAAATTACCGATACATTAAGAGTTTCTGGGCGTCACGTTTCTGTAGATGCACCTTTTGTAGATGGAGAAGATAACAATCTACTTGATGTTTTAGTTAACAGTGACTCCCCTAATGCCGATAGAGGCCTTGTAAACGAGTCTCTTAATAAAGAGATAGAGAGGTCTCTCTCTACACTTACAGAAAGGGAGAGAGATATTGTAAAGTATTTCTTTGGAATAGGTATTGGAGAGATGACACTTGAAGAGATAGGAGAACATTTTGGGTTAACTAGAGAACGAGTTCGTCAGATAAAAGAGAAGGCTATTAGGCGTCTTAGGCACAGTGCAAGAAGCAAACTTTTAAAATCATATCTTGGTTAATAATTCCCACAAAAGACTATACCAAATTTTAATAATACATATGAAAAAACTAGTGATTATTGCTATTATTACAGGAGCAATGCTCTCCTCATGTTCAACTAAAGATTCAGTTAACCCTCTATTGACTGAGTGGGATACTCAATTTGGAATCCCACCATTCGAAGATATTAAATTAGAACACTATATGCCTGCCTACTTAGAGGGTATGAAGCAGCATAAGGCTCAAATTCAAGAGATCATTAACAACCCTCAGGAGCCTAATTTTGAAAACACTATTGTGGCTTATGACAATTCAGGAGATATTTTAAGAAAGGTAGCTCCTGTTTTTTCAAGTTTAAACTCTGTAAATTCGTCGCCAGAAGTTCTTGCCTTGGCAAAAGAACTCTCTCCACTTACAAGTAAACATTACAATGAGATTAGTCTTAATGACTCTCTCTTTCTTAGAGTAAAATCTGTATATGACAAAATTGAGACTCTCAATCTTAATCCAGAGCAGACAAGGTTGCTTACAGAGATGTATAAAGGTTTTGTAAGAAATGGAGCAGAGCTTGCACCAGATAAAAAAGAGGAACTAAAAGAGATTAACTCAAAGATATCTTCTCTTCAACTTTCTTTTGGGCAAAACCTACTTGCCGAAACAGCAAATTACAAATTGGTTATTGATAACGAGGAAGATTTAGCTGGTCTCTCTGAGTCTTTAATAAATGCAGCTAAAGTTACAGACGAGAACTCAGATTATGCTGGGAAATGGGTATTTGGTCTAGACAACCCTAGCGTAATGCCTTTTTTACAACAGTCAGATAAAAGAGAGCTTAGAAAAGAAATTTTAGATGCATATTTAAATAGATGTAACAATGATAATGAGTTCGATAACAAAGAGGTTATTAAAGAACTTATTACACTTAGGTTGAAAAGAGCTAATCTTTTAGGATTCGACAATTTTGCAGACTACCAGTTAGAGACTAGAATGGCAAAAAAAACAGATGCTGTTTACAGTCTCTTAAATCAATTATGGACTCCTGCCTTAAAATCTGCTAAGCAAGAACTTGCAGATATGACTCTTATTGCAAAAGCTCATAACAAAGATATATCTAAACTAGAGGCATATGACTGGCGTTATTATTTTGAGAAAGCCATGGCAAGTAAGTTCAATCTTAGTGACAATGAATTACGCCCTTATTTTAAACTAGAAAATGTAAGAGAGGGAATCTTTTATGTAGCTAATCAGTTATATGGCGTAACTTTCACCCAATTAGAAGGCACACCTCTCCCTCATCCAGAAGCCATTGCTTTTGAATGTAAAGAGGCAGATGGCACTCATTTAGGTGTTCTTTTCATGGATATGTTTGCGCGGCCAGGTGCTAAGAGAGGTGGAGCATGGTGTGGTAGATTCCGTACCCAAGTTTACTCAAATGGCCAGAGAATTTCTCCTTTAGTAACTGTTGTAGGTAACTTCACAAGACCTTCAGGTGACAAACCTGCCCTTTTAAGCCTAGACGAAACTGAAACCTATTTCCATGAGTTTGGTCATGCACTTGAGAGTCTTTTTAAAGATGTTACTTACTATGGTGTTGGAGGCATGACAAGAGATTTTGTAGAGCTTCCTTCCCAAATAATGGAGCATTGGGCTTTTGAGCCACAAGTTCTTAAAGTTTATGCAAAACATTATGAAACAGGCGAAGTTATTCCTCAGGAGCTAGTAGATAAGATAGAGAAGGCTGGAAAATATGGTCAAGGTTTTGCAACAACCGAATATCTTGCAGCATCAATATTAGATATGGATTTCCATATTCTTAACTCAATCCCAAAAAATATTGATATTCTTAAGTTTGAACAAGAGTCAATGTCTAAATTAGGATTGATCTCGCAAATTCCACCTAGATATAGGAGTACATACTTTAATCACACTTTTGGAGGTGGCTATACTGCGGGTTACTATTCATATATTTGGGCCGAAGTTCTTGACAGTGATGCTTACCAAGCTTTTGTAGAGACAGGAGATATTTTTAATAAAGAGGTAGCAACCAAGTTCCGTAAAGAAATTCTTTCTAGAGGTGGTCAAGACGAAGCTATGACACTATATGTAAATTTTAGAGGAAAAGAACCTGGTATAGACGCGCTATTAAAAAATAGAGGTCTTAATTAATAATTGAGACAATTTAGAGATTTATTGAAAAAGGGCTCATAACAGAGCCCTTTTTTTTATATTTGTCTTTTCTATGTAAAAGAGCAACACCTAAAATCAAAATATATGACCAACTTATGGACCTCTATTGAAAATTCTATTATTAGCTTTAGTAGCTTTTTAGGAACCCCTCTTGTTATACTACTTATAGGAGGAGGGCTTTTCTTCATGATTTATTCTCGCTTTACCCCTTTTCGTTATTACTTAAGGGCTATAAAATCTCTTAGAGAGAAAGAGAAAGACCCCACTGCTTCTGGGCAAATAAGTTCCTTTGAGGCACTCACCAGTGCAATTGCCGCTACGGTGGGTATGGGTAGTATCTCTGGGGTGGCTGTGGCTATTACAATGGGTGGCCCTGGAGCTATTTTTTGGATGTGGGTTAGTGCAACATTAGGAATGGCTACTAAGTTTTTCGAAGGGACTTTAGCTATTATGTATAAAGATAAAGATACGGAGGGAGAGTTACAAGGGGGTGCAATGTACATGATTACAAAAGGGCTAGGAGAGAAATGGAGGCCTATGGCTGTTTTCTTTTCAATATTCGGCTTAGTAGGAACCCTCTGTTTATGGCAATCAAATCAGCTAACAGAAGCGATTACCTCTGTTTTAAGTTCAGAGGCAGCTATAGAAAGTACATTTTTTATTAAATTAATAATTGGTGTAATTGTTTGTTTAATAGTTTCTATTGTTATACTAGGGGGTATTAAAAAAATATCTAGAGTCTCTTCAAAATTAGTTCCAACTATGGTTGCTCTCTATTTTATTTTGGTTACATATATTATTTTGACAAACTTACCAGAAGTACCAGCTGTTTTTGCCTCAATTTTTGCTGGAGCATTCAATTTTGAAGCTGGAGTAGGAGGTCTTGCTGGGACTGCAATTATTATAGGGGTTAGAAGAGCCACATTAGTAAATGAAGCTGGGGTAGGTACCGCCTCAATGATGCATGGTGCATCTAAAAATAGTGAACCAGTAAAAGAGGGCTTAGTTGCAATGATTGGCCCATCTATAGATTCGGGCCTAGTATGTACTTTAACAGCATTGGCAATACTTATTAATAGTAATTATGATATGTCTCAGACTCAGGGAATAGATATAGCTATGAGTTCATTTGAAAAGTCAATACCAGGGATTGGTCACTATTTACTTATGTTTATGGTTACTATCTTTGCGTTTTCCACTATGTTTTCCTACTCCTATTATGGAGTAAAGTGCACTAGTTTTTTGTTTGGAGCTAAGTATGGCCATTATTATAACTATTTCTTTCTATTTATGTTAATAGTTGGGGCTGTTGTCTCTTTAGATGTTGTAGTTGGAATAGTTGATAGCGCATTTGCTCTTATGGCATTTCCAACCATGATATCAATGTTTATACTCGCTCCAGGAGTTAGAAGGGAGATGAAAAAATATTTTGCAAAATAGATTATTACTAAATTATATGAATCCAGAACATTTAGTCACCGAGTGGGTGAAAGAGGCCGTAGCTAATATATACGGAGAGGGAGCCAAAGAGAAGTTTTTTCAGACACAGGCAACTCGTAAAGAATTTGAAGGTGATATTACAGCAGTGATGTTTCCTCTTTTAAAGTTTTCAAAAAAATCTCCAGAGATTACAGGAGAACAAATAGGCCAATACATTGCCACAAACTTTAAAGAGGTAGAGAGTTATAATGTTGTAAAGGGCTTTCTAAATATAAAATTTACAGATAGTTATTGGATAGAGACTTTTAAAACCATTGCATCTACAGATAATTTTGGACAGTTACCAAAAAGTGGGAAAAGTGTTATGGTTGAATTCTCTTCGCCAAATACTAATAAGCCACTACATTTGGGGCATATACGCAATAACCTGCTAGGTTGGTCTGTAGCAAGATTATTAGAGGCAAATGGGCATAATGTAATAAAAGTAAACCTTGTAAATGATAGGGGTATACATATTTGCAAATCTATGCTTGCATGGCAAATGCTTTCTGGAGAAGAGACACCACAAAATAGCGGTATTAAAGGAGATCATCTTGTTGGAAAGTATTATGTTGCTTTTAACGATATGCTTAAAAAGGAGATTAAGGAGTTGCAAGCTAAAGGCATATCATTAGAGGAGGCCGAGAAAAGTGCCCCCCTACTTAAAGCAGCTCAAGAGATGTTAGTAAAATGGGAGAAGGGAGATGCTCAAGTTGTAGATCTTTGGAAAAAAATGAATGGTTGGGTCTATGAAGGGTTTGATAAAACTTACAAAAGGATGGGAGTCTCTTTTGATAAAATTTACTATGAATCTCAGACTTACTTATTAGGTAAAGAGTTAGTAAAAGAAGGGGTGGCTAAAGGGGTCTTTATAGAGAGAGAAGATGGCTCAGTTTGGTGTGATTTATCAGATAATGGTTTAGATGAAAAGTTACTTTTAAGAGCAGATGGCACTTCTGTCTATATGACACAAGATTTAGGGACCGCCCATCAAAGATTTGCCGAATATAATTTAGACGAACATATTTATGTTGTTGGTAATGAGCAGAATTACCATTTTCAAGTATTAAAGCTATTGTTAAAAAAACTTGGCTTTGAATGGGCAGACAACCTTTATCACCTCTCATATGGGATGGTAGAACTACCTCAGGGCAAAATGAAGTCTAGAGAGGGAACAGTTGTAGATGCCGATGATCTTATTGAAAACATGGTCTCTACGGCTAGGGAAAACTCTTTGGAAATGGGCAAGTTAGACGATATGCCAAAAGAAGAGAAAGAGCATCTTTTTGAAATTTTAGGATTAGGAGCTTTAAAATATTTTATTATTAAGGTAGATCCTAAGAAGACAATGTTATTTGACCCTAAGGAGTCTATTGATTTTAACGGTAATACAGGCCCATTTATTCAGTATACTCATGCTAGAATACGCTCTATTTTAAGGAAAGCCAAAGAGCAAAATCTAGAAGCTAAAATTACTAGCTCCCAAATAGCCCCTAGAGAGAGGGAGATTATTAAACTTTTGAATCTATTTCCAGATAAAATTAGAGAGGGTGGTAAAGAGCACTCTCCTGCAATAGTTGCAAATTATGCATATGAAATTGCAAAAGAGTTCAATCAATATTACCATGAGGTGAGCATATTAAAAGAAGAAGATTTAAACATTAAACTTCAGAGATTAGCTCTTATTAATATTATTTCTATTGTATTAAGAAAAGCTATGGGTATTCTGGGCATTGAGCTACCAGAGAGAATGTAAAATGAGTATAGAGAAGGGAGAAATTTTAAAATATAGGGGGTTTTTACCAATCTCTAAGAAGGAGATAGATCTTTTAGGTTGGGATTATATAGACGTTATCCTTTTTACAGGAGATGCATATATAGACCATCCCTCTTTTGGCACCGCTGTAATTGGTAGATATCTTCAATCTTTGGGTTACAGAGTTGCAATTGTACCTCAACCAAATTGGAGAGACGATCTTAGAGACTTTAAAAAACTTGGCGCACCAAGACTTTTTTTTGGAGTTAGCTCAGGGGCAATGGATTCTATGATAAATCATTATACAGCAGCAAAAAGATTGCGCTCTAACGATGCTTATACACCAGATGGAAGAGCAGGGCAGAGACCAGACTATGCAGTAACGGTCTACTCCAAAATTTTAAAAGATCTCTATCCAACTGTTCCGGTTATTATAGGAGGTGTAGAGGCCTCGTTAAGGAGAGTTGCTCATTACGATTATTGGCAAGATTCTTTAAAGCCTTCAATATTGTTTGAATCTAAGGCAGATCTTTTAATATATGGAATGGGAGAGAGGCCAATAAAAGAGATAGCCTCTATTCTAAATGAAGGAGGTTCAATAGTGGAGCTACATGCTGTGCCTCAAACAGCATGGCTTTCTAATTCGCCATACCAAGGGGAGGAGAGGGCAGTTAAATTGATCTCCTATGAAAAGGTGCTTAAAAGCCGAGAAGCTTTTGTTAGAAACTTTAATCTCATAGAAAAAGAGTCTAATGCATGGTTTCCTGCTCATATTTCTGAGCCCTGTATGGGTAAATATGTGAGAGTGAACCCCCCGTTTGAAATTGAGCGCGATGGTGCTATAGACCAGTTTTATGACATGCCATATAAAAGAGAGCCACATTACAGATATTCTGGAAAGCATATTGCAGCTTTTGAGATGATAAAGTTTTCTGTAACTACTCATCGTGGCTGTTTTGGTTCATGTAGTTTTTGTACAATATCTGCCCATCAAGGGAAGTTTGTTCAGTCTAGATCTGAAGCCTCAATTTTGAAAGAGTTATCTACAATTGCTGCCAATAAGAGCTTTAAGGGAGTTGTCTCTGACTTAGGGGGGCCAACAGCCAATATGTACCAAATGAAAGGGAAAGATATAGATCTCTGTAAGAAGTGCAAAAGAGAGAGCTGTCTCTATCCCTCTATATGTAAAAATTTAAATAATAGTCACAAGCCCTTGTTAGATCTATACAAGAAAGCATCTAAAATTAAAAATATTAAAAAGAATTTTGTCTCTAGTGGAATTAGATACGATCTTTTTTTAGATAAAAGGGGGTATCTAGATAACAATGGAAGAGAATATCTAAAAGAACTTATTCTGAATCATACTTCGGGCAGATTAAAAGTTGCTCCCGAACATACAGAAGAGAGTGTTTTGAAGGCAATGGGCAAACCATCTTTTTCAAGTTTTACTTTCCTAAAAAAGGAGTTTGATAAAATATGTAACAAAGAGAATAAAAAATTTCAGCTAATTCCCTATTTTATCTCTTCACATCCTGGGTGTACTATGGAGCATATGAAAGCTCTAGCTTCAAATATAACTTTAAAAGGGGTTCATCTAGAACAGGTTCAGGACTTTACTCCAACTCCAATGACAAGATCTTCTGCTGCTTTTTATTCAGGTATAGACCCTATAACATTCAATAAGATTTTTGTAGAAAGAGATTTAAACAAGAAGAAAAAACAAAAATCTCTTTTTTTTAATAAATTCTAAAAAAAGCTGAGTTATTATAAAAATTTACATTATTATTGCACCTTAATTAAAGAGTAATAATAAGCTAGAAATAGTCAAAAGCTACAATATGAACAATCGCAAAGAATCTTTGCCACTAGGGCACAATGCAAAAAAAAGAGCTGTTGTAAGTTACGCAAATTTAAAGCCAGATTTATTAGCTGCTTTTAAAGAGAAATACCCTAAAGGTTATTCAGATTATATGAGTGAAGTACGTAAAATAGACAAGCCCGATGGGTCGTTTTTTCACGCAGTATCTTTAGAACTACCAGATGCTATTTATTTGGTTAAAGTAGATGTTAAAATTGACGATTATGAAGATGTAGAAAAGGGTTTATTTGGTAGTGACTCAGACTCAGATGATGCAGAATTAGATGAGTTTCCAGATAATTCGCCATCTGCACCTTATGCTAGTGAGCAAGACGAAGAAGATTAAGAGCAAGCCGGTTTTTATCTCCGGCTTTTTTTGTAATTTTACAGTTCATATGAATAAAGTTAGAGATTTATTAAAATATTTATCGGGGCAACTGCATAAAATGAGTGAAAGCAGTATGCTTTTAATTCTTGCTTTAATAACAGGGCTACTAAGTGGGCTAGCTGCTGTTATTCTTAAACATCTAATTCATTTGTGTGCTCAAATGCTAAAAGGGTGGTTTGACACCACAGCAGAGAGTTTTTTATATATTATCTACCCTGGAATAGGAATGCTTTTAGCACTAATTTTTGTAAAGTATTTTATTAAAGATAATATTGGTCATGGAGTAACTAAAGTTCTTTTAGCTATCTCTAAAAATGACTCCAAGATTGCCACTCATAACACATGGTCTTCTGTAGCTGCTAGTTCGGTTACAATTGGCTTTGGAGGTTCTGTTGGTGCCGAGGCTCCCATAGTCTATACAGGAGCTGCCATAGGCTCTAATATAGCCAAAGTAATGGGGCTCTCATATAAACATATGACAATATTATTAGGGTGTGGTGCTGCTGGAGCAATAGCTGGTATTTTTAAGGCTCCACTTGCTGGGATACTATTTACATTAGAGATTTTACTCTTTAATATGTCTATGACCTCCCTAATTCCGCTGCTTGTCTCTGCTGTCACTGCAGCAACTGTCTCTTTTCTCTTTTTGGGAGAAGCAGTTGTGTTTAGCAATAGTATACAGAATTTCAATATGTCCAATATACCTTTTTATATTGTACTTGGTGTTTTTTGTGGCTTTTTATCTCTCTACTTTACTAGAACAACTCTCTCTTTAGAAGATAAAATCAAAAAAATTATAAATCCATTTAAGCGTTGGATAATCTCGGCACTCTCTCTAGGGTTCCTTATCTTTCTATTTCCGCCACTTTTTGGAGAGGGATATGAATCGCTCACCTTTTTACTCAATGGAAATGTAAGTTCGGCTATAGGCCCTAACTTGTTTAGTGGGTTTCTTGAAAATCAATGGTTTATACTTGTTTTTTTCTCTGCAATTATCTTTTTTAAGGTCTTAGCAATGTCTTTTACTAATGCTGGAGGTGGTATTGGAGGAACATTTGGCCCTACACTTTTTATAGGAGGAGTAGCAGGGTTTGTTCTAAGTCGTTTTATAAATCTCACAGGCATAATAGGTATAGAGGTGTTACCAGAGTCTAATTTTGCACTAGTTGGTATGGCAGGTTTAATGGCTGGAGTTATGCAAGCTCCTTTAACTGCAATATTTCTAATTGCAGAGATCACAGGTGGTTATATTCTTTTAATGCCACTTATAATAACCTCTGTAGTTGCTTTTGCAGTTACTAGAACATTTGAACCCTATTCTATTTACACAAAAAGGATTGCAAAAGATGGAGAGCTTCTAACTCACGACAGCGACCAAGCTGTTCTTACACTGCTAAAAACTTCAGATTTAATTGAAGTAGATTTTAAATCGGTCTCTCCAGAAGGAACCCTTGCAGATGTAGTGAAAGTAATCTCTTCTACAAAAAGAAATCTTATTCCAGTAGTAGATAGTGCGGGTGTATTAAGAGGAGTAATTCTTTTAAACGATATTAGAGAAATTATGTTTAATAAAGAAGTTTACGAGACTACATCTGTTCAAAGACTCATGAAAGAGGTGCCAGATACAGTTTATAGTGACGATAAAATGGATTTAGTTATGAGGAAATTTGAGAAAACAGGAGCTTGGAATCTTCCTGTAATAACACATGATGGGCTCTACAAAGGGTTTGTATCTAAATCAAAAATATTCTCGGCATATAGAGATCAATTACAACAGGTATCACATGAATAGTCTATATTTAAATTTACTTACAGAGAAGTTATCTATAGCTGCTTGGCAAATAGAGAACTGTATAGAGCTTTTAGAAGAGGGCTCTACAATTCCATTTATTTCTCGTTATAGAAAAGAGAAAACAGGAGGGTTAGACGAGGTTCTGGTTGCAGAGATAAAACATTATTTCAACTATTTTACAGATTTAGATAAAAGAAAAAATACTATAACAGATAGTATTGAGGAGCAGGGAAAATTAACTGAAGCTCTTAGAAAAGAGATAGAGCTCTGCACAGAATCAATTAAGCTAGAAGATATATATCTACCTTATAGACCTAAAAGACGTACAAGAGCAAGCATTGCAAAAGAGAGAGGGTTGGAGCCTCTAGCTACTACTATACTAGAAATGGAAGTAAAAGATTGCTTAACACTAGCTCAAGAGTACATAGGAGAAGAGGTAGAAGATGTAGCTGCTGCTCTACAGGGAGCAAGAGATATAATTGCCGAGCTTATAAGTGAGAACGCTGTAATAAGAGACTCATTAAGGGTGCAGTACAGTAAATTCGCTAAGGTTGTAGCTAAGCAGCAAAGAGGAATGGAAGAGCAGGAACAAGAGTCTAGTAAGTATAGAAACTATTTTGACTTTTCAGGTAAAATTTCTACCATCCCATCACATAGATTTTTGGCTCTTATGAGAGGGCACAAAGAGGGGCAACTCTCCATAAAGCTTGAGGTAGAGAGTCACTTTTCTCACAGTATAATAAAAAGAGAGATCTTTAAAGATAAAGAGAGGGTCTCTAAGAGTTGTAGAGAGCAGATAGAGTTAGCCATAGAAGACTCTTATAAAAGGTTATTACACCCCTCTATTGAAAATGAAATTTTTAAAATTGCAAAAGAGAAGGCCCATAGAGATGCCGTTAAGGTGTTTGGAGAAAACCTCACCTCTCTACTTCTTGCTGCACCTGTTGGACAAAAAAGAGTATTAGCATTAGATCCAGGCTTTAGAACAGGTTGTAAATTAGTCTGTCTAGATGCTCAGGGCGAGTTGATTCACAACGATACAATTTACCCTCACCCTCCAGTAAATGAAAAAATCCAAGCAATAAAAAAAATAAGCACTCTTGTAGAGGCATATAAGATAGAGGTAATTGCTATTGGAGATGGTACAGCAAGCCGTGAGACAGAAAACTTTATTAAAAAGATAGCTCTACCTAAAGATCTCCAAGTTTTCTCTGTGAGTGAAGATGGTGCGTCTGTCTATTCAGCATCGGCTGTTGCTAGAGAGGAGTTTCCTAATTACGATGTTACAGTGAGGGGTGCCGTTTCTATTGGCAGGCGCGTAATGGACCCTCTTGCCGAACTTGTAAAAATAGACCCTAAATCTTTAGGCGTTGGCCAATATCAGCACGATATAGACCAAACAATACTAAAAGAGATGCTAGACAATACAGTAGTTAGCTGTGTGAATAAAGTAGGAGTTAACCTGAATACAGCTAGCAAACATCTTCTTAGCTATGTCTCTGGATTTGGCCCTGCAATCGCACAAAACATAGTTAACTATAGGGCAGAGAATGGCCCTTTTAAATCTAAGATGGAGCTGCTTAAAGTTAAGAGGTTAGGGGCAAAAGCGTTTGAGCAGAGTGCAGGTTTTCTAAGAATCCCAAATGCATCTAACCCTTTAGACAATACTGCTGTTCACCCAGAGAGGTACCCATTAGTTCAGAAGATGGCTGCCGACGTTAAAAAAAGTGTGAAAGAGTTAATAACAGATCCAGCGAGCCGTTCCAAAATAGAGATTGATAAATATATCTCTAAAGAGGTGGGAGAGCCTACACTTAAAGATATAATGGAGGAGCTCTCTAAACCAGGTTTAGACCCCAGAAAGACCGCCAAGGTTATGGAATTTTCTAACGATGTTCACACTATAGAAGATTTAAAGCCAGATATGATTTTGCCCGGACTAGTCACTAATATTACCAATTTTGGTGTATTTGTAGACGTTGGAATAAAACAAGATGGTTTGATTCATATATCGCAACTTGCAGATAGGTTTGTCTCTAACCCAGCAGATATTGTAAAACTACACCAACATCTTAATGTTAAAGTTTTGGATGTAGATCTGAAAAGAGGAAGAATTCAACTAACACTTAAAGGTTTGAGTTGAATTCATTTAAGGTTCTAAACTTTTCCACCTCGCAAAGAGTTAGCTTATCTGTTTTGCTGGATTGGTTGTGATACTTTCTGGTACAACTTTTTTCTTACGCTGGGCAATTATAACACCCGTTACAACAACTAGTACCCCAACTATTTTACGAAGATTCATTGTCTCTTGCCCTATAGCTAAAGCTGCAAAGGCAGATATTACAGGAACTATTGCAGTGAATATATTTGCCCTGGCAACACCCAGCTCTTTTATAGCATTAATAAATAGAATAAATGCTAAACTAGAGCACAATACAGATAGGAAAAGGAGTGGCTTTATTATCTCAAAAGTCAATGTTCTTGAGGTAAAGTGGGGAAAGTCTAAGATTAAGAAAAATGGCAAAAATAATAGAGTTGCAACTATATGTTGAAACGTTACTAAAGTATAGCTATTATATTTATGAGCCAATTTTTTAACCACAACAGAATACCCAACGGCAGCAAACACACCCATTAAAAGATAGAGTATCCCTATATGTTTATCTATTCCAAAATCTTCTTTATCAAACACCATCAGAAAAATACCAGGCAATGTAATAAGAATTCCAAATGTGTTTAGCCTAGAAATTCTCTCATTATAAATAAACACCCCTGCAACAAGAGCAACAATGGGTATAGTAGATATAATCACAGAGCTTATAGTAGGAGACCCTAATGTCTTTAGCCCCATTGTCTCTCCTATAAAATAGAGGAAAGGCTCTAAGAATACCAGAAGTAGAAACCACCCCCAATCTTTTCTCTCTATTTTTGTTACCTTTTTTAAAGAAAATGAGACAATAGATAGAACTATTGCAGCAAAAGCCATTCTAAAAAACATTAACGAGAATGGAGGAAAGCCTTGTTGAAGAATTGAGTTACTCCATAAAAAAGAGACTCCCCATAAGAATACAGCAGTAGAGATTGAGATATAGACAATAGTCTTTTTGTTAGACCCCATAGTTAAAAAGTAATTTTGTTCCAGCTTTTTTGCCTGTAAGTTGCCCCAGAGCCACAACTTGTATGCCATTGACAAATGTATGAACAATAGAATTGTTAAACACTTTTCCTTCAAAAGGGCTCCATTTACAATGGTATGCTGGGTTTGTAGTTGTTAAACTATCCTTTTTATTAGGATCTACTATTACTATATCGGCAAAGTAACCCTCTCTAATAAAGCCTCTTAGCGAAACTTTAAAGTTAATAGCTGGTGAGTGAGCCATTCTATCTACTACCTCTTCAATACTAAAAACACCCTCTTTGGCCATCTCTAGCATTATTTGCAAACTATGTTGAACTAGTGGAAGCCCAGATGGAGCATTTAAATAGTTGTTCTGTTTCTCATCTAAAGTGTGAGGAGCATGATCTGTTGCAACAACTTTAATAACACCATTTTTAACAGCCTTAATTATTGCTTCCCTATCTCTTTTCTCTTTAATAGCCGGGTTGCACTTCATTTTACTACCCATTTTATTATACATTGAACTATCTAGTAACATATAACGAACACAAGCTTCTGCTGTAATTTTAGGTGATATTTTAGAAGCCTCTTCTATAAGAAGAGTCTCTTCTTCTGTGCTAATATGAAGAATATGGAGCCTACTATTATATTTTTGAGCTAAAGATATTGCATGTTTAGAAGATTCTATACAGGCCTCTCTGCTTCTAATATTGCAATGCTCACTAAAAGGAATTTCCACCTCTCCATATTTCTCTTTGGCCTCCTTTAAGTTTTGTTTAATTATAGGTTCACTTTCACAATGAGTAGCAATAAGAAGCTTAGACTCTTTGAATATATTGTTCAATGTCTCCTCATTATCTACAAGCATATTTCCAGTAGACGAGCCCATAAATACCTTTACGCCACAAGTCTCTTGGGGGTTAGCTTTTTTGATCTCTTCTATATTATCATTTGTAGCACCTAAATAAAAAGAGAAGTTTGCATACGAAGCACTTTTAGCAATTGAGTTTTTAGCCTCAATAGCCTCTATGGTAATAGCAGCAGGGGTATTATTTGGCATATCCATATATGAGGTAACTCCACCCAAAACAGCTGCTGCACTCTCTGTAGCAATACTCCCTTTATGAGTGTTTCCAGGTTCTCTAAAATGTACTTGATCGTCTATTACTCCAGGGATTACTAATTTACCCTCTGCATCTATAATAGTATCTGCCTCGGGTAGTTTGTCTTTAAGAGAGTAGATTCTCTCAATTTTACTACCATTTATAAGAATAGAACCTCTATACGATTTTCCTTCGTTTACTATAGTTCCATTGCAAATTAATGTCTGTTTCACTTCTGTTTTATCTTAATTACCTTGGTTTGTTAATTTTTTAGAATAGCTCTATCTGTTTTGCCGAGGTTTAATTTTTCTGAATCTCATTTTTAAAACCCCCCAAAAAGCTTCGCCAAATATTCCACTGCTCATTTTAGATGTACCCTCAGTTCTATCTACAAATATAATTGGAACTTCCTCTATTTTAAATCCAAGTTTATAGGCGTTATACTTCATCTCAATTTGGAATCCGTACCCTCTCATTTTTATATTGTCAAAATCTATGGTTTCTAACACCTCTCTTCTATAACATTTGAAACCAGCAGTTGTGTCAAAAACCTTCATTCCCAGCACCTTTCTAACATAAGTAGAGGCATAATAAGACATAACCACTCTTCCAATTGGCCAGTTTACTACACTTACTCCATTACAGTATCTAGAGCCAATTGCAAGGCCAGCTCCTTTTTTACATGCAGCATAAAGTCTTGGTAAATCTTTGGGATTGTGAGAAAAATCGGCATCCATTTCAATAATGAACTCATACCCTCTCTCTAGAGACCAGTTAAAACCAGCAATATATGCAGAACCTAACCCAGATTTTTCTTCTCTTTCAAGAATATAAAGAGACTCGGGAAACTCTTTTTGTAATCTCTTAACAATGTTACCTGTACCATCGGGAGATCCATCATCTACAACTAAAATATGAAAATTATCTTTGAGCTTAAGCACTTCTCTAATAATTTTTTGAATGTTCTCTTTTTCGTTGTAAGTTGGAATAATAACAACCTTTTTTGATGTCATGATAATTTCTTTTTTATATTGCCAAAAGCTAGGGTTTTTCAATTTGCCAAAGATAAGAATAATTATTATCTAATAATGTAACGACTAACTCTATAGTTTTAATATTTTGTTTTATCGTTTTTATTGTATATATTATAGGTATAGTTTTTGCTGTGTTAATAAAACACAGGTTAAATAATGCAAAAAAAGGCAAATAAATTTGTGAGATAATAAAAGTTGCCTATCTTTGCACTCCCCAAACGGAACGGGTTTACAAGCAG
>JAQVZL010000061.1 GCA_028708215.1 Bacteroidales bacterium
ATAATAATGATTATTTTATTTATGAAATTTAATATAATGCTGCTGGCTATTAGCTATTTGCTATTTGCTGCTCTGCTCACCAGCAGCAACGCTCTTTTTTCTAGACGCTATTCTCTTTGTGGTTTTTCGGGGCCTGCGGAGCGCCTCCCTTTGGTCGTTGAACGGTCCTCGGCCTATCTCCTCAAACCACTTCATCTAATTAGCTAAAAAAGAGATGTTGCTTTATGTTGAGCAGAGCAGAGCAAAACAAACTTTGCCAGGAGATGATTACATATAAACATCTAATAGACAGGCATTTAACTTTTATAAATGAGCCCAAAAGGGCTTATTTATAAAAGCTAACTACCACACTGTAAATAAGTTATGAGTAATCATCTCCTGAGGAATCGTCTCCCAGGGGAAATTATGATGAATTATCAGTTAAAATGTTTGCAACAATTTTGTTCTGCTAAAAAAATGCATAAACCTAGGTAAATTTAGAGATGTTATTCTGGTGGGAAACTTTAGCAGAGAAACTTTGTAAATGAATAAAGTCTTAGAAATAATATCTAATTTTGAGCATCAAGGCAATTAATAGATATATACAAATAATAAATAGATAGATAAATAAATAGATTAAATTTATAGACAAAGACAAATAACAGATAAATCTAACTAATAGAATATGAATACTATTGTAGAGATATGTGCTGGCTCTCTTGAGAGCTGCATTGCGGCAAGAGATGGAGGGGCACAAAGGGTTGAGCTTTGCAGTGCGCTTTCACTTGGTGGCATTACTCCTAGTTACGGAGTTATTGCACTAGCAAAGGAGAAAACAGACTTAGATATTAATGTACTTATAAGACCTAGGGGAGGAGATTTCCTTTACACAAGAGAAGAGATGGAGGTAATGAAGAAAGATATTGAAACATGTGCAAAGCTCAAGGTAAATGGAGTGGTTTTTGGAGCACTAGACAAGTATGGAAATGTAGATTTAGAATTTTGTAGGCCATTAGCACTCTTAGCTAAATCGCTTGAACTCTCTTTTACATTCCACAGAGCAATTGACAGAAGCTCAAATATCTTGAAATCTGTAGAAGATGTTATCTCACTAGGGGCACAAATAATTTTAACCTCTGGAGGAGCAGTAACAGCATTTGAGGGGCTCTCTACTATAAAAGAGATGGCAAAAATAGCATCTGGAAGAATTACAATAATGCCCGGTTCTGGCATAAACTCCTCTAACATAGTGGAAATAGCACAAGCAGTAGCCACAAACTCTAGCAACCTTGCAAATAATCTAAATAGTTCATCTATATCTTTTAGTAATAAATTATTTGCCCAGGTTCATTTATCTGCCTCTCAAGAAATTACCTCTAACAGAAAAAATATTGACTCAAACACAAACAAGCTCAACTTAATAGATAGAGAGTTTGTTAAGAGAGAAACCTCTAAACAAAAAGTAAGAGAGGCAATTGATGCTCTTTCAAATTACAATCTTTAAAACAAACTAACTTCTAAATAATTATAAGTAATTCAGCCTCAATAAAGTTAAAGAGATTAATCTCTAAAATAATTTACAGCAACTTCAAACAAATATCACCTAATTTTTAAATACCTAACAACAAAATGGCAAAATATGGAACCTTAATATGGATTAGCCTTATTATACTTTTCACCGCTTTTCTTATATACCCTCCAACCCATCTTTTATTTATAGATACTACTACAACTCACCCCTATCTAATGGCATTTGCAAAATTTGCTATTCTCTCAATAATGGGAGAGTTTTTGGCAGTACGGCTAGTTAGCGGCAACTGGCAACCAGTTAAGGGAATGTTAGCAAAAATGTTAGTATGGGGCATGCTAGGAATTACAATTGTTCTTATGTTCGCATTATATACTGGAGGCATAGATAGTGCAGCAGCTAAAGGTCTTATCTACACAGGCTATCCAAGCATAAAAATTTTAAGAGCATTTTACATCTCGGCAATCATGAACCTCACCTTTGGCCCTGTTTTTATGGCAGCGCACCGCATAACAGATACTTGGATAGATGCAAAATACTCTGGCAATAAAATCACAGTCTCACAAGCAATTTCTACAATAGACTGGAGCGGGTTCATAAAATTTGTAGTAGGCAAAACCATCCCTCTTTTCTGGATACCCGCTCACACTATAACTTTTTTATTACCAGATCAATACAAAGTAATTTTTGCAGCTTCTCTCTCAATATTTTTAGGTCTAATTCTCTCTTTTGCTAAAATGAAGAAATAGATCACAAAGAGATTATTTTTTCTCTGCTCTATAGACTTTTGCCTCTTCTATAAAGTGCTCAAAAATACCTAAAAAAGTATTTATGTTATTGGAAGTGAACCCTTCTGGGTGAAACTGCACTCCAGAAACTCGGCTGCTACCCTCTTTCTCCATTGCTTCAATAACGCCATCTACACTATATGCAGTAGCTTTGAACCCTGGAGCTAAATCTTTTATTGCTTGGTGATGGTATGAGTTAACAGCCACCTTCTCTAAACCAATTTGCCTATTTAAAAGAGAACCCTTTTCAATATTAATTGTGTGAGTACCATAGTAATTAGGGGCCTTTTGCCTATGCTTTACAGATGAACCTTTAACTTGCGAAGGAATATCTTGGTAGAGAGTTCCACCAAAAGCAACATTCATGAGCTGGTGTCCCCTACAAATACCCAAAACAGGCATATTTCGGCCTACTGCCATTTTAATTAAAGCAATATCAAAAGCGTCTCTCTCTGGTACTACAGAGCCCATAGCAGGTACTGGCTCCTCTCCATACCACCTTAAAGGGTCTATATCTTCTCCTCCTGTCATAATTACAGCATCTACCCTATCTAGCATAGCTGCTAGTAATTCGGGATCTTCTGTGAGAGGAATAACCATAGGCACCCCTCCTGCACGTATTACAGATTCAACATAAGTAAGTGGTGCCGAGGTAGAAGAGCCTCCTCCCCAACCAGAAGATATACCAATAACTGGCTTATTACTCCCCTGCGCAAAGAGCGAAAACGCCAAGAAGAGAGTAAGCGAAAATGTTAAAATTCTTTTCATAATATCTTTATTTATTATTATTTAATTTTTAAACTACATTATTTTATTTTGGGCCAAATACCAAAGTTTTCTGTATAGCCATACTGCATATCTAAACCAACACAAATACGGCCATCTTTATCAAACTCAAACTCCGTCTCAAAAGTAGTCCCCCCCATGCGAAACTTAAACTCATTTCCATTCACATGAATTAGTTTACTTCTCCAATCTTTAGGACCAACAGTTATAAATAACTCATTATTTTCCATCTCAATAACTGCTTTCCCAAAGAGCTCACCTTTGTCATAAACCCCAACTAACTTATTAAGGTTTGGAGCCGGTAACTTTTCAACCTCGGCAGCTTTTTTATCTCTCTTTTTTTGACTCGCACGCTTATCTTCCAACCACTCCTTATAATATTTGGCATTGTAATCTTTATCTGGATATCCCTTATACAGCTCAACTATTCTACGCATAAGAGCATATCTAGGTAGTGCTGGAGCCTCTGAATTTACTAAAATCACAAAACCTAAATCTAGTTCAGGAACAAATGCAGTTAAAGTAGTAAACCCCCAAGTGGTACCAGTGTGGAAATAGAGACGATAACGGCTATTTTGCTCAACAAACCAGCAATGGGCATAAAGTGTAGTCTTTGCAGAATCTTGAGACACAATAGTATGCCCTTTACGTAAGTACTCCATCTGCTTTTTAGCAACAACCTGTTTACTATCTACCATACCCTTGTTTAAATGAAACAGTAAATATTTAGACATGTCTTCTACCGTAGAACTTATAGAACCAGCTGGTCCAATAACAGATAGCCAGTGCAAAGCTTGCGCATCACTCCCAATTAAAGGAGTCACACTTATGGAATCTACCCAAGTACTATCTGTAAGAGCAGCCCCTTTCAAATATGAAAACGAATGGGGAGTTGCTACATTTTTAAAAGAAGCAAATTCATCACCTGTTACTCTACTATTTGCCATCCCTAAAGGCTTAAAAATTCTCTCACGTACATTATCTTCCCAACTCTTTCCAGTAACCTTTTCAATTATTTTAGATGCAATTATAAATGTAATATTGTTGTACTCATAAGAGCCCCTAAGGCTATATTTAGGCTTAAGCAGAGGAAGCATATTATAGATATCTTCTCTCTCATAACCCATATTTGGAATATAGGTTCCCAACTGCCCTTGAAGCCCAGAATGGTGAGTCATTATATCCTTCACCTGTAAATTCTCTTCTACCCACTTATCGTACATTCTAAAATCTGGCAAAATATTTTTCACAGTATCGTTCCAGTTAACTTTTTCCTCTTCAACCAAAGAGGCCATTACAGCTGCAGTAAAAGACTTAGAGACAGAACCAATCTGAAACAGAGTACTTGCATCTACAGGGTCACTCTTACCCAACTCCTTAACTCCAAAACCATTGGAGTATATCATCTCCCCATCCTTTACAACGGCAAAAGCCATCCCTGGTATTTTCCACTGCGCTTTAACCTCTTGTAAATAATCTGTGGTGTTTTTAAGAATAGCCTCATTGTCTTGGGCAAAAAGTGGCATAATAGCTACAAAACCAAATAGCAAAATTGTCCCAATAAATTTTCTCATAGTGTTTATATTTTTAATCAAATAAATTATAACTAATATTAAACAAAAACAGTAGTTAGGCCTTAGCCAAAATACAAATATAATAAATTGGTAATCCAAATTACTATATTTGTACTAGTAAAATAGATTAAACTGCTCTTCTCAATTAAAGTATTATATGGCAAAAGTTAAAAAGGCATGGTTCTGCACCTCTTGTGGAAACGAGACATCAAAATGGTTGGGGCAATGTCCCTCTTGTGGGAAATGGAACACACTTGTAGAAGAGATAGTTAGCAAAGATTCCAAAGCAACGGGGGCAAGATCTGTAAGTTTTCTACCAACTTCCAATCCTAAACCACAACCTCTATCGGAAATAACCTTTTCTAATGAACAGAGAATATCACTTGGAAATGCAGAGCTAGACCGTATTTTAGGCGGAGGTCTTGTACCAGGCTCAATGATTTTAATAGGAGGCGAACCGGGAATAGGAAAATCTACTCTTTCACTGCAAATACCTCTGCATACCCCAACATTAAAAACCCTATACGTCTCTGGCGAAGAGAGCCCTCGGCAATTAAAACTTAGAGGGCAGAGATTAGGCGGAGAGCATGAAAATTGCTTTATTCTTAGCGAAACGTTATTAGAAAACATATTAAACAGAGCCAAAGAGAGCCAACCCCACCTAATTATAGTTGACTCAATACAAACCATCTACTCACAAACTTTAGAGAGTTCCCCAGGTTCTGTATCTCAGGTACGCGAAAGTGCCGCCATGCTGCTTAAATACGCCAAAGAGACAAATACACCAGTAATTTTAATTGGTCATATCACAAAAGATGGCTCCATTGCAGGGCCTAAAATATTGGAACACATAGTAGATGTTGTTTTACAATTCGAGGGAGACACCCGCCACTCATATCGCATTTTACGCAGTATAAAAAACCGCTTTGGTTCAACTGCCGAGTTGGCTATTTTTGAGATGATAAACACCGGCCTTCGCGAGGTAAGCAACCCATCTGAAATGCTAATTCCAATGCACTCAGAAAACCTCTCTGGTATTGCAGTAGCGGCTATGTTAGACGGAACCCGACCGTTTCTTATAGAGACTCAAGCACTAGTAAGCACCGCCGCATACGGCACTCCTCAAAGATCTGCTACTGGGTTTGATGTGCGCCGAACCAACATGCTCTTAGCCGTTTTAGAGAAGAGAGCCGGCTTCAAGCTTGCCTCCAAAGATGTCTTTTTGAATATGGCCGGAGGTCTTAAAGTGACCGACCCCGCTTGCGACTTGGCTGTAGTTTGCGCCATACTCTCATCTAACTTTGACGTAGCCATATCTCAAAAATACTGTTTTGCTGCCGAGGTAGGTCTTAGCGGAGAGATTCGACCCGTAGCCCAAATAGAACGCCGCATAGCAGAAGCCCAAAAGCTTGGCTTTCAAAAAATCTTTATCTCTTCTTACAGCAGCCTAAGCAGCCCCAAAACACAAACCCTACAAATAATTCAAGTTCAAGACATTCCCCAGCTTGTACGATCCCTTTTTAACTAAAAACTATATAACTATATACAGTATTTTGGTGAGTTAATTTCAATAGCAGTGGCGTTCTCATGGATGTTCACTGCTCTTTTTTTTGAGTTTGCAGGCCGGCGTGTTGGATCGCTAACAGTAAATCTACTAAGACTCCTTTTCGCCTTTTTCTTATTAGGCGCACTACTCTACTTCACAACAGGTTCTATGCTACCAGTTGCAGCAGATGGTAAAACATGGTTTTGGATGTCTCTCTCTGGAATGGTAGGGTTTGTCTTTGGAGATATGTGCCTCTTCTACTCATATATAATTATTACAGCGCGCTTCTCACAACTACTTATGACACTAGCCCCTCCATTTGCAGCACTCTTTGGGTGGATGCTACTGGGAGAAAAAATGTCTCCAATGGGATACTTAGGTATGACAGTAACTCTTACTGGTATTGCAATCTCAATCCTTAAACGCAACGCCAAACCAGGCACAAGCACATTAGTAGCAGGAACCAGCAATCTTACAGTTGTAACCAGCTGCGACAAAGAGAAAAAACCCAATTTATTAAATAAACTTAAACCAAATGTAAGCCTGCATCTTCCACTAAAAGGAGTTCTACTTGGAATAGGAGGCGCACTTGGCCAAGGGCTTGGAATAGTCTTGAGCAAACATGGAATGAATTTTTATGAACAAAGTGCTGCTGGGACAGAAGCAGCTCAATATATCCCGTTTGCCGCTACCCAAATAAGAATTATAACCGGAGCAATAGGCTTTGCACTCATAATATTACTCACAGGCCGCAGCAAAGTATTCCGCGAAGGGATTAAAGACAAAAAAGCCAACCTTGCAATTTTAGGAGGCGCTTTTTTCGGCCCATTTTTAGGAGTCTCCCTCTCACTCATGGCCGTTCAACACACCAACACCGCAATAGCCTCAACCATAATGGCAACCACCCCAATAATAATTCTAATCCCCTACGTACTCTTTTATAAGAAAAAAGTAACCTGGGTAGAGTTCGCAGGAGCAATCCTTAGCGTAGGGGGCGTTGCCCTCTTTTTTATGTAAGCTTTAGTTTGCTAGAGATAACTTTGGGAAAGCGTTCGCGGGCGGGAGAGTGCTCGCGGGCACTCTTTTCCACTCTTTTCTATAGAAGTGGCTTACCTACTGGTAAAATAACTTTGCCGGCTAAATCGTTAATTATTATTGATGCCATCATGTACCATGCACCAAGTGCGCAGAATATAAGTTCGTAGCCAGCAACTTTGTTTAGAATAGGAAATCCAAAATGGCCTAAAACAAGAAGGATAAACCCAATTAGCAATAAACCAAAAGTGATAGCCATTGCCTTATGTACTCTAAGAGAAGCAATAAACATTATTATGGTATAGAGAGTCCAAGCAAGCATAAAAAATCCAACATCTGTAGTGCTCGATTGGTAAATTTCAAAGTGATTTAACATCCAAATAATTCCAAGCCCAATCCAAAAACTCCCATAGGCAGTAAAAGCACTATACCCAAAATTATTCCCTAACTTCTGTTCTTGAAAACCAGCAATCATTTGTGCAAGCCCACCAAAGATAAAGCCCATTGCAACAACAAAGTTGTTAAACCGAAACCCGCAAGACCTACCACTGCAGGATTTCCCATTTTTCTCTCCATTTTCAAAATTTTTATTAAATAGCCTGCGAAGATAGTACAAAAGAATCACATTAATAAAATTGGGAGATTATAGAATTTTTCTATAGCTTTGCCCTCGCATTGGTGCCCAAATGGGCTTAATAGGGAATGCCGTGAGATTCGGCAACAGTTCCCGCTGCTGTGAGTTCCAGGAGTAAATACCACTCCACGAGCTTTTAACTCAAAGTCACTGCCGTTTTGGTTACGGTGGGAAGGCGTTAAAAGAGGAGCAAGTCAGAAGACCTACCATTGATTCGGATTTTACAAGCTACGGGTTATGGCTAGGTAATTTGGCGCTCCTACATATAATTGCACGTTTTGCTCGCCAGCTGTAAAATTCGATTGATTAGTTATTAACCAATTTAATTTACAGCAAAATGGAGAATTTTCCACCAAACAGCTCAATTTTCAATCGATTAAAATTGAGAACAATCACCACCCTTTTACTTTTATTATCAATCACTCTTTTTTCTACCTCATGCGAAAAAGAAGATGATATTGCTGCTCCCAGAGTAACAAACATTGGCATTACTGCCGATACAACTATTACCTTAGGCAGTAGAGTAACTCTTACCCCTTCTCAATACTCGCTACCGGGCACAACCTTTCAATGGAAAATAAACGGCACTGTAGTCTCAACAGAACCCAACTATCTATTTGAACCAGATAACGTAGGTATTTTCAAGATAGAGTACCAAGCAACTAATAAATCTGGAGTAGCATCAAAAGAGGCTACTATTACCGTTAAAAAGTATTATAGAGGAATTATTATTATAAACGAAGGATGGTTCGGACACGAAAATGGAAGTGTAAACTATTTTAATTTAAATACTAATAGCCAGCATCTTAACGCTTTCAAAGAGAACAACTCCGGATTAGACCTAGGCACCACTACTCAATACGGAACCATAGAGAATGGTAACCTTTACATGATTTCAAAAATGGGACAATCAATTGTAGTTGCAGATGCCTATACTATGAAATCTAAGGGCTCTCTCACTCTAGAAAGCAACATTAGTGCTCGAGCTTTTACTAGTGTAAATGAGCAATATGGTATACTAACTACAAGCATAGGAGCATTTAAATTAACATTAAACCCGTTGTCTATTCAGGAATCACTATCTGGACTAGAAGATGTAAACGAAAGAAGAAGACAGTGCGGTGCTGTGTATGCTAGTGGTAAATATATTTTTGTAATCTCCCAAGAAAAAGGAGCTCTAATCTACAACTCAAACACTATGGAACTAGTTAAAACAATTGAGGGAATAGAAGTTGGTTTTGCACGTACTAAAGATGGTAATTTATGGGCTTCTAAAAACCAAACTGAATTGGTAAGAATAAATCCCTCTACTTTAGAGACAACAGAATATCCTCTACCAGAATCGGTAAAAATACATAACAGCTGGGGAGCATGGAACGCTGGGTCTTTATGCGCAGCACACAAAGAGAATGCACTCTACTTTACCAAAGCTGGAATGTGGGGAGGTGGAAACGCTATCTATAAATATATCCCTGGGCAAGAGAGTTCATTAGATCAAATATTTGCAAGAGGAGAAGATGACGATGCTTTCTATGGAGCCTCAATTAGAGTAGACCCTACAACAGATAATATTGTTGCAACATACACCAAAAGCGGCTGGGGCGCAGGCTTTAGCGATAACAGATTAGTAATATTCAGTGGTAAAACAGGAGAAGAGATTAAACGCATTACCTACGACCATTACTGGTTTCCTTCAATGATTCTATTTAACTAATTCAACACTTTTTACTAAAAAACTACATACTATCATGAACACAACAAAGATTTATTCATCTAGATATTATATCTACAAATTAATAACATTAGTTTTAGTATTCACTCTAGCTATCTCTTGTGAAAAAGATGAAACCCTAGCACCTCTGGCTCCATCTATCACAAAAATAGAGGCTCCAGAAAACCTCTCTACAGTAATTGTAGGCTCCAAAATAGAACTTAAAGCAATAACCAACCAAGAAGAGAATGAAGGCAGGTTAAAAGAGACTAAATATGAATGGAAGATTAATAATATTTACTCCCCTAATAACATGCCCAACATTACTATAGAGATCACAAAAGTTGGCGAATACAATATTACACTTAAAGTAATAAACCAAAGCGGGGTAGACTCAGTTAATCTAAAATACTTTGCAATTGATCCGCCAAAAGAGGGCTCATCTAAATGGATCTCTCAAATAATTGAGTTCCGCCCAGCACCAGGGCAATATACCAACAAATTGCTAGGTAATCTTGATGGCGCACAAACTATAGTAGGCAAAAAGGGAATGGTCTCTCTTGGTGGCTACGGAGGCTATATAATATTTAAATTTGACCACACCGTAATAAATGAAGAGGGAGACGATTTTGTTATCCATGGTAATGCTTTTAAAGGAAGCTCGGAGCCTGGGATAGTTATGGTAGCATATGACTCCAACGGAAACGGAAAACCAGACCCACAAGAGTGGTATGAACTTAAAGGAAGCGAACATAACAATCCAGAAACAAACCTTAACTACATACTCACATATTACAAACCTTCTCAAACTGAAACAGCAGAAGATATTAAGTGGACAGACAATACTGGAGCAACAGGGTTTCTTAATGCCAACAATTTTCATAGACAGTGTTACTATCCACTCTTTTTTGCAGAAGGAGTTCCAGAGACAATAGAGTATACTGGAACACTTCTTCCACCAACTGCTATCCAAGATCCAGAAACCGGCTACTGGAAAGTAAACGAATTGGAATGGGGGTACGTAGATAACTACTCAGACAAATATGGAGTAATGATAGGAGACGA
>JAQVZL010000062.1 GCA_028708215.1 Bacteroidales bacterium
TAGAAAGAAGAGGAGTAGTTACCTGATCTAAATAAAAGAGAGGGGAGTTTTCTATATAATTTTTCTTTTTCTCCCATAATGTACCACCTATTCTACTCTGAGTAGACTCATACATAAACATTCTTGGCTTACCAGGCCCAGTACGTATTCCTGTATAGGCCGAGGTCATATTCGCAACAGCTGTTTCAGAGCAAGCAGCTGTAAATAGGTCTGTCTGCGTAATTAAGTAAGCCACCTGATAACCTCCCCAACTATGCCCCTGCAAGCCAAGCTTATTTGGGTCTATAACACCCTTATCTATTAAATGACGCGTACCACTTTCAACAATATTTAGACAGCTCTTTCCAGGCCACCCTATCTCATATCTAATATCTGGCATAAATATCACATACCCTCTACTAACAAACATAATAGGGTTAATAGTAGAGGTAGTAGGAGCCGGGTCATAGAAAAGAAAAGCATCTTGACTCATAGTCTCATAAAAATAGACTATGGTTGGGTATGCCTTAGTAGAGTCGTAATCTTCTGGAGTATAGAGAATCCCAGTCTGTTTTTCACCACTATTATCATTCCAACTAATTACTTTTGAATCTCCAGTTTTAAACTCTTTCAGCTGATCATTTAAAGAGGTAATTCTACGAATAAATTTAAAATCTTTATTTGCAAGCCAATAGTCTGGAGCTTCGTTAAAACTCTCTCTTCTTACAAGATAGTTGCCATTCTCAAAATGCTTAGTAGTTGAGAATTTATATGGCCCTTCAACTAATTTCACAGGGTCTTTTCCTTTTGAAACCCTGTAATAGCCAGAGTGCATATTATCTAAATTAACCGACTCCAATGTAATCTCCTGCGTTAGATCTACAGCGTTGGAGCTTCTTTTGCCTCTACCCCTTCCTCTACTTGTTCCTTTACTAATTTTTGTGACTTTAAACCTAATATTATTTTTTCTACCATATCCGTTTGTAATAGAATAGGCCCCTTTAGAATCTCCATTAATAGGTAAAGCCCAAACATCATATTTATCATATACAATAAAATATTTTTCATCTGCACTTAGCCCTGCTTGCCCATAAGAACCAGCTGGTTGTGGTTTATCAAAATCTTCCCTTGTGGTTGAGTATGGAATAGATTTAGATAAGTTTATTTTCTTACCAGAATCTAAATAAGTTACATACCAATCTTCTGTACTATATTCATATGTAAATATGTGAGGGGTTCTATCTGAAAGTGCAAAAATTCCGTTAAACTCTTTAAATAAAATTTTAGACTCTCCTGTCTTAATATTAGTATAATAGAAATCCTTAGGAGTAGGATCTTTCCAAAGCTCCTCATATAGATAGGGGCTACTATCTACCTCTAAACCATACGGAGAATTATCATTAAGCAGAAGAAAAATACCATACCCCTGCGAGAGTTGAATAAACTTATTTTCATTGGGCCTATAAATAGATAACAAATTATTGGTAAAAATGCTATTTCTCCCTTTTTTCTGAATAGGCAATAGGGTGTCATTCCATCTCCACAGCTCATATTCAAACTCTGGTTTTTTTGCTTTAGATTTTACTTTAGAAGCTTTCCCTCCCCTCTTATTGCCCTTTTCAAGTACAGAAAAGGGAGAGATATAAAACTTATAAAAACTACCATCTTCAGAAAAAGAGATCCCTTTTTTTATATTAAAACTAAGACTATCGGGAACTAGACTCTGGTTAAGCTCTGTAATTTTATGTTCATACTGGCTCACACCTCTTTTCACCCTTTTTCTCTCTAAAAGCTCTACCTCAACGCCTTCAAGGCCTGCACTGTCTAGTGCAGAGAAGAAAATAACACTCTCTCCGTCTCCTTTAATATCAAAATCATTAATAATTTTTTGAGAATTATAAAGAGTGTCTTTTACAAAAGAAGCTCTACTATTAAGATTTATAGAGACAAAAGAGGTTCCGTTGGAATCTGCACAGAGAAGCAGAATGTTTGCTGCATTTAAAAAAGAACTTTTTTTAACATTAAATAGCGAATCTATAACTTCTTCTCCATTTACAAACGAGTGAGCATCTAATATATATAGAGTTTTACCTTTAAAATAAGTTATATAATTTGAACCCTTGTGGCTAGTTGGTTTTGAAGCGCTAGAAATAACTTCAATTGACTCTTTGGCTATATCCATTAGATAGATAGTATCTTTTGAAGTAAAATAAGCCAACTGCTCATTATTAAAAAACTGAGCAGAAGAGGCACCTTTTACTGTTTTTTTAAAACCACTATCATTAACTTTAATCTCTAAAATAGACTTATCTAAATGACTTTTATACTGTGTGAAAGAGACATTTGCATTTTCAGATATTAGAAAATTACTAATACTCTTCCACTGGTCGTATATAGTGTGATCTAATGTTTTTTTCTGCGCAAATAGCGAAGCAGAAAAAAGTGATAGTAATAAAATTAATTTTAGCTTTCTCATTTTTTAACATCCATTTATTGTAGAAGGTGCGAATTTACTCAATTTATAGTTGAATTACTCAAGAATTCCTATTTTTGCTATTTATATTTAATAGAGCTATGAAAACACTCACCTCACTTATTTTATCTTTTACTCTTATTATGTTATCATCTCTAATAACTAACGGGCAAGAAATAGAAGAAATAGTTAAAGAGAATAAAATTCCACTATTTCAATCTACTTTTTTCAACGGAAAAAGAAGCTCCTTTTTAGAAATTAATAGCCAAGGGTACAACTCCCCTGCAAAATACTCTCAAACCGTTTTCCAGGCAGCCTCTTTAAGCAAGCCCCTCTTTATGTATATTGTAATGAAAATGGCTGGAGAGGGCCTTATAGATCTAGACAAGCCTATTTTAGATTACATAGAAGAAGATAGATTTTTACCAGAAGAGATGGAGTGGGCAAAAATGCTTACTGCAAGAGTAATTTTATCACATAAAAGTGGCCTACCAAATTGGGCAGCATCGCCCTCTTCCAAAGAGTGGCCAAACTCTACCCTCAAATTTAAATTTAAGCCAGATAGCGCCTTTAGCTACTCTGGAGAGGGCTTTACTCTACTTCAAAAAGCTGTAGAGAGCATAAAAGGTAAATCGCTACAAGAGATAGCCACCAAAGAGGTTTTCGTCCCTCTTCAAATGAAAAGCAGCAGCTATGAGTGGGGCCGAGCAGATATACCCTCTTTAAATTATGACAAAATAGCAGCAGATGGCTTTAACAAAGAGGGTGAAAACAGAGGAAAAGGGCGTCACCCACGTGCCAACTCGGCATACACTCTACGGACAACTGCAGCAGATTACTCCCTTTTTTTAGAGGCACTTGTTAAAGGAGATGGTCTAAAACCACAATACCATAAAATGATTTTTACCCCAACAGTACAAGCAGTAAGATATTCCAATAGAAGCCGCACCTGCGACAATTCAATCTTTTGGGGGCTAAGCATAGGTATAGAAAAAAACAGCGAATTGGGCAATATCTATTTTCATTGGGGAGATAATGGTAACTTTAAAGCTCTATTTTTAATTGTTCCTGAGCAAGACTCTCATATGGTTTATCTTACCAACAGTTCAATGGGTCATTCAATGATAGATAAAATTACCCCCCTATTTTTCGGCAACAAAAAACCACTCGCACTCTCTTCTTGGATAAACAACTAAAAACTACTCTACTAGAGATGGGAAACGAACAATTAGCAGAGGAAAATGGTTGTAGAGTTATAGAACTATTAATCACTCTTTCAATCAACTATTATTATGAAACACACTATTACAATTAAAACAATTGAAAAATTAACTCACAATGTATTAAGAGTTGAGACAGAGAAACCAGCCAATTACAATTTTAAATCTGGCCAAGCTACTTCTGTTGCCATTAATAAAGAGGGGTGGGATAATGAAACAAGATCTTTTACCTTTACTAGCCTACCTAACCAAGAACACCTAGAATTTGTAATAAAAGCATACCCTTCACATAAAGGCGTTACCAATGAAGTACTTAATCTAGAAGTTGGAGACCAACTTTTAATAGAACACCCCAGAGGCACTATAAATTACAAAGGAGAAGGAGTCTTTATTGCTGGTGGAGCAGGTGTTACACCTTTTATTTCTATACTTAGAGAATTAGAATCTAACAACAAAATAGGTAATAATAAACTCATTTTTGCAAATAAAACTACAGAAGACATTATTAATAAAGAGGAGTTTAAACAGATGCTAGGAGAAAATTTCATTAATATTCTATCAGAAGAAAAATCTAAAGAACATTTTCATGGGATAATAGATAAAAAATTTCTAGAAGCTTCTGGTATTAAAAAACATGAATACATTTACCTTTGTGGGCCAAAACCAATGATGAGTAGTATAGAAGAACATCTAAATAAATTAGGTATAAATAATGATAGAATAATTAAAGAGGAGTTTTAATCTATCATTTTTTAAAATAAAACTCTAAAAATTTTATTATGAACAAAAGTTCATTAAATTTGGTGTAGTTAAAATAAAAAAAATGAAAGTAGGAATAATTATTTGCGACCGTTACAGTACATGTGGTGGCGGTAAATGTCTTAGAGCTATGCACAACAGAGAAGGAGCTTTTAGTATTTATGAAAAAGAGGCTTCTCTTGATCTTGTTGGATATACCAGTTGCGGTGGGTGCCCTGGTGGAAATATAGAGTACGTACCGGCCGAGATGATAAAAAATGGTGTAGAAGTAATCCATCTGGCAACAGGTTTAGTAGTAGGATATCCTCCTTGCCCCAGAACACTATTTTTCAAAAAATTTCTTGAAGAGAAATATAAAGTGAAAGTTGTAATAGGCACCCACCCTATTCCAAAAAGTTATTACACAACTCATCAAAATCTTAAAACCTGGGATGCCCCCTCTTCAAAAAAACTAACAGGAGCAGTTATGAGTACTCCAGAGCAAAGAGATGCCTACAACTAAAGAGTTTACTCTTTAAAAGACAATTAAATCATACGCTGTTTTTTTGTTTTAAATGTACAATGTAAATTGCGTTTTGCCTGGCAGGGAGATTATCTCTATTGTGCCTCCGTGGTTTTTCATTATTTGTCTGGAGAGACTTAGTCCAATGCCAGAGCCATTCTCCTTAGTAGTAAAAAATGGAATAAATATTTGATCCATCAACTCGGGTGCAACTCCTAGCCCGTTATCAATAATTTTTATTTCACAACGGCTATCTGCCATTAAAGAGGCAACAATAGAGATCTTGGGCTCTGAGACCTTCTCTACAGCCTCTATTGCATTTTTTATTAAATTTATAAATACTTGTGATATTTGTGCTCTATCTGCCTCAATAGAGCAGATTTTTTTGGGAACTTGAACATCAAATTGAACTCTATTGAAGTTTGGTTCACTCTCCATTAACAACAACAGATGTTCAATTAGTTGCGCCAACTCAATGGTCTCAAGAACTGGCTTAGAGAGCTTGGTTAATTTGCGGTAAGACTCTACAAAACGGATTAATCCAGCACCTCGCTCATTAATAACTTTAAGCCCACGAACAGTGTTGGCTATTGTTTTTGCATCAATAGGGCTTTCTGGTGGAGTGTAGTAGTTTAGTAATGTTTCGCTAAGAGAAGTAATTGGAGTAATAGAGTTCATTATCTCATGGGTGAGTACCCGTATTAACCTAGCCCACGACTCTACCTCATTGGCATCTAGCTCATTGCTAATATCATGAACAGAGATAATACGCAATGTTTTTTTATTACTTATAAAAGTAGTAGCTCTAAGAGAGAGTTGCACAATAGTGTTGCCCTGTATCAACTTCACAAACTGGTGTGTACTCCCCTCTTTAAGTAGATAAAAGGCTTGAAACAAATTGACGTCTACCCTCTTTAGCTGTTCTATGTGAGAAAGCGTGGTATAATTAAGTAATTTCTTTGCCGAGGTGTTTGCCTGCAAAATATTTCCGTTACTGTTTATTACAACAACCCCCGTAACTACCTGTTCTAAAAGCATACTGTAATATTGCTCTTGCTCTCTGTTTTGAAGCTTAACTTCCTGTATAAGAGAGTTAACCCTATTGAGGCTCTTATTCATCTCTTTAGTGGGAGCATGACTTATATCTATTGGAAAACGGAGTGTAGAATCTTCATTTTCAACTGCATTAAAAAAATAAGAGATCTTCTGTGGAATTTTATTAAAGAGCTTCAATATATGATATGTAGCCCATGCTACTCCAAAGAACAATAGCACAGAATACCAAGAGAGTGCAAAGGCCTGCATAAAAAAGAGACCAGAAAAGGCAATCAATAAAAGAATATAGATTACTAAACGAATATAGGTATTCTTGTAATACATGTTAATGGTTAATGGTTAATGGTTAATAGTTAATGGGCAATGGGCAATGGGCAATGGCTAATAGTTAATAGTTAATAGTTAATAGGTGATGGCTAATAACTTATAGTTGATATTTCTTAATCTTATTGTAAAGTGTTTGCCTGGTTATTCCCAGTTGAAGCGCCACTGCGCTCAAGTTTCCACCATTTTGTTCTATAGAGCTCTCTATCATTTGCCTCTCCATCTCTTCTAATGTTGTTGCACTGGCGTTAGTAGCACTGCTTGTACTACTTTTAGAGAAGAAAAAATCGCTTGGAGTTAAAGTGTGGCCATCTCCAAGAATAACTGCCTTCTCTATAGTGTGTTGTAATTCACGTACATTACCTGGCCAAGAGTACTGTTGCATCTGCTCAAGAACTTTATCACTTATTTTAAGCGAAGGTTTCTTATATTTGGAGCTATAGATCTCTAGAAAAAACTTGGCAAGTAGCGGGATATCTGAAACACGCTCCCTTAAAGGTGGAATCTCTATTTGAATTGTATTTATTCTATAGAGCAGATCTTCTCTAAACTTACCCTCCTTAACAAGAGTCTCTAGATTGCTGTTGGTAGCACACAGTAACCTAATATCAATAGCTATTTTTTTATTAGAGCCCACTTTTACAATCTCTCTGTTCTGTAGTGCTGCTAATAATTTTGCTTGTAGAGGCAATGAAAGATTGGCTATCTCGTCCATAAAAAGAGTACCCCCTTTTGCAACCTCAAATTTACCCGCCCTCTCTTCATTTGCATCGGTAAAGGCTCCTTTCACATGGCCAAAGAGTTCACTCTCGAACAGAGATTCAGAGAGTGAACCCATATCTACACTTATCATAACTTCTTTACTGCGTAAAGATTGTAGATGTAGCTCTCTAGCTATAACCTCTTTCCCAGTTCCATTCTCTCCTGTAATAAGAATATTGGCATCTGTTTTAGCAACTTTACTCACTATATTGAGCACATTTTTAAACGAAGGCGAATCTCCTATAATAACAGCTTTCTCTCTATTCACCTCACCTTTAAGGTCTTGTTGCTTCTCTTTAAGCAACTTAACCTCTCTTCTAGAGTTTTGCAACTGTATTGCACTATTAATTGTAGCAATCAACTTGCTATTTTCCCACGGTTTAAGCACGAAATCTACCGCCCCCTCCTTTACTGCACGCACTGCCAACTCTACATCTCCATAGGCTGTAATCATAATAACAGAGCTGTTGGCATCGTGCTCCAGTATTTGCCTCAACCAATACAAACCCTCATTCCCACTATTAATTCCTGCAGAAAAATTCATATCTAATAATATGGCGTCAAAATGATTTTTCTCTAGCAAAGAAGGGAGTTGATTTGGGTTCACAGATGTAGTAACCTCTCTGCATAGAGGCTGCAACAAAAGCTCAAGCGCACTTAGAACACTTCTATTATCATCTACAATTAAAACATGGCTTCTCTTCATTGGCAAAAGCTCTAGGTAAGTTAAAACTCGGGATAAGTAAAAGTACCATTTATCTTTAAAATGTCAAATAAAAAGACAGTTACTGTCTAATATCTTTACACATTCAGTAAAAACAAACAAAACAAAACGCTAATATACAATTACTTAACCCCATTGGCATTGAAGTTGCTTTTTATGCCGTATAGAATAACAAAATAACTATATGAGATCTCTATTTTTAGTAACACTTATCTGCTTTACACTCAGTTTTACACTAAGCCTCACAACTGCCTCGGCACAAAACATGAGTCTTAACCAATGCATTAGCTATGCCTTAGAGAATAATCTCTCCTATGAAAACAAAAAAATAGAATCGGACATTCACAATGAGATGTTCAAGCAGTCAAAAAGAGACTTTTTACCCAATATTAATGCTGGAAGCACTGGTAACCAACAATATGGAAGATCTATAGACCCTACAACTAATACCTTTGTGAATCAAAGCTTCTTCTCTATGAATTTTTATCTAGATGCTCAAATAGATATTTTTAAAGGCTTTACACAAATAAACAGAGCCAAATATCAAAAACTAAACTACTTAATAGCAGTAGAAGAGATAAAACAAAAAGAGATAGAGATTGCATTCGCAGTAATGGATAGATATTACGATGTGCTCTATTTCAATAATTTAACAGAGATAGTAGAAGAACAGGTGCGCCTTACACTTCTAAATTTAAATAAAACAGAAAAGCTAATAGAGTTAGGATTAAAGGCCGAATCTGATTTGCTCGAGATGAAAGCCCAAGAGGCCGCAGAACAGCACAACCTAATTGTAGCAGAAAATCAAAGAGATTTAGCGCTGCTTGCATTAAAAAAATTGATGAACTACCCAGCAACAGAAAATCTAAAACTAGAAAATGAACTAACTTTAACCTCTACCGACACTCCTTTAAATGCAAATAGCGTATATGAAGTTGCACTAAGTCACATGCCATCTGTTCAAAGGGCAAACCTAGATTTAGAGAGCTCCCAAAAAAACTTAGATATTGCAATTGGCAACTTAGTTCCACGGCTAGCTTTGGGTACAGGTGTTTATACCAATTTTGCCGATTCACGAAAAGAGCTTATAGAGCCCAACAACCCTGCTAACCAGCTTATGCAAACAATTCCATTTAAAGACCAATGGTCTCAAAATATGGCAAAGTCTATCTATTTAGGCATCCAAATACCTATATTTAATAGGTGGAGTGGTCAATCTAAAGTAAAGCAGGCAAAAATGGAGAGGCAGCTGGCTACCAACCGGCAAAAAGAGGAGCAACAAAATCTCTATCAACTAATTAACGAAGATATTCAACAGATAAACTCGCTCTCTAAACAGCGAGATCAACTTTTAGCAAAAAAAAGTGCCTTTGAACAAGCCTACACAATCTCAGAAAAAAAGCTCCAACAAGGTCTTATAAGTATAATTGAATTTTACACAGCTAAAAACCAACTAGCACAATCACAGGCAGATTGGATGCGCACTTTGCTACAGTTGAAAATAAAAGAGAAAACAGTTCAATTTTATTTAGGCCAAAAGATCTATTAATTCTGCATATTATTGAAGCACAATTAAGTTGAGATTAAACAAAGAGTAAAGCCATTATAAAGCAAGATAAAGCAAGAAAAATAAATGATTAAAACAATATCCCTCTAAGGAAACAAAATAGCGTTATGGACAGAAAAATAGAAAAGAAGAAGGGCTTGCAAAAAAAACATATACTATGGATTGTGGCAGGAGTTGCATTTGCATTTTTAGCCTACAAAATTATTGCAGAAGCGGGCACCAAATCACTTAAAATAGATCGCGATAAAGTTACCATTGGCACTGTTACCCAAGGGCAATTTAACGATTACATACGCGTATCGGGGCAAGTAGAACCCATTGCTACTATTTTTTTAGATGCACAGGAGGGGGGCCGAGTAAAAGAGCGTCTAATAGAAGAGGGGGCTATGGTAAAAGCAGGAGATATTATTTTAAAGCTAGAGAATAGTACTCTATATCAAGATATTATGGCAAGTGAATCTAATTTGGCGCAAAAAGAGAATATGCTGCGACAGACACGCATAAACTTCGAAAATCAGATAATCGAAACTCGGCGCAGGCTCTTGTCTTCTAAATTCGACATCCAAAAAAAGAGACGAAATTTTGAGCAACAACAAGCTCTTTATAAAGAGAAACTCATACCAGCAGAGACATATTTACAAGCAAAAGAAGATTATGAGTATGCCACTCAAGAGCAAGAGATAAATATATTAAAAGAGAAAAACGACTCCCTAATTATGGCATCGGAGATGAGCCAACTCTCTACAGATCTATTAAAAATGCGTCAAACACTACTTCTGGTTTATGAGAGGTTAGAAAATTTAAATGTGAAAGCGCCTGTAGAGGGGCAACTTGGAATGTTAGATGCACAGGTGGGCCAAAGTATTGCCAGAGGCTCTCGAATAGGGCAAATTAATGTGCTCACCAACTACAAGGTGCAGGCAATGATAGACGAGCACTATATAGATAGAGTGCGCCCTGGGCTGCAAGCATCTTTAGAGCGCCAAGAGACTCTCTATCTGCTCACTGTAAAAAAGGTCTATCCAGAGGTGCGCCAAGGGCAGTTTAAAATAGATATGGTGTTTGTAAACGAGAAACCACAGAATATGCGTACTGGGCAAACCTACTATACCAATTTAGAGTTGGGGCAGCCACAAGATGCAATTATGTTGCCTCGTGGTACCTTCTTCCAAAGCACTGGAGGGCAATG
>JAQVZL010000009.1 GCA_028708215.1 Bacteroidales bacterium
TCTACCTATTACTGGTGGAGAGTCCTACTTAACTTGGAGACAGAATCCATACAGAAGACTTGCTGGTTTCTCAGATGTAAAAAATGACGATACAGTTGTTTTTAATTTTCCACATGGCGATACGGTTCTCACTCAGTTACCTACAGAAGATTATTACACCCATATTCGCATTAATGGCAGAAAGCAGACAATTAGCATGTATGGACCAATTGTTGTGAGGCCTGTAGATAAAAAGGATAACTACGTAAAAAGATGTGTAGCAGTAGCAGGAGATACAATGGAGATTTTAGATGGGCTTGTACATATTAATGGAAAAGCTCAGAAATTTTATCCTGGTATACAAAATACATATACTGTTTACACTAATGGAACTCAGTTAAATCCTAAAATCATTGATCAAATGGGGTTAAACCCAGAGGAGCTCTATTTTGACTCTGCACTACCTGGTTATCCAGATTTTCCAATGAATCAAAAAGAGGCAGTTGAGGTTCTAGCTTTTGCCAATGTCAAAGATGTTAAGCAGAATATAGATCTTTATCCTCCAGATTTCCCCGATTCTAAACAGATGATTTTTCCCTTCTCGGAGGGTGAAACATTTAAATGGACTAAAGATAACTTTGGCCCATTATGGATACCTAAAGAGGGAGAGCAAGTTGAGCTTACAATGGAAAATTTACCTCTGTACCATAGAATAATAGAGACTTATGAAAACAATAAACTCTCTATAAAAGATGGGATTATTTACATCAATGATATAGCTAGCGATAGTTATACCTTTAAAATGAACTACTACTTTATGCTTGGCGATAATAGGCACAACTCTTTAGATTCACGCTATTGGGGTTTCGTACCAGAGTCTCACATTGTGGGGTCGCCAGCTGTGATATGGTTTTCAAAAAACCGATTCAAAGCTTTTCCAAAAAACATTAGATGGAAGAGGATTTTTAAATTTGTGTAAATATTTTGGATAAGAAAAAAATATTCCCGATATTTGCAACCCTTGAAAAAATATTAAATTTTACTATATACAATGGCACGAGTTTGTCAAGTTACAGGAAAGATGAGAATGATTGGGAACAATGTTTCTCACTCTAAGCGCAGGACAAAGCGCGAGTTTGCACCCAATTTGCAGAATAAACGTTTTTGGTTAGAAGATGAGCAAAGATTTATAAATCTTAAAGTCTCGGCTGCAGGTATGCGAACTATTAATAAGAAGGGTCTTAGTGCTGTTTTAAAAGAGTCTAAGGCTAAAGGTTTAATCAACGTGATCTAATACATAAAGCAATATGGCAAAGAAAGGTAACAGAGTTCAGGTTATACTGGAGTGTACCGAGCAAAGAGAAAGTGGTGTTCCTGGAATTTCTAGATACATCACTACCAAGAATAAAAAAAATACGACCCAACGTTTAGAGCGTAAAAAATACAACAAGTTCATGAAGAAGGTAACTCTTCATCGTGAGATTAAGTAAGAACAGTTAAAAATTAAATATAATGGCTAAGAAATCAGTTGCTAAGTTCTCTGCAGATAAAGCATCTAATAAAAAAAGTGTTAAGTGTATTCGCATGGTACGCTCAGACCGTAGCGGTTCTTATCTCTTTCAAGAAGAGATGATTCCTACAGATGAGGTTAAGGAGTTCTTTAACAAGTAATCAATTTAATTGAAATCACATATAACCTGGTACATTTTTTTGTGCCAGGTTTTTTTTATTACTATCTCTTAGTAATAAACTATTATTAGTATCTTTGCTAGTTAAAATAATGAATATGGCACTTTTTGGATTGTTTGGCTCTAAAAGTAGAGAAGAGAAAAAAGCACTCGAAGAGGGTTTGCAAAAAACTAAAGTTGGGTTATTTGAAAAACTTTCTAGAGCTGTTGCGGGTAAATCTAAAGTAGATGAAACAACTTTAGATGATTTAGAAGAGGCTCTTATTGAATCTGATATAGGTGTAGAGACAACACTTAAAATAATAGAGAGGCTAGAAAAGAGAGTTGCGCGCGATAAGTTCATGAATAGTTCTGAGCTAAACTCAATTTTGCGAAGTGAAATTGAAGATTTGCTTAATATAGATGATAACTATACAGAGCAAGAACCATTTGATTTTTCTAAAAAGCCATATGTTATCTTAGTTGTTGGTGTAAATGGAGTTGGAAAAACTACTACAATAGGGAAGTTAGCTGCAAAATTAAAAGCTTCTGGTAAAGAGGTTATATTAGGAGCTTCAGATACCTTTAGAGCAGCTGCAGTAGAACAACTAACTATTTGGAGTGAAAGAGCAGGAGTGCCTATTGTTAAGCAAAATATGGGGTCTGACCCTGCCTCTGTAGCATTCGATACAGTCTCAAAAGCAGTAGCTACTAGTGCCGATGTGGTTTTGATAGATACTGCAGGTAGGCTTCATAATAAGGTTAATCTTATGAATGAGTTAACTAAAATAAGGAATGTTGTGAGAAAAGTTATTCCAGATGCTCCCCATGAAGTGCTTTTAGTTTTAGATGGATCTACCGGGCAAAATGCCTTTTTACAAGCAAAGGAGTTTACTAAAGCTACAGACGTTACTGCTCTTGCAGTTACTAAGCTTGATGGAACAGCCAAAGGTGGAGTTGTTATAGGAATATCAGACCAATTTAAAATTCCTGTAAAATTCATAGGAGTAGGAGAGAAAATTGAAGATTTACAACTCTTTAATAAAAAAGAGTTTGTAGAGTCACTTTTTTAATAGTTTTAGACTTTTACCAAAAAGAGACAGAATTAATTTCAAAAATATATAAAAACGTACCATATGAAAATATCGTATAACTGGCTTAGAAGATATATAGATACAAATATTTCAGTTCTTGAAGTAGAAAATATATTAACCGCAATAGGCTTAGAGGTAGAAGGAGTAGAGCAAGTAGAGGAGATACCAGGAGGTTTGCAGGGAGTTGTAGTAGGAGAAGTAGTTGAATGTAAGAAGCACCCAGATGCAGATAAACTAAGTGTTACAAAAGTAGATATTGGTAAGGAAGGTTTGCTCAACATTGTTTGTGGTGCCCCTAATGTAGCTGCTGGTCAGAAGGTTTTTGTTGCAACTGTAGGAACAACTTTAACTTTTTCTAATGGAGAGACTCTTAAACTTAAAAAATCTAAGATTAGAGGTCAAGAGAGTATGGGAATGATTTGTGCCCAAGATGAGCTTGGGATAGGTGACTCTCACGATGGCATTATGGTGTTGCCGCAGGAGTCACAAATTGGCTTAAGCGCAAAAGAGTTTTTAAACCTTGAGACAGATATAGTGTTTGAGATTGGTTTAACTCCTAATAGAGTTGATGCTGCCTCGCATATTGGTGTTGCTCGCGATTTGAATGCATATCTTAAGTTTCATAATTTGCATAGTAATTTTGAAATTCCATCTGTATTAGATTTTGACAAACTTCCTCGTTCTCTAGGTAATGCAAGCTCAATAAAGATAAAGTTAGAGGCTCCAGAGGGAGCTCCAAAATATTATGGAATTACATTAGATAACATTGAGGTAGCTCCGTCGCCAGATTGGCTTCAAAAATTATTGCGTTCTATTGGTATAAGACCAATAAATAATGTGGTTGATATAACCAACTTTGTATTGCATGAAACAGGCCATCCTTTACATGCTTTTGATTACCATAAAATTGAAGGAGAGACAGTTGTTGTAAGAAGAGCTAAGGAGAAAGAGAAGTTTAAAACTTTAGATGGTGTTGAACGAGAACTAAGTAGCCAAGATTTAATGATTTGCGATCAATCTAAGCCTATGTGTATTGGGGGAGTCTTTGGTGGAGAAGATTCAGGAGTGTCTAGCTCAACTACTGCTATATTCTTGGAAAGCGCCTACTTTAACCCTGTTTCTGTGCGAAAAAGCTCAAAAAGACATACTCTCAAAACAGATGCCTCTTTTCGTTATGAACGGGGGGCAGACCCAGAGGTATTAACTTATGCATGTAAGAGAGCTACTCAACTTCTATGTGAGATAGCGGGAGCAAAAATTGTTGGAGATATTGTTAGGTGTGAGCCTGAACCTTTAAATAGGGTGAAAATATCTTTAGATTATGCAAGGATAGAGTCTCTTATTGGAAAGAAAATTGGCAAAGAGAATATTCTTTCAATCTTATCTTATTTAGAATTTGATATTTTAAAAGAAGAAGAGAATGGTTGCGAAGTAGCTGTGCCAATGTATAGGGTAGATGTAACTCGTGAATGCGATGTTGTAGAGGAGGTATTAAGAATATATGGCTATAACAATATTGAGCTTCCTCAAAGAATGAGTGCATCTCTTTCACCTGGAATAGAGCCAGATCCAGAAAAGATAAGAGAGTTGTGTGCAAATCTATTGGTGAACAATGGTTTTTATGAGACAATGAATAACTCATTAACTAAAAGCGACTACTACTCTAAACTAACAACTTTCCCACAAGAGAATTTAGTTTCATTACTAAACCCTCTTAGTTCAGATTTAAACTCAATGCGCCAAACCCTGCTGTTGAATGGGTTAGAGGTAATATCATATAATATTAATCACCAAAATAGTGAACTAAAGTTATTTGAGTTCGGTAATGTATATAGCTTAATAACTAGTAATAATAGCAAAACCGAGCTTGAAAAACATGTCGAGAGTTCAAAATTGTCTCTTTTTGTAACAGGTCAAGGTGAGCCATACTGGAGAGGCAAACGTAGTGGAGGTTCTTACTTTATGCTTAAAGGCTATTTAGAATTGATTTTTAAACGTTTTGGAGTAGATATTTTTGAGTTAGAGTATGAGGTAGCTCCAGCCGATCTGTTTGCAGAAGGCTTAACAATCAAAACAAAGGGTGGTAAAACAGTTGCAGTAATGGGAACTATAAGTGCATCTTTGCTTAAGAAATTCGATATTAAGCAGGCTATTTATGGAGCAGAAATATCTTGGGATGTTTTATTAAATATGGTAAAGAAGAATAAAGTGCTTTATCAAGAGCTCCCTAAATATCCAGAAGTTACTAGAGATTTAGCTCTTTTGATAGATAAAGAAATATCTTATTCAGATATTCGTAATTGTGCTTTATCTACTGAGAAAAAGCTACTTAAAAACATTGTTCTTTTTGATGTTTACAGAGGAGATAAAATACCAGCTGGGAAAAAGCAGTATGCAATTAGCTTTACTCTTCAAGATAAAGATAAGACGCTTACAGACAAGCATGTAGAGAAAATAATGAATAAGTTTCTAACTAAGTTCATAAATGAGTTTGGAGCCACCTTACGGTAGTTTTTACTACTTAGACTTAGCTCTGCTTTTATTAATTTATAGAGTTTTAAAATGATTAAGAGAATTAAAAGTGTACAAAACTATTTAGCAATGGTTAAGTTCGCTCACACTCTTTTTGCTTTACCTTTTGCTCTTGTTGGTTTTGTTTTAGCTCTTACTATCTCTAAGGCGAGTTTTTCAATACCCCTATTATTTCTTGTACTTGTAGCTATGGTATCGGCAAGAAATGCTGCTATGGGTTTTAATAGATATGTAGATAGAGATATAGATAGTTTAAACCCTAGAACAAAAGAGAGAGAAATTCCATCTGGGAAGATCTCTGCCATAGCTGCTCTTAGATTTGTTATTATTAACTCATTAATATTTCTTACAGCTGCATGGTTCATTAATCTATTGAGTTTTGTGCTAGCCTTTCCAACTCTTTTAGTTTTGCTCGGATACAGCTATTTTAAGCGCTTTAGTGCGCTAAGTCACTATGTTCTTGGCGCTGCACTCTCTATTGCGCCAACAGGGGCTTATATTGCAGTTTCAGGCACATTCCACATAGCTCCAGTTGTTCTATCTATATTAGTTTTATTTTGGGTTAGTGGTTTTGATATTATCTACTCTCTTGGCGATGAAAAATTTGATAAAGAGAATTCGCTTCACTCAATACCTCAGTTGGTAGGAACTAAAAAAGCTTTAATAATCTCTTCAGTTAGTCACTGTTTGGTGCTTCCAATGTTGGTTATGTTTTACCTTTCAGTAGAAGACCTAGGTGTTATTTACATAGTAGGTGCTATAATATTCTCACTATTACTATTATGGCAGCATCTTATTATTTCGTCTAAAGATCTTTCTAAAATTAATGCAGCTTTTTTCACAGCAAACGGTATAGCTTCTATAATTTTTGCCCTCTTCACAATTGTAGGCCTACTTACTGCTCACTAAATTTCCCCACCTAGTAGCTCTGCTCACACCACTTCATTTAATTAGCTGAAAAAGGGATGTTGCTTTATGTTGAGCAGAGCAAAGCAAACTTTGCCAGGAGATGATTACACGTAAACGCCTAACAGGTAGGTATTTAATTTTTCTAAATGAGCTCAAAAGGGCTTATTTTCAAAAGCTAACTACCATGTAATTAGCAACTTGTGTCCAATCATCTCCTGAGATAAAGTTTCCCACCCAGTAACTAGATAATAATTAATAAAATTGCTTCGCAGGAAGAGGGTGCCAAGTATATATATCATAGTTTTAAAGATCTATCTATGTTGTAACCTTATTATTAGTAGGTGATTGCTTAGCAAAAAAAAGAGACTGCCCAATTTTTAGACAGCCTCTTTTAAGGAAAAAACAGTTTGTTTATTACTCTCTGCCATATTTTGCAAGAGAGCCTAACTCCTCTTCAATACGAAGAAGTTGATTGTATTTTGCCATGCGGTCTGAACGGCTTAGTGAGCCTGTTTTAATTTGACCTGAGTTTGTGGCTACTGCAATATCTGCAATAGTGTAATCTTCAGTTTCACCTGAGCGGTGCGAGGTAACCGTTGTAAATTTATTTCTATGGGCAAGTTCAATTGTATTTAATGTCTCTGTTAAGGTACCAATTTGGTTAACTTTAATAAGTATAGAGTTGGAGCAACCCATCTCTATTCCTTTTTTGAGGAACTCAACATTAGTTACAAAATTATCGTCTCCAACAAGTTGAATTTTAGAGCCCAGCTGGTCTGTTAGAAGTTTCCATCCATCCCAATCTTGCTCGTCCATACCATCTTCAATTGAATCTATGGGGTATTTGCTAACAAGTTCTTTTAGGTATTCTACTTGAGCTTTTGCATCTCTTTTTACTCCTGATTTGCCTTCAAATTTTGAGTAGTCGTAAATACCATTTTCGTAGAATTCACTAGCTGCGCAGTCTAGAGCTATAGTAATCTCTTTACCTGGTTTATAACCTGCTTTTTCAATGGCTGCTATAATAGAGTCTAAAGCATCTTCTGTTCCTTTTAGAGTAGGGGCAAAGCCACCTTCGTCTCCTACAGCTGTGCTGAGGCCTCTATCATGAAATATTTTCTTAAGGTTATGGAAAATCTCGGCACCCATTCTTAGAGCCTCTTTAAAGCTAGGGGCACCTATAGGGCGAATCATGAACTCTTGGAATGCTATTGGAGCATCTGAGTGAGAACCGCCATTAATAATATTCATCATTGGAATGGGTAGGGTAACTGCATTAGTCCCGCCTATGTAGCGATATAGGGGAATTTGAAGGTAGTCTGCTGCTGCTTTTGCAACTGCCAGAGAGACTCCTAGCATAGCATTGGCACCTAGTTTAGACTTATTTGGTGTACCGTCTAATTCTATTAAGAAGTTATCTATTTCTGCTTGGTTTAGCGCACTCATACCCATTAATGCAGGTGCTATAATTTCGTTTACATTTTTTACTGCTTTTTGAACGCCTTTACCCATATAACGAGCCTTATCTCCATCTCTTAGTTCAAGAGCTTCGTTTATTCCAGTTGATGCTCCAGAAGGTACTGCGGCTCTTCCAAAAGCGCCAGAAAGAAGGTTAATATCTACTTCAATTGTGGGGTTTCCTCTTGAGTCAAGAATCTCACGTGCGTGTACATTACAAATTTCCATAATTACTTTAATATTTTAATATGATTGTGTTTTATTAGTCGCGAAGCATATACTCTATAGTGCTCACAACTCTTACAGTTTTTATTTGAGGTGTATTGGCATCTCTGTCGTAAATAGAGAACTGCCCTTGGCTTGCTGTTTTAATTTTACCAAGTTTGCTATTAGAGTCTTTTGCAAATTTTTGGGCAGAAGCTCTTGCATTTTTAGTTGCTTCCTCTATCATAGAGGGTTTAATTTGGTTTAGTAGAGTGTATAGATATTGAGTTTGATATTGGTAATCTCCAGCTAAAAGTGCTACTCCTTTTTTAAGAAGCTCAGACTGGCTTGAGATTATTTTACTAACCAACTCTACCTTATTTGATGTCACAGTAATTACACTAGTGATGTTATAACGGTATTTAGAGGGCTGACTTTGGTACCTCTCTGCATTCATATCAATAATTGAAGGAGCAGATACATAAATCTCATTCTCTTCTAAGCCTTTAGATTTGAGATAAGAGATTATAACTTGGTTTTTGTGATTAATTGCTTTATATAGTGTAGATAAATCATTACCTATCTCTTTATATACAACTGGCCATATCACTTTGTTCGCAGGAACTTCTATTTGAGCAAGACCCTTAACTTTAACTACTCTCTCGTAAGACTTAAAAGAGATTACAGCGCTTTTAATAAATATCCCTAGAAAAATAAGGCCTAGCATTATAAAGAGACCAGGGAATAGAGTGTTTTTTGAAATATTAGTTCCCATAATTTTTGATTAAATTTGCAAATAAATAAAAAGCCTTGTTAAAAGAGCGTGCAAATTTAGCAAAGCTTTTTTTAAGTTTATAACACTTTAATAACAAATATTAAGCCATGAAACAAATTCTAAAGTTATTATCAATCATAGTGCTGGCCTCTATTACATCTCTATCTCTCTATTCTCAGGAAAATAGAATATTACGAATTGTAAGAGGCAAGGTAGATAGCACAGCTTCTAAAGTGCATTTCATTGTGGGGGTAGCAGAAAAAGGCTCTCAAGTTTATGTTAATAAAGCTTCTGTAAAGCAGTATGAGACAGGTTCATTTGGGGTTGAATTACTGCTTGAAGAGGGAGAAAATAGTGTAGAAGTAGAAGCTAAAAAAGGCGATACAGTAGAAAAAGAGAGTTTTACAATCTATTATAAAAAAAAGAAGCCTGTAGTAGCCGAGCCATCAACTACATATACTCTTCCTGTTGTTGTAACCAAAAGAGGAGCTTATCTCAACTACGGAGTTGGAGGTGACAGATTAGGAGGTGCTAAAATTAATTTTCTTGCTCAGGGAATAAAGATGGAATTACTTGCTGTAGAGGAGAGTCTCTATAAAGTAAAATTGTCTGAAAATAGGTATGCCTATATTCCTAAAAAGTTTGTAGAGATTTTGCCGTTTGGAGAAAAGCCTAACTTCTCTCATACAGGCTCATGGACCGTTTCAAAATTTGGAAATAGAGATATAGTAAGAGTCTCTTTAGAGGAGAGGCAGCCATATACTATTTATAGAGACCCTCAATTGAATAGAATAGTTGTAGATATTCATGGTGTTGCATGTAATTCAAACTGGATAACACAATATCTTAACTTGGAGGCAATTGAATATGTTCATCTAAATCAAAAAGAGAGCGATGTTCTCTCTGTAATTATTAAGCTAAAAGATAAATACAGTTGGGGCTATTCTGTAGACTACTCTGGTACTGCACTTGAGATTTCTGTTAGGCACACTCCAGATGTTTTAAAGGGCAAATCTAAAACTAGATCAAAAAACTCTCTTGCCGGTCTCTACTTTGGTATAGATGCTGGCCATGGAGGCAAATCTACTGGAGCAGTGAGCCCCTCTGGTATGAAAGAGAAGGATTTGAACTTAGCTATGGTTTATATGCTTAAAGAAGAGATTGAGAGTAGAGGAGGTAGAGTTATACTTAGCAGAACAGAAGATATAGATATGACTATGCAAGAGAGAAAAGATCTTTTTATTAATGAAGGTGTAGATATGGTACTCTCTGTACATTGTAATGCGGGGGGTAACCCTTTGACTCAAATGGGTACTAGTACTTATTACAGACATATTGAAAACAGACCTCTTGCAAAGAGTGTTCTTAAAAGAATGTTAGAACTCAATCTTAAGAACTTTGGGTTAGTAGGGAATTTTAATTTCTCGCTAGTAGCACCAACAGATTTCCCTGCAATTCTTGTTGAAACTCTCTTTATGAGCTCTCTTCCAGAAGAGGAGCAACTTGCTTCTGAAGAGTTTCAAAAGAAGATAATGGCTAAGGTTGCTTTAGGGTTAGAAGATTATATTAAAATGGTGAAAAGCTCACTGTAAATTAAGATTAGAGAATAGATTATTATTGAATGGGATTTAAACTTTCGTCTAAGTTCAAGCCTACAGGAGACCAACCAGAGGCTATTGAGTTGTTATCTCAATATTTGAGCCAAGGTGTTAATGCAGCAACTTTACTTGGTGTTACTGGTTCGGGCAAAACTTTTACTATGGCTAATGTAATAGAGAAGTTACAGAGGCCTGCTTTAATCTTAAGCCATAATAAAACCCTTGCAGCTCAACTATATAGTGAGTTCAAATCTTTTTTTCCAGATAACGCTATTGAATATTTTGTCTCTTATTACGACTACTACCAGCCCGAGGCTTACCTCCCTGTAACAGACACATATATAGAGAAAGATTTAAGCATAAACGAAGAGATTGAGAAGTTAAGACTCTCGGCCTCTAGTGCGCTCCTCTCTGGAAGAAAAGATGTGATTGTAATCTCTAGCGTCTCTTGCATCTATGGAATAGGAAACCCAGAGGATTTTCACTCAAACACAATATTCATAAAGGTTGGTGAAAAGATATCTAGGAGTAAATTACTCTATGCTTTGGTAGATAGTCTCTACTCAAGAAATGAAAATGAGTTTAAAAGAGGAGTATTTAGAGTTAAAGGAGATACTGTAGATATCTACCCAGCTTATGCCGATAATGCTGTGAGAGTGATTTTTTTTGGAGATGAGGTAGAGAGCATTGAGTTTTTCGACCCTATATCTGGTGAGCACATAAAAGAATTAGACCAGATTCCAATCTATCCAGCAAATATCTTTGTAACCACAAAGGAGAGGATGAAAGAGGCAATAGTTCAAATACAAGACGATATGTTAGAGCAGTTCAATTTCTTTAACGAGATTGGCAAACACCAAGAAGCTAAAAGGTTAAAACAGAGAGTAGAGTACGATTTAGAGATGATTAAAGAGCTTGGTTACTGCCCAGGGATAGAGAACTACTCCCGTTATTTTGATGGTAGAAAACCAGGAATGCGCCCATTTTGTCTAATTGATTATTTCCCAGATAATTTTTTAACTTTTATTGATGAGAGTCATGTGACCATACCGCAGGTTAGAGCTATGTATGGGGGAGACCGTTCCCGTAAAGAGACCTTAATAGGCCATGGCTTTAGGTTGCCTGCAGCAGCAGATAATAGACCTCTAAAATTTGACGAGTTTGAAGCAATTTTAGGGCAAAGAGTATTTGTTAGTGCAACCCCTGCAGATTATGAGTTAAATGTGTCTGAAGGGCTCATTGTAGAGCAAGTTGTGAGACCTACTGGTCTATTAGACCCACCTATTGAGGTGAGGCCTACATTAAATCAAGTAGATAATCTATTAGAAGAGATAAGAGTTAGAACAGTAAAAGATGAACGGATACTTGTTACAACTCTTACCAAACGAATGGCCGAGGAGTTAGATAAATATTTAGATAAAATAAATATAAGGTGCCGCTATATACACTCAGATGTAGATACATTAGAGAGAGTAGAAATTTTAGAAGATTTTCAAATTGGGAGGTTCGATGTGCTTATAGGAGTGAATCTTTTAAGAGAGGGGTTAGATTTACCGCAGGTCTCTTTAGTAGCTATATTAGATGCCGATAAAGAGGGATTTTTAAGAAGTGAAAGAGCTCTAACCCAAACAGCGGGAAGAGCGGCACGTAATGTAGATGGCCGAGTTATAATGTATGCCGATAGAGTTACTGGTTCTATGCAAAGAACAATTGACGAAACCAATCGCAGAAGAAAAAAACAAAGAGAGTATAACAAAAAGCACAACATTATTCCTACTCAAATTGTTAAAAGGGTACGAAATGTGCTAGGTAAACCTAGTGAATACGATGCACAATTGGAAGAGGCAAATCCTTTGTTGCTAGACCCTGTTATGGCTGCGTTTAATCCTAGCCAAATAAAAGAGGCTATTAAAGCTGCAAAACTCCAGATGGAGAGCGCTGCTGCCGATTTAGATTTTATGAGAGCTGCAAAATTCAGAGATGAGATGAGTGCTCTTAAAAAGATGCTTAAAAAAAATAATTGACCTATCATTTATATGTTCTCCAAACAGATGAAGAAGATTTTAGACTCTTCTTCGCAAATAGAAAGAGATCAACTAGATTTATCTCTTGAGATTGCCAAAGAAGCTCTTGCCAAAGAAGTTAGGAGCGATGGATCTCCATTTATTAACCATGTAATAGCTGTAGGTGAAATAATAGTTTTAGAAGTTGGTCTTATGGTGCCAGCAGTAGTTGCTTTTTTCTTGCACGAAGCCTCTAGGGTAGACCGTTCTATATTGAAAGATAATGAACATCAATTTTCTGAAGAGATAACCGATATGGCAAACAGCCTAAACAAAATCTCTGAGATTAAACCCAAAGACACCGGATTACAAGCAGAAAATTATAGAAAGTTAATTATTAGCTACTCAAATGACCCCAGAGTAACATTAATTAAACTTGCAGATAGGCTCGAGGTAATGCGTAGTCTATCTATTTTTACAAAATCTAGACAGCTTAAAAAAGCTACTGAAACACTTTTACTTTATGCCCCTTTGGCCCATCAGTTAGGTCTATATAATGTTAAAAGTGAGATGGAAGATCTCTCTTTTAGATATACAGACCCAGAAAACTATAGACTTATAAATAACAAGCTTAAAGCCGGAGAGCAGGAGCGTAAAAGACTTACAGATCTCTTTGTTAAACCAATAGAATTAGGGCTAAAAAGAGCTCATATAAAATATACTCTTAAGAGTCGTACAAAGACAGCTTACTCTATCTATAAAAAAATGCAAAATCAAGGCATCTCATTTGAATCTATAGCAGATATTTTTGCAATTAGAATAATTGTAGATTCTGAACCAGATAGGGAAAAAGAGCTCTGTTGGAAAGTCTATTCAATTGTTACAGAAAACTACACTCCAGATACTAAAAGATTAAGAGATTGGATTACAGTTCCCAAAGAGAATGGATATGAATCTTTGCACACTACCGTTAACACCAAAGACAACCATGTAGTTGAGGTTCAAATAAGAACCACCCGTATGGACGATATAGCAGAGAATGGATATGCTGCACATTGGGCATATAAAGGAGTAAAAAGCGAACAGGGGCTCTCTTCTTGGCTTAACGGAGTGAGAACACTATTAGAAACAGGCAACATAAGGGAGGCACATAAAGAGGTAAGTCTTTCGCTAGGAGAGATATTTGTTTTTACTCCAGATGGTGATTTAAGAAGGCTTGCATCTGGCTCGTCTGTCTTAGACTTTGCTTTTGATATTCATTCCAATTTAGGAGTAAGGTGTTCTGGCGCAAAGATTAATGGAAAGCCAGCCTCTATAAGAGAGCCACTCAAGACTGGCGATGTGGTAGAGATAATGAGTACTAAAAAGCAGAAGCCTACCCAAGATTGGTTAAAATATGTGGTCTCTTCTAAAGCTAGAGCTAAAATAAAGCAGAAGTTAAAAGAGGAAGATGGTAAAAAAGCTCTTCAAGGGAGAGAGATACTAGAGAGAAGAGTTACAAACTGGAAGTTTGAATTTAACGATACCCTTATAATGTACCTTCTTAAACATTATAAATTTAAAACAGCAACTGAGTTCTATACAGCTATAGCAAAAGAGGAGTTAGACCTTGCAGATATTAAGAGTGTTATATCTGAAAAAGAGAGAGAGGTTTTACCAGAAAGTAAAGAGGTATTTGTTCCACCAGTAATTAAAGATGAAAAACGCACTTCTGTTTCTGATTCAGATTATTTATTAATAGACGAAAAGGTAAGTAACGTAGGGTTTAAACTTGCTAAATGTTGCAATCCAATTATGGGAGACGAGGTTTTTGGCTTTGTAACCATTAAGGAGGGGATTAAAATTCACCGTATGAGTTGCCCCAATGCATCTAGGCTAATTGAAAACTACCCATATAGAGTACATAAAGTAAAGTGGAGGGAAGATGTTACTGGTAAAAACTTTCAAGCTTCGCTTAAGGTAACAGGTTACGGAGAGGCCACAGGGCAACAAATACTTGAAGTAATTAATTCTCTTTCAATATCTTTGCGTAAATTCTCTATTTCAGATGTAAAAGGCAAAATAGATGTAAAAATGGTGGTTGCAGTTTCAAATAACAACCAATTAGATAAACTTATATTTAACCTTAGAAAATTAAAAGGGGTTAAATCTGTAAATAGAATAGCAAATGCATAAAAGTATAGTTATTAAGGGAGCAAAACTTAATAACCTTAAAAATATAAACTTAGAGATTCCAAGAGATAAATTGGTTGTAATAACTGGTATATCTGGTTCGGGTAAATCTACATTGGCTTTTGACACAATATTTGCCGAGGGGCAGAGACGTTTTGTAGAGAGCCTCTCTTCTTTTGCGCGCCAATTTTTGGGTAGAATGACAAAGCCAGATGTAGATGAGATTACTGGAATACCACCAGCAATAGCAATAGAGCAAAAAGTAAATACAAGAAACCCAAGATCTACTGTTGGAACCACTACAGAAATTTATGAATATTTAAGATTACTCTACTCTAAAATAGGAAGAACATACTCTCCAGTAACAGGTAAGGAGGTTAAAAAAGATAGTGTGTCTGATGTTGTTGAATATATAAACTCTTTGCCCCAAGATGAAACTATCTATATTTTAGCACCCATTGGCTGGGAGCAAGAAGAGATTCGCACAGCCAACTTACTCACATTAAAAGAGGAGGGCTATACAAGGCTTTGGAGTAGTGGAGAGATATTAAGAATAGAGAGGGCACTAAGCAGAGAGATAGACCTTAATAGACAGGTTTATTTATTGGTAGATAGAGTAAAGAATGATTCATCTGAAGAGACTCAGCAGAGGCTTTTTGACTCTATCACTACTGCATTTTCTGTTAAGAAAGGTACAGGACAAGAGAAAGAAGCTCTTTATATTGCATCTGAGGAGCACTCGAAACAGACAAACACATCAGATAAACAGCCAAGTTATAATCTAAGGTTATTCTCTACACTTTTTGAAAGAGATGGTATCTCTTTTGAAGAACCTTCTGAGCCACTTTTTAGTTATAACAACCCAATTGGAGCATGTCCAAACTGTTCTGGTTATGGTAAAATTGTTGGAATAGACCCAAGCTTAGTGGTTCCCAACCCTGCTTTAACAATTTATGAAGAGGCTATTGCATGTTGGAGAGGTCATACCATGAGCAGTTTCTATAATGAATTTATAGAGAATGCACACAAATTTGACTTTCCTATTCATAAACCTTATAAAGCTCTTTCTGAGTCGCAAAAAGAGCTATTATGGAAGGGAAATTCATACTTTACAGGGATTAATAAATTTTTTGAGCATATAGAAGAGAGAAAATATAAGATACAGTATCGCATTATGCTTAGTAGATACTCTGGAAAAACTACATGCCCCCAATGTGAAGGTAAACGGCTTAGGAGAGAGGCTCTCTATGTTAAAATTGCTGGCAAAAACATCTCTGAACTTTTAGAGATGAGTATAGAAGAACTCTACTCTTTTCTCGAAAATATAAAATTAGATGAGTATGATAGTAAAATAGGAGAGCGAGTGCTTAAAGAACTTTTGGGGCGTCTCTCTTACATGATAGATGTAGGGCTACCTTATCTTACTTTAAATAGACCATCTAATACATTAAGTGGAGGTGAGAGCCAGCGAATAAATTTGGTAAGCTCAATAGGAAGTAGTTTAGTAGGGTCTCTCTATATTTTAGATGAACCGAGTATTGGTTTGCACCCAAGAGATACAGACAGACTTATGAAGGTCTTAAAAAAACTACGAGATTTAGGTAATACTGTTCTTATAGTAGAGCACGACAAAGAGATAATGCAAGATGCCGATCTTATAATTGATATTGGCCCTTTAGCAGGTAGGTTTGGTGGTGAAGTAGTTTTTTCTGGCACTCCACAACAAGCACTTTTACTAAAAGATAACAGTAGAAGCCTCACAGCAAGATATCTTAAAGGATTAAAAAAGATAGAAGTACCCAATTCAAGAAGAGAGTGGACAAGCTCTATAGAAATAATTGGTGCCTACCAGAACAACCTTAAAGAGATAGATGTTAAATTCCCACTAAAAGTTTTTACAGCTGTAACAGGAGTGAGCGGCTCAGGAAAGTCTACACTGGTTCAAGACATTTTATACCCGGCTCTTAATCGTGAGATTAATCAGTTGGGAGATAAGCCTGGCTCACATATAGATTTTACGGGAGCTATCTCTAAAATCTCTTCTGTTGAGTATATAGATCAAAATCCAATAGGTAAGTCTTCACGTTCTAACCCTGCAACATATTTAAAAATATATGACGAGATTAGACGTCTCTTTTCTGACCAACCCTATGCTAAGGCAAATAAATATGGCCACTCCCATTTCTCATTTAATATTGATGGGGGGAGATGCCCCGAGTGTCAAGGAGATGGGGTTATAAACATAGAGATGCAATTTATGGCCGATGTTCAAATGGTATGTGAATCTTGTGGTGGGAAAAGATTTAAAGAAGATATTTTAGAGGTTAAATATAAGGGAAAGAATATTAACGATGTGTTATGCATGAGTGTCTCTGAGGCAACTGAGTTTTTTGAGGCTCAAAAGGAGCCTATATCGCAAAGAATAGCTCAGAAACTACAGCCTCTTGAAGCTGTAGGTCTTTCATATGTTCAGCTTGGCCAAAGTAGCAGCACCCTCTCTGGAGGCGAGAGTCAACGAGTAAAGCTAGCCTCTTTTCTTGCCAAAGAGTCTAAAAATGAATCTATACTCTTTATTTTTGACGAACCTACTACAGGGCTACATTTTCATGATATAAATAAATTGATGGACTCGTTTAATGCTCTAATAGCCAGAGGTCACACCATTGTAGTAGTTGAACACAATATGGATGTTGTTAAATGTGCAGATTGGGTCATAGACTTAGGGCTTGAAGGGGGAGACAAAGGAGGCCAACTACTCTTTGCAGGCACTCCAGAAGAGCTTGTAAAACAGAAGGGTAGTTATACTGCAAGTGCTCTTAAAGAGTATTTAAAATAGCAAAATTTAACTACATAGTAGTGAGCTCATGAGTTAAAAGATATATTAGTCTAATTCTATTTATTAAAACAGGATAGTTAATAAAGTAGTATTCATCTGTGGGCTTATATGTATGCATATGAACTCCAGAAGTGAATAAGATTGATGGAATTCCAGCTTTAGAAAGATTGTAGTGATCTCCTGTTTTAAAGAAAACTTCATAAAAAGCAGGACTTCCATAGAAAGAGTGATCTATATCTATTTCTAAATTATGGAACTTATTTAACAGCTCTAATTTGCTTCTGATTTGTCTTTTTATTCTAGAGTCTGCCACATATAAAAGGTAATTCTCTTTATCTCCAGGAGGGGCAAATGTACAACCTATCTGATCTAAATTAATATTGTATTTTATATTTGACACGGGTATTTTTAGATTATTTGCAAAATAGTCCGACCCAGCTAAACTACTCTCTTTTGCATCGAAAAGAGCAAAAATAATATTGACTCTTGGACCCTCTCTATTATACCTCATTTGTGAAAACCATTGAGCAATAGTTAAAAGAGCAGTTACTCCAGAGGCATTATCGTCTGCTCCATTATATATTTTACCACCTAACATTCCAAGATGATCGTAATGGGCGCTTACAATTATATATTTATCTGTGTAGTAGAGAGATGGTAGTACTCCAATAATATTTCTCCCAATTACTGAGTCTCCTGGCACTTTAAAGCTTTGTGAAAAAGTGGTACTATAAAAAGGAATCATACCCATACTAGCTATTTTATCTCTTAGGAATGAAGAGACAATAAGATTTCCAGAGGTGCCAGTCAATCTCCCTTTGGTAAGATTGTTTGAGATAAATGAAAGTGTACTCTCTATTTTGGCACTATCTGGCCTGGAGCTATATTTTGTAACTTGTTCAACTTCATTTAATGCAGGGTTATTCCCCAGAGTGAGTGAAAGGGCAAATAGTGTTGCTGTAAATAAAAACATTTATATTTATATATATTTGCCAAAAGTAGCTGTTTTAGGAGTAATAATGAAAAAGAAATTAGATTTTTTAAATTTCCCTTAAGATAGAGAGGATAGTGAGAAAAATAGTAATTTAGCACTTTATATAGTTAAGCATCTTATAGATTATTTCAAAGATATGGTAATTGTTTTAAAAAGAAAGATAGTAATGGTTATTGTATTTATGCTAATGACCTCGGTTTTGGTTGTGGCTCAGTACGATAAGCAGCAGTTCTTTTTACGAGGCAGGCAAGCGCTTATAGAGGGAAAGTATGCACAAGCAATTGAACATTTCAATTTGCTAACTAGGCTAGATACAACCCTTCATGAGGCATATTTTTTTAGAGGAATTGCAAAATACAACTTAGGAGACTTTTATGGTGCCCAAGCAGACTTTGACAAAACCATCTATATTAATCTACTCTATACTCCAGCCTACCATTATAGAGCAATAACTCATAGCCGGATAGGGAAATACGATTTAGCTCTAAAAGATTTAGAAGAGGCTGTAGATTTGAGGCCAGGTTTTGCAGGTCTCTATTTTAGCCGAGGAGTTACCTATTTTCTCTCTCAACAGTTTGAAAAAGCAGTAGAAGATTTCAACTTATTTCTTAGAAGAGAGCCAAAAGTTCCAGATGCCTATTTGAATAGAGGGGCTAGTTATCTTTTTTTAGGAGATACTTTAAAAGCAATTAACGACTATGAGACAGCAATATCACTCAATAGATTTGAACCCGAGGGTTATATAAGACGAGCCAGAATATATATAATGCAGAAAAAGCTAGATTTGGCAATTGAAGATCTTAATAGTGCAATAGAGTTAGATTCGGTTAACACTTTTGCACTCTTTAATAGAGCCCTAGCGCTTTACGATAATAAAGAGATTATGGCTGCATTAAATGATTTAGAGACTGTTCTTAGACTAGACCCAGGCAATGCTCTAACACTCTATAATAGAGCTCTTATAAGAACTCAGATAGGAGACTATAATAATGCCATAGAAGATTATGACAGGGTACTATCTATAAACCCGAATAATGTACTAGCCTATTATAATAGAGCCGCAGTATTTATTGAATTGGGCAGGTTTAGAGATGCTATGGACGATTATTCTCAAGCTATTAATCTCTATCCAGATTTTGCAAATGCCTATATGAATAGATCTTATGTAAAAAATCAACTTGGCCGCTTTAACTCGGCAAAGAGAGACTACGAAACTGCTCAGCAAAAGGTGAGCGAGTATAGAGCAAAAAGGGGCTCAGATACCTCTGCTATTGCTTCGCTTGCAGATACTACAAAAAAGTATGATAGACTTTTAGCATTAGATGCCGATTTTGCAAAGCAAGACTTTAGCAATGAGTTATTACAGTACAGAGATGTAGATATAAGACTTAAACCACTTTTCAAATTTAGGCCAGCCGAAAGGAGAGTAGAGTATGTTGCTTTAGATAAGAGATTTAGAGATAAAACAATTGAGGCTTTTATGGAGAGTTTGCCTATACCAGTCTCTCTCTCTTCATCTCAAAAAAGTATCTCTTTAGAGTTACAAACTAACTATTTAAGATTGGCCGATAGTTCTCTTCACATAGGCAAAGAGCATGCTACCCTTTTTGCAAAGGCTCTTTTAGAGGCAGATAAAAAACAGTTTAATACAGCACTCGAATGTTACGGGCAGGCTATTGAGCAAAACCCAGAAGAGACATTTTACTACCTTAACAGAGGTGCTTTGCAGTCAGAAATGATAGACTTTATCTCTTCTATTGAGAGTAATGTTCAAGTTCTTACTCTAGATAACTCTGGAGCAACAAGAGCAAAAGTAAAAGATAGTAATACAAGAAATTACGACTATACTGCAGCTATTCATGATATGAAAAAGGCAGTAAATCTCTCTCCAGAAATTCCCTATATTTATTACAACCTAGGAAATCTATATTGTTTATCTGGCGATCTTCCAGAGGCTATTGTCCAGTATAGTAAGGCCTTAGAGATTTTTCCAAATATAGGAGAGGCTTACTATAACAGAGGGTTGGTTCAAATATACCTACAAGACAACGAGAAAGGGTGTCTAGATATGAGTAAAGCTGGTGAATTAGGGATAGAAGAGGCCTATAGCGTAATTAAAAAATATTGCACTAAAGAGGAACTCTAATACCTTATTGCATATTTATTATCTAAGCCTAGATGTTGAGCGTACCATAGCTTCGTCGCGAGCAATATATCTCATTGCTGTAAATGTGAGAATAGCTGCAACAATAGGGAAAACAGCTGTTATTGAGAATGCAAAATCTTCTGGTCTTGAGAAGAACAGCCACATTACCCACCCTTGGAGACCTAGCATTATTAGTGAATTTAAAATGGTTAATCTTATTTGGATTACTCTATGTCTATATAAAAATATGGTTACAAAAGAGATAGTACATGTAACTATGAGCATTATAAGCAGAGCAGTAATATTGGTATACTTTATTGTTTCTGAGCTATTATAAGCCATATCGGAAAAAAACATAGAGAAAAGTAGCCCTGTAGCGGCTAAAAGAAATAATGTCTGGATTCGTTGTATCATATGGTTAAATTTTGTACAAAAGTATAAAACAATTGGCTATTTTTGTAAATTAATGAGATATATTATGAAAGCTATACCATCTTCGGAGTTAATTATAAATAGTGACGGCACTGTTTTTCACCTGCACATTAAACCTAGTGAGCTGGCAGATAATATTATATTAGTGGGAGACCCAGGCAGAGTAGAGCTGGTATCGTCATTTTTTGAAAGCAAAGAGTTCATGCGTTCTTCTAGAGAATTTGTTACAGTTACTGGGAAATATAGAGGGAAGAGAATAACTGTACTATCTACCGGCATAGGTACAGATAATATTGATATTGTATTAAATGAGCTAGATGCTCTTGCCAATATAGACTTTGAAACAAGATTGCCTAAAGAAAAAAAGAGAAGACTTAAAATATTAAGAATAGGAACCTCTGGATCTATTCAACCAGATATCCCTTTAGGCTCTTTTGTTCTTTCTCATATTTCGGTTGGTTGTGACGGTTTGTTAAATTGGTATGAGGGGAGAGAGAAGGTTACAATAAGGGCAATGGAAGAGGCATTTGTAAAGCATGTAGAGTGGCTGCCTAATTTGCCTGCTCCCTACTTTGCAAAGGCAAGTAACTTGCTTATAGATGCATTAAAAGATTTTACTATTCCTGGAGTGACAATCTCTGCACCAGGTTTTTATGCACCTCAGGGTAGAGTCTTAAGACTTCCGTTAGCAATGCCAAGTATGATTTCTAAATTTGAAAGTTTTAGGTACGAAAAATATAAAATAACCAACTTTGAGATGGAGGGCTCTGCAATAGCTGGTTTGTCTGCTCTTTTGGGGCACGATGCGGCAACTGTTTGCTGTATAATTGCTAATAGATATGCTAAAGAGAGTGAGACCAATTACCAGCCATTTATCAAAAAATTGATAGAACTCTCACTCGATAGAATATAGAGGTAAATTATGAAGCTAGATTCAGAACTTATATCATTAACCTCTTTATTGGACGACTCAGATTTAGTTGTTAGAGATGCAGTAATGAAGAGGTTAGTAGAGAGGGGAGAAGAGGCTGTAGAGCAAATTGAAAGACTCTTTATTCCTACTCTCCCTATTGAAGAGAAAGAGAAGTACATTATAACTTTAGACAATGTTAAGGCTAATATTGCAATTAATACTCTTACTCAGTTGTTGAAAGAGCCACAGCCTATATTAAGTAAGGCTCTCTTTTTGATAACTAAAGTAGCCGATACATTGACAGATGAGACTATCTATCTTAGCGCACTTGAGGCTCTCGCTACAGAGGTTACTATTGAGATTTCTGGAGATAAAACCCCGGTGGAAAATGTAGAGATTTTCAATTTTATTTTTTTTAAACGGCTGGGTTTTAAGCATAACAACTCAAAATTAACAGAAGAGGAATCTGCCCTTATTGATAGAACGTTGCTTTCTAGAGCAGGGAATCCTGTAACTGTAACATTGTCATACTTTTTACTTGCAGAAGCTGTAGGACTACCAATATACCCTTTGGGATTTCCTGGTGGTTTTGTTCCTGTTTATTTAGATAATGATGGTAAGATATTATTCTATCTTAATGTCTTTAAGCAAGGTGCAATATTTCTTGAGAATACTCTAAAGCATTTTTTTGAAGAGATGGGAATGCCTTATAAACCTGAGTTGTTAAAGGTAGAGCAAGAGAGGGCACTGCTTAAAATATATGCTGAATTTCTCTATTTTATTTACAAAAAAAATGATAAAGAGCATATAGCAAATAGACTAAATAGAGTTGTAACATTAATTGACAATTAAACTAAGTAGAACTTAAAAAACCTCTACAATCATGAAGATTACAGAGGTTGAAGTTAAGTAATTAGGTTAAGTAATGATTAATTAACAGTAGACAAATATACTAATATTTTTTAATTATTGAATACAAATATCTTTATTGCTAAAACTTTATGGAAAAAAGACTCTTCTAAAAAGAGTCTTGCTGGTGGTAGTGCAATTATTGCTGGTATTTCTGTAGCTGTGAGTATTATGGTAATGATACTCTCAATTACTATTTCCGATGGGTTTAAAAAAGAGATTAAGAGCAAGACTTCTGGACTCTCTGGAGAGATAATGCTCCATAGCCCGGGTGTAGAGATAACTACAAGTCAATACCCCGTTTCGTCAACTCCTTCGTTTTTTGACTCCATTGCAAATTTAAAGAGTGTTGCTGCAGTTCAACCATATGTATATAGGTCTGCTATTATAAAACAGAAAGACCATATACAGGGGGTAGTAATTAAAGGTGTAGACTCCTTTTTTGATTGGAGTTTTTTTGAGAGTGTGCTCAAAGAGGGGGCATTACCTAGAGTAGACACTACTCTTGTAAATCCACAAGTTTTAATCTCTCGTAGGTTGGCAGATATGCTTGATTATAGTGTAGGAGAGACAATTTTAATCTACTTCATAGACAATAGTGTTAAAGTACGTAAATTTGTTTTAAGTGGAATTTACGATGCACAATTAGAAGATGTAGATGAATCTTTACTTATCTCTTCTGCCCACACTTTGCAGAGTGTAAATAATTGGAGTAGTAATGAGGTTTCTGGTTTAGAGGTTAAACTTAAAAATGGGTATGAAATTCCCCAAACAGCTGTAATTATAGAGGAAATTATAGAAGAGGCACCTTTAGAAGAGACATACTTTATTACAACTGTAGATGAGTTATTCCCTCACCTGTTTGATTGGTTGAGGTTATTAGACTTTAATGTGCTAATAATTATGTTTTTAATGTTAGCTGTAGCTGGGTTTAATATGATTTCGGGGTTGCTCATTTTGCTATTTGAGAAAATCTCTATGATAGGAGTGCTAAAATCCCTTGGAATGAGAGATTCTTCTATTCATAAAATATTCCTTATACGAGCTCTCTTCCTTGTATTAGGGGGCATGTTCATTGGAAATATTATAGCATTTGTACTAGTAATTATACAACAATACTATAAAGTAATTCCTTTGGACCCTAGTAGCTATTTTGTAGATCATGTTCCAATATATATAAACTGGTTCAAGATATTACTTCTTAATTGTGGGGCTCTCTGTGTAATAGTGCTATTGCTTATGATACCATCTCTCTTTATATCTAAGATAAGCCCAGATAAAACAGTTAGAGTAAAATAGTACTACTTCTTTACAAGCATTTTGTAATTTTCGTACCTATCTACAATTTGGTCTACAAAATTTAGTGTCTCTGTACCTTTGAAGCTACCATGCCTAAGTAGGTCTTCTGGAAGTTCTCCTTTAAGGCTCATGTATGGAATCACAGTTTTTAAACTATCCCAATTATTACTATTAATAGATTTGTATTGGGCAGCTCTTCTAATATCTTGTAGGCGTCCTTCACCTGCATTATATGCAGCAAGTACAAACTTAATTTGATTTAAAGAGTCTATTTCTGAACTCTTATAAAGACCTATAAGTCTTTTAATAAAAAGGGTTCCAGCTTTAATATTTTGTTTTGGATCGTACAGATCTTCAACATTGTAGTGTTTTGCTGTAGAGGGTAGAACCTGCATTAATCCATATGCATTTCTGTGAGATTTAGCACTTACAGAAAATTTAGATTCTTGATAAATAAGAGAGGCAAGTAAACGCCAGTCCCAATCTATAGTTTTAGAGTACTCTTTTATGATTTGATCATAAGGAGACAAAACTTTAACAGGTCCGCTTGGGAATGCTAGTCGTCTATAGTTAGTGTAGTATTTAGATTGCAGCTTTTTATACTCTTTAGTATAGCTGTAGTAGTTAAACCAAGAGTTCATATTTTGTAGTATTGGATAATTCTCTTTAGTTACTATCCATACTTGGTTCTTTTGGTTTAGCGATAGACTAGATACTACTTTATTTGAGTATTCCTTAGGAATTGTGTCTGTTTCTGAGTTTATAACTAGAATATCTATATTGCCTTTTAAAAGTAGATCCCATGGATTGCTTTCTTGTACTGGAGCTACTCTTACATCGCATTTTTGATGAGATGCAAAACGGTTTAGGAGTTCAAAGTGGAATCCTACTGGATGACCTTGATTTAGATAGATACCTCCTTTAATATTTACCATTGCGTTAAGACTTTCTCCCTCTAGAAGAAAGTTGTCTCTACTTCCATTTGTTCCTATATCTGAAGATGAAAGAACCGGATGGAGCAAAATAAAGGTTATTGCAAAAATGAATTTAATTATTGGCCTCATATGGCTTGTGATTATTTTACGTAAAATGGCCAGTGTATGCCAATCTGAATGGCAGACTCAGGCCTGATGTAGTGATGTGCAGAAAAAAAATCGTTATTTGGCCAGCCTTGAGCAGCATTTAAGTATTTAACAAAAATACTAGTTCTTTTCCATTGAAGGTTAACAAAAGCGTCTATATATGGATAGTTACCAATTTCACGATCGTTTTGATTATGAAAAATACCTAATGCTGGGTTGTATGCTTGTGCATAATAGGCAGTGTTAAATGTAACATCTGCCCCAATTTGTGCTGTTAGAACATTTTTTACAAGTTGAAACTGCATAAAGTATTTTAGGTTTGCACTAATATCTGGAAGTGGTATGATCTCTTTGTTTGAGCTCATTTGAAAGAGTACCCTGTTATTCAGGTGTAGAAAACCAAGTTTGAAGTCTTTCTGAATGTAGGCTGCCAACACTGTTATTACATTATTATGTTGTGCTACATTACCTTGGATACCATAGTATATTGGATTATTAATTATTGAATAACCACCAAATGCGCTTATTTTATAGCGTGGTATCTCTAGGTAGCCTTTAAGTGTGGTTTTTGTTATGTTGTCAAAATTATTTTCCCATTTATAATGATTTGAGAAGTATGAACTGTTAAACCAGTTTGGACGTTTGTTCTCTAATTCAACTTTAGCTGTAAGGTGAATTCCCTCTTTGTGAGGGTAAAAAGAGAAGGCTGCTTTGCCATCTAAACTGAAGTTGTTTGCGTAGTAGCCTGTTAGGTTGTAACGTGCGTTAGCATCCCAACGGAAATATTTTTTTAAATTACCCTCGGCACCAAAAAAGAGAAAAACATTGTTGTGTTTATCTTCACTTTCCCCCTGAATATAGTAATTGGGTTTAAAGTTATATATACTTAAAAGTTGATGCCCAATACCTCCATCTAGTTTAGAGATTACAGCATCTTTTGCCCATGGTTGGACTCTTATGAAAACTTTATTTTCAAGACTACTTACTCTAATTGAGTCGTTACTTTGGGTGGGGGAGAGTAAAAATATATTATTATAAAAATTTCTCCCAGTAGAATCTCTAGTATCTATTTGGTCTATATATTTCTTGCTATATCTAGAGTAATCGAATGTGTGGCCAAAGTATGTTATTGTTCCCTCTCCAGCTACTGTAGAGTCTTCTTTAGACCAACGTATTGGTATTCCGTAGCTATGAGTTAAGAAAAAGGTGCTCCTTTTAAGGTGGTTGCTTGCACTTTGTAAATTATAGGCAAGTTCTTTAGACTCCTCTATTTTGGTTGAGTCTAGTACAACATTATCGTCTATTAAGCCGCCATTTTCTGTACGTTTAACACTTTGGGAGATGTAACCACTATGCATTACATATTTTTCTCCTAAATAGTTTGTTGTTATTGTTAATGTTCTATTATCTGTATCTTCTTTTGGGAGTAGGCCTTTTCCTCCATATCTTCTGTAGGTAAAGTTGAAATTGAATGAAGGAGATAGGTTTTGAGTGTGCATCACTTTTATATTGCTCTCTTCTTTATCTCTGTTGGCAAATAGAGTTCCCCAGTAAGCCAGTTCAGTAGCTGGTGTTTTTACGTTATAAAATGGAACACTCTCTGGTGTGTAACTATAGTTTAGATAGGGTTCAAAGGGTTCGAATATATCTAGACTTTCTTTTTTGAAGAAATTAAGGGTTTGAGTTGCAGACCCCGAAACACCTAAATATGTGGCTCCAACATCTCTTCTTGTGAATGGATATACGTAGAAGTTTTCGTGAAATGTTGTATCTGGGTTGGTCATCTCTATCTTATTGAATAGAGCATCGTGTTTCCATGTTATTAGCCTTTTGTATTTAAGTGAGTCTTCTAATATATATGTCTTTAAAATTCTAGGTTCAGACCATCTTGTACTATCTCTTATATATTTTATACTGTCCTTTATCTCTTCTTTTCTCTTCTTTTGGAGGTATCGCTCTTGTTTTTTAAGTTCTTTTAACTCTTTTTTAGTAAGAGCTAAAGAATCTTTACTAGTTGTAGTTAAAGAGTCGCTACTAGAGATTAGCAATGAATCTTGAGCAGAGGTTGTGGTAGGAATGCACATGAGCACTACGGCTAAAAAAGCCGTAATGCTCATTATTTGTTTATTCGTCATTTTGCGCATTGTTCTGCTCATAACAAGCTGCAAACATACAAAAAACATTCCAAATAGAAACTTTATGTGCTAAAGTGCACATAGTCAAGGGTGTCTCAATGCCCAATTTTACTATTAAATCCCTGCAATTCGTTTTTTGTATTCATCTATACAGCTGTCTAATCTATCGTGAGCTGTTGTATCTCCTGGAACATTATGAGATGGGTGGATATAAAGCTTTACCCCTCTTTCTGCAAGAATCTCTGCTACTGTGGTAACTGTCATCCATACTAGTGTTATGAATGCAACGGTAGAGACAGGACCAACTTTATCGCCATGGTTCTTAACCTCTACACTAGCATCTACAAGTGGTGCGCAAGAGTCTACTATAACATCTGCAAGTTCAAAGAGTGTTTTTCCACAGGAGTGTCTTGTTTTTTTTCCTACAGATTCTGCTGCAGAGCCAAAAACAATTACTTTCATACCTATCTCTTTTGCTTTTAATGCTACGTCTATATTTACATTATTAATTCCAGTGTGGGAGAAAATCCACATTGTATCGTCTGTACTAAAGTTGTATGATTTCATTATTGCGTTGCCGTACCCCTCGGCCCTTTCTAAAAAAAGAAATTGGTGAATACCCATCTCTCCTGTTATTCTTGTGAAAAAGGTTAAAGGAAGTTCTGCAATAGGGTGAAATCCAACAAACCCACCAATACGTGGGTACATCTCTTCTACAGGAATTGTTGCATGACCGCAACCAAATGTGTGAACCCATCTTCCTTTTTCAATTGAGTCTGCCATAATAGTAGCTGCTTTTTTAATATTTTCTAGCTGGCTCTCTTCTATGTGGGCCATAACATTTCTTGCGTTATTTAACCATTCTAGTGCTAACATAATTTTTATTGTTTTATAAGATAAATTATTTATTTGTTAAATGATAAGCTAATTGAGTAAAGCAGTATAATTGCTGTGATACACAGTAGTAATACAAAAAGTAAATTGCTTAGCGATACTACACCCACAAGCAAGTTAAGTAGAACATTTCCAGAGAGAGCAACTACCAGAGCAAAACTAAAAGCGGTTCCAGACATCTCTTTGTACTTTTCTCCCAATTGACCAAGCACAATAGGAAAAGTAGAGGCAAATCCTAAACCTAAAAGGAATGTTCCTATTAATGGCTGAGCTGTTGTAAGAAGTATAATTACCCCTATAACAGAGATTATCATACTAGAAATTAAAACTACCTGTTTAGATATTTTGCGAAGTAGATAACTTAATACAATTCGGCCCGCACCAACGCCTAAAATAATTGAGGTTAGTGCATACATAGCAATACTAGAATTTATTTGAGTTTCACTTTCTAAATAGGCGGGAATCCAGTTATTGCTTAATCCCTCCATTCCGCTTTGAAAAAATAGTACAAAGCTCATAACTATTAAAAATGGCTCTTTAGCCATAGAGATTACTTTAGATATAGGTATTCCCTGTTTAAATTTTGCTTGAGGAAAGTTTATGAAGCAGTAGTATATAACTGGAAAGATCATAATTACTCCAGCTCTACTAACCAATATGTTGTAAGAAAAAGATTTAGATAGTGTTGCAAAGAGAATAGGTACTGCAATTGCTCCAATTGTGTAGAAGACTCCTAGGATACTTAAGTTTGAAGCCCTATTTGAACTGTCTGATATATCAGAAACAAGTGCATTTGTAAGCCCATTAAGCGTACCTCCCCCTACACCAATAAGGAATATTGAAAATCTAATCCATGGAACAGTACTAGCAAATGAGAGTAGTTCAAGCCCTGCTATTGTTACAATAGAAGAGGTAATTATTAAAATTTTATAGCCGAAACGGTCAATAACAGGCCCGAAAAGAACAGAACCCAATAGAATTCCTAAAGGAAGTAAACCTGCTAAAGTAGAGGCCGAGGCTGTGTTTAGTTCAAATTTATCAATTAAAGAGGGAAGTACCGCACCCATTATTACAAAGGCTACTCCAAAGAAAATCATTCCTAGGAACCCTGCTGCTAAAACTGGGGCTTTTTTTAATCTCTGTTCCATAAGGTTTAAACTCTGTTTCATAAAAGCTATTTGATTGGGTGTTATTCATTTTTAGTTAGGCCAATTTTAGCTATTGCACCTGCTCCATAGAGTCCTGCATTATCTGGAAGTTCTGTTACTGCAAAACGGCACTGTTTAATAGCAATAGGTTGTGCCCACTTTGTTGCCTCTAGGTATATTTGATCTATAAAAGCCGAAGCAGGCCCAAAGACCCCTCCTCCAAATATAATCATTTGAGGGTTAAATAGACTTACAAAATTTGCAGCAGCCATACCCCAGAACTTTATTGCTTTATTAATTACTTTTTTAGCAATAGGGTCTCTCTTGTGATAAGCTGTAAAAACTTCTCTGGTAGTTATTTTGTCTATTGGATAGTTGCTTAAAAGGCCTCTATACTCTTTTTGGTTAGCTACCATTTTTTGTGCCTGAACTGCTATACCTGTTCCTGAGGCTATGCTTTCAAAGCAACCACTAGCATCCCACTCTTTATTATAGTTTGGGCTAAGAGCCATCCAACCCGTTGCACCTACTATATCTGAAGCGCCGTGAAGAACTCGGCCATCTATTAATATTCCAGCTCCTATACCTGTACCCACGGCTATGAAAATGGCATTTTCGCAGCCCTTAGCTGCTCCTTGGCTAACTTCTCCTAAAATATAGCAGGTGCGGTCGCTCTCTACCATTATATTTGAATTTTTATAGCGCTCAGATAGCTTCTCTCTTAGGGGGTAGTTATCCCATCCAGGAATATTGGGAGCCCAAACTTTACCTGTTTTTGAGAAGGCAATTCCAGGAATACAAATTCCTATGTTTTTAGTTTGCTCTTTTTTTAGATTGGCTTTTTCTATGATTTTATCACATAAGGTATAAATGAGCTCTGTAACCATATCTCCCCCTCTCCCCTCTAGATACAATGTTTCATTATGTAACATAATGTTGTTTTCTGTAAAAAGAGCTCCAGAAATTTTAGTTCCACCAAGATCTAAACCAATGTATACCACGAGACTAAATTTTAGATTATATTTACACCACTCTCTTTTAGCTTTTTAAGTGTCTTTTTATGACCATTGTAATCTACATATGCCAGAGCATCTTCAATTAGGTTTACTTTAAACCCTGCGTTTTTTAAATCTTCAACTGTAGCATTAATGCAGTATTCAGTAGCAATTCCACTTACATATATCTCTCCATTGCTCTTCTCTTTTAAAACAGATTCAAGCGTTTGTCCAGAAGAAGTGAGTGCTTCAAACCCCGAATATTGTTCTAAACTAGGCTCTTCTCCTTTTTTAAGAGTATTGGCCTCACTAGGCCTTTGAGATTTATTATTAACTAGATTATAAAATTTCTCATCTATCTTCTCTCCCTTAGTTCCTTTTACACAATGGGCAGGCCATATCCCACCATTCTCTTTAAAAGAGCAGTGAGAGGCAGGGTGAGAGTCTGTTATATAAAAGAGCAGTTGTTCTGGGTTACTATTTATGAACTCTATGCTTTTATCTACTGCGTTGTGTGAATTATGACAGGCCATTGAGCCCTCAATAAAATCGTAAAGCATATCTACTACAATATGAGCTTTTTTATTTTGTTTCATCATAATTTTTTATCTCTTCAATTATTGAATTTATTAATCTATTTTTAAGATCGTACAGACTATCGGATATATTTGATTTATAAAAGTGAGGGTTTATTATTCTTATCTGAGTAGGGTTAAGTGATTTCAGGTTTGTTAGATAGTAGTCTCTAATCTCTTTAATTGGTTTTGCTTGAATAGTTGTAACACCCTCTTTTACAACTTGTTTTTGAAGAGTTTTAAATTGATAAGACTCTTCTGGGAAATGAGTTGTTTTTGTATCGTCGAATTGATCTCTAAGGGTTATTCTCTCTCCCTTTTCTATTGAGCAAGCAAGCTCATCTCCTCTGAGGCAGGTTACATCTGCTTTAAACATTCCATTTTTAATAATTCTGTAAGTAATCTGGAAACCTGGGTTTACAGCTTTACTCTTACTTTCAGATCTTTTTAGTACAGGGTTGCCATCTATTTCTACTAGTTTGTATACATTCCCAAAACAGGGGTTGTGTTTACTAGTAGCAATTGCATCGCCAACACCGTAGGCATCTATTTTTGCATTTTGCCTCTCTAATTCAGATATTATATATTCATCTAAAGCGTTAGTTGCAAATATTTTGCATTTATATAAACCTGCTTTATCTAGCTCTTTTCTGCACTGATTGGCAAGGTATGTTAGGTCTCCACTATCTAATCTTATACCGTAACTATTTTTATAGTTGTCATCTACATTATTTGCTTTGTAAGCAGCTATGGCATTTTTAATTCCACAGCGTAAAGTGTCGTAAGTATCTACTAGTAGTATAAGAGGTTCTCCGTAGTGACTCTTAATATAAGTGTCGAATGCCTCTAATTCACTTTTAACAGTGCACCCAAAAGCATTTACAAAGCTATGAGCCATTGTTCCTGTTGCTCTAGTGCCAAATAGGTGAGAGGTAAGTATATTTGAAGAGTCTTGGCAACCTCCAATATAGGCGGCTTTAGCACCATATACAGCAGCCCAAGGGCCATGAGCTCTTCTTGAGCCAAATTCGCTTACAGGTTTAGTGGTAGAGCGTGAAACCCTAGAGGCTTTAGTTGCTATAGCCATTTGATGATTCATTATACAGAGCAGTGGAGTCTCTAATACCTGTGCCTCTAGTAAAGGCCCCTCTACAGTAATTATAGGTTGTGAGGGAAATGCAATTTCGCCCTCTTCCATTGCATAGACATTACCTGTGAACTTCATTGTAGAGAGATGTTCTCTATACTCTCTATACTCTTCTCCTGGGAGAAACTCCTCAAAAAAAGAGTGGTGGGCAGTTCCAAGCCCCTCTATCATTTTAAGAGCCTCTTGAATTCCACTAACAACAGCCCAGTTATTATTATCTGGAGCACTCCTATAAAAGAGGTTAAATACTGCCTTTTTATCTTTTATCCCATGGTCAAAAAAAGTTTTTCCCATTGTGTACTGATATTTATCTGAGCAGTAAGATATATTGAAAAAATTGTTCATCTCTAAATTTATTTTGAGTAACAAAACAGTTATCTCTGTAACAAAGTTAAGAAAAAAGAGAAGGATTAGTCATTTTTAAGCAAATCCTTCGCTACTAGGTCTTGAATAATGTGTAAAATAATTACAACATAAATAGAACCTGTGAAATAGTAGACTAGGCAAAGAAAAAGCCCTGCTAAAGCTGGCTTAATTACCTCTTTACCTTGGTATATATGGCCAATTGCAAACAAGAGGGTAGAAAGTGCAATAACAGAAGCTGGGTGAATCTCTTTAAAAAGAAAAAATAGCGCAAAGAAAAGATATCCTCTATAAAGAAGCTCTTCTGTAACCCCTGCTGTAATTGCTAATAGTGTCCACATCTTCTTCTCTTGCTTTGTTACAGGGAGAATAGATTTTATTAAAAGAGGTGTTTTTTGTACATGCTGCTCTCTTACCCTATTGTTAAAACGGAAAGAGAGCATGCAGTATAAATTGTACAGTAGATAAATAGCGCTTAAAACTAGCGCAATATAAAAAAAAGTAGGAGAGACGTTATTAATTTGTGCCGAGGGTAATCTAAATCCTAATTTAATAAACGATTGCCCACTAATTATTACTATAGGTACAATAATAAGAGTAGGAAGCCAACTCCATAATATTGAATTTTTATACCAATCAACTTTATTATACTTCCCATTTGACAAAATGGTTTTGAACTGTTTGCCTTGGCTATATCCCATTATTGGATAGATAACAGCCATTAAAATAATAACTGTAGCAAAAAGAATAATATGTATAATTAAAGCTATTTCCGGCATCGGATTTATAAACGTATAAAGTTAATAAAATAACCGGTAAATAGAAAGTTACTCTGTTACTGGTAGCTGTTTTGTTATTTGATTAGCAATAGAATCGAAATGAGTCTTTATTAGCGATGAGTTAATTACTTCATTCATTTTACCATAGTCGCACTCTTGGCATAACTTTTCATTCAATGGTATTTGTGCAAGAAGTGGAACACTAAACTTTTTAGCTAGAGCATCTCCACCACCTTTTCCAAAAAGAATATATTTCTCTTCTGGGTGGTTTTCAGGAGTAAACCAAGCCATGTTTTCAATAACTCCTAGTACAGGAACTCCAATAGTTTTATCGGCATATAAGTTAATTGCTTTTTGCACATCTCCTGTAGAGAGCATTTGAGGGGTAGTTACTATTACCACTCCAGACACTTTGTACTCTTGGAGAAGAGAGATGTGAATATCTCCTGTTCCTGGAGGAGTATCTACAATTAGATAATCTAATTTCCCCCATTGAGTTTGATCTATCATCTGCTTCATTCCGCTTGCTGCTAAAGGACCTCTCCAGATTGCAGCTTTTGCAGGGTCTACGAACAGACCAATTGACATTAATTTAATGCCGAACCTCACAATAGGTTCAATCATAGTTTTTCCGTTCTCTTCTACAACAGTAGGGCGGCATTGTTGAATATCAAACATCATTGGTAATGATGGGCCGTAAATATCTGCATCTAGTAGACCTGTTGAGTATCCCTCCATGGCTAAGGTCATTGCAAGGCTTGCTGCAACAGTAGATTTACCTACTCCTCCTTTGCCAGAAGCTACAATTATAATGTTTTTGACTTCTTTAAGCTCTTTTTTTACTATTGGGTTATCTTTGCTCATCTTTTTTTATTTTTTTATTTTATCAATTTTACCGTTTATTCTTGAAATTATCTCTTCTATTGTTGTTTCACTATTAGAGATAATTATCATTCCAATTTTCATACTCTCAAATACATTTTTTATTCTCTCTCCAAATTCAGAAGAGACAGCAATTTGTACATTCATAGATGAGAGCATTTTTACAACAGATGGACCTGCTCTTCTGGGAAGGTTGCGGTATGGATTTTCTATAAATTCAAGGGAACCACTCTCTTTATTGTAGATTGCAAAATATTCTGCTCTCCCAAAATGAGAACTGCATTTGCTCTTTATACTTTTTTCAATAGAAGTTATTGCATATTTCATACTAGTGCTACTATTTATCTTTAATAGTTATGAGTAGGTCTTATTCTGTACAAGAGTCAATGTTACTAGAGCCACATAATGTGCATATAGGGCTAGCTATGTGTAAATAGTTATTAAAAGAGGCTTCGCACTCCTTACAATAGTACCAATCGCTATCTAGAAAAACTCTCCCTCCTTCAAATACAATTCCTTTGCCCTCTGTAAAGGCTTTGGCAACTTTCTTTCTAGCGTGAGCATAAATTCGTGTAAATGTTGGTCTAGATATACCCATTACCAGAGAAGCCTCTTCTTGGCTCATAGACTCATAATCACACAATCTAATAGCTTCATACTCTTCTAAGTTTATGATTACTAGTGAGTGCTGTTTGTTTTTTTTAAAGTCTATTGGAGTATACCCTTTAATCAAAGGATGGGTGTCTATTCTTCTTAAATTTTTGGGCCTAGCCATAAAAAATATTTATTGTGCACAAAGATAATGAACAAATGTTTGTAATGAAATACTTTTATCTAAATTAATATATGATATTAATGATTATAAAAATTTACCTGTAAAAATTTAAAGTTTGCTTCGTAGAAAGAAGGTGCCTTGCGGCGGTTGTTTACTGCTGCGCAGGGGGCATCCACTGGCTTATGTAACTTGCAAAGCAAAGCAGAGCAGAGCAAACTTTACTAGGAGATGATTACACATAAATATCTAGTAGACAGGTATTTAGTTTTTTTAAATGAGCCCAAAAAGGCTTATTTTCAAAAGCTAACTACCACACAGTAAATAAGTTATGAGTAATCATCTCCTGGAAAATTGTCTCCTAGGGAAAAATCAGATGAATTATCAGGTAAAATGTTTGCAACCAACTTTAGTTCTTGGAAAAAATCTGATGGATAGTTAAACTGAGATTTGAGGTTATTTTGCAGTTATTAAATAGTATTTACTAATTTTTCTAACATTAGGTTTCCCTAAATTTGTTGGACCTAAATTTAAATCTAAAGTACCTAACTCTTCTATGTTATATTGTGCACTTATTAATTGATCTTCTCTTAGCTTATTATCTAAAGGTGCAAGGAGAATAAAAGCTTGTTTGTTAGGAAAACCTATTTGTGAAGAATCTTTATTAATGATTGGAATTTTATATCCAAAATGCCAGATGGTTTCAGGAGGTACATAGTTATAGCCATAGAGATCTAACCCTCTTTCTGCAGCAAACATTTTTAGGGGGGTAAAAGGGGTGTCATTGTAGCTGGTCAAACTCTTTGAAAACGTAAGAGACAAACCAGATAGCATAACTCCAAACAGGAAAACTGTAAGAAAAAAAACCTTTTTTATTTCTCTTTTTTTAAGTTGAACTGTAATAAATATACCACTCAAAAGAAGTATTATAGATGTAGCTATATAGTATGCCCAATTGCCAGAGAGATGGTCTTTAAGAAAAATATAGCTTACTACAGGAAGTAAGATACCTATAGCTGCAATTAGTCCAAAGTTAAAGAGAACAGGCAATCTCTCCTTTATTTTGCTAAACTCTTTAAATTTACGAAAGAGATACTCTATGTAAAATCCAGTATTTATAGCAAGTGGTATTAGTACTGGCATAAGATATCTAGATTTTTTTTCGGGAACAATTGAGAGTAAAATTACTGCCAATAGTGTCCACAGTAAGCTAAATTGATAGGCTTTTAAATTGACAACTCTCTTTTTTAGATATGGATAAAGCAAGCTAATAAAGGCTGGTATGCTCCATAGACCACTTTGAAAGAAAAAACTCCAGTAATAATAGAAGGGTTTAACATTGTAGTTAGACCAATTAGAGGTCTCTCCTTGAGCTATCTCTAAGAACACATTTAGATCTTTTATGCGTACATATAGGTACCACCATGCACTAAGTATAAGAGCTAATAAAATTGTTACCAGCAGAGGGGTAGCTTTAGCTTTTAACCTGCTGAATTTGTAAGTAAAACCATAAGCTATTAAAAAAGGGAGAAGCAACGCATAAAGAGAAACTGGCCCTTTGCTCATAAAAGAAGCTCCTATAAATAGAGAGGCTATTATACCATTTTTCCAACTACCACTATTGGTTTTCAGTAGTAAGAAAAGATAGTAGATAGCTACTAACATAAAGCCATGGGCAAATATATCCCAAGGAGCCTCAATTATTATTCCAAAGGTATAAAATGAGGTGATGGCAATTAAGGCATTGATAAGACTATGTTGCCTGTTTTTTAGTATTTTATTAGAGATTAGATAGACAAAGACTCCAATTACCATAACAAGTAGTAGTGCAGGTGCTCTTAGCGCAAGAAGCTTTTTGCTACCAAAAGCAAGACCAGAAAAAGCCGTTAGCCAGGTAGGAAGAGGGGGCTTTTCATAACGTGGCTCTCCATTCATTGTGGTGAGCAACCAATTGCCATCTGTTACCATTTCACGAGCTGTAATGAAGTTGCGAGCTTCCATTATGCTCACCTCTATGGTAGAGATAAGAGGCAATAACATAATGGCTGTAAATATGCAAATGGTTAAAATTGGTTTTCGTTCAAGGGTTTTTATTAAACTGGGCATTCCCATTATGTTATTGGATAAATCTAATTCTCTTTTCTATACAAATTTGCATAAAAAAATAGGATATTAAAACTCTTGTGGTAATGATTTTTACTCTGTACTATAAAAAGCTGTGGATTCTCCTATTTCCTAAAAAGATACAATACTAATTATTAAAGCATATAATTACAAATTAGAAGAAATTTAACTACTTTTGATGCGCTTTTACCTGTACTCTTTTCATTTTTTAATATTATTATGGAGATAAATAAAAACAGCACCCAGCGCTATAGCTTTACTATACTTGTGCCATTGTATAATGAAGAGGAAAACATTTTTGCTTTAGAGAAGAATTTAAATCTCTTTTTACCAAACTCTTTATACTCTACATGTGTGGTTTTTATAAACGATGGTTCTACTGATAATAGTTTGAATCTCATATGTGAGGTTTGTAAGCGAAACAGTCATTTCTTTTATATAAGTTTAGAGAATAATGGAGGTCTTAGCACTGCTCTCAAAGCAGGTATAGATTACACTTTCTCTGATTATTTGGGATATATGGATGCCGATATGCAGACAGATCCAGAAGATTTTAATTTGTTATTAAATGAGATAGACAATTATGGGTTGGTTACAGGTATTAGAGCAAACCGTAAAGACACTTTTTTTAAAAAAATACAGTCTATAATAGCTAATGGTTTTCGTAGGGCTATGACTAAAGATGGAATCTCAGATACCGGGTGTCCTTTAAAAGTAATGCACACCCATTTAGCCAAGCGCATTCCTCTTTTCAGTGGAATGCATAGGTTTTTGCCAGCATTAATTCAGCTGCAAAAGAAAGAGGTACAACAAATTGTAGTAAGGCATTACCCGCGCTATGCAGGAGAATCAAAATATCATTTATGGAATAGATTGACAGGTCCATTTATTGATTGCTTTGCTTATAGATGGATGAGAAAACGCTACATTAACTATAACGTTAATGCCAATAATATAGAGGAGTAATGCAACTGTCCCATTTTTGGATTTATCTAATTGGCTTTACCGCACAACTGTTTTTTTCTGCTCGTCTTTTATATCAGTGGATTGTTACAGAAAAAGCTAAAAAGGTACTCTCCCCACCAATTTTTTGGATATTGAGTATTTTGGGCTCTTATCTACTCTTTATATATGGTCTATTACGTGACGATTTTGCAATTATTCTAGGGCAGTATATTGGTTATTATATTTATCTATGGAATTTAAATATGCAGGGAGTATGGAAAAAAGTATTCCCAATTTTTAAAGTTCTATTACTAATAACTCCTATTGTAGTAACAGTAATTATTCTTCGTGACTTATCTGTATTTCATGCTGTTTTTTTTCAGAACAAAGAGATACCTTTATGGCTGTTAATTTTAGGTTCTTCTGGTCAGGTGATTTTCTCATTAAGGTTCTTATATCAGTTTATCTACTCTGTATCGCGTCATGAATCTTCTTTGCCTACAGGTTTTTGGGTGATTAGTTTAATTGGTTCATCTACTATTATTGCTTACGCTGTTTTTCGTCTAGATCCCGTACTTTTACTGGGGCAATCTTTCGGTTTTATAGTATATATTAGAAATTTAATTATAGGAAATAGAGAAAAAAATAGTACTAAATGAAAATAATTGTAACTGGTGCTGCAGGATTTATTGGCTTTCACGTTGTGAAGAGATTGCTAGAACAAGGGTGTGAGGTTGTTGGTATAGACAATATTAACTCTTACTATGATGTAAAATTAAAATACAATCGTCTTTTTGAAACAGGTATTGCAGAGAAAGAGATAAAGCCTAATGTTTTTGTACAGAGCAAAACTTTTCCCTCTTATAGATTTATGCAGTTAGATATAACAGAAAAGAAGATGCTTAGTTCTCTCTTTGAAGCAGAGCGTTTTTCTCACGTTATTCACCTTGCAGCTCAAGCTGGAGTAAGGTATTCGCTAGTTAACCCCGATGCCTATATAAAATCTAATATTGTGGGATTTATGAATATATTAGAGAGTTGTAGGAGGTTTCCAGTAAAACATTTAGTTTATGCTAGTTCTAGTAGTGTTTATGGGGCAAATAGAGAGCTGCCATATAGAGAGAGTGATAGAACAGATACTCCAGTAAGTCTATATGCGGCTACAAAAAAATCAAATGAGTTAATAGCATATACCTATAGCAATTTATATAATATCCCAACAACTGGTATAAGGTTTTTTACTGTTTATGGCCCCTGGGGGCGCCCAGATATGGCACCCACATTGTTTATGATGGCAATAACTACAAATAAAACCATTAGGGTGTTTAATCATAGTAAAATGAAACGCGACTTTACCTATATAGACGATATTGTAGATGGTTTAATGAAAATTGTTCCAACACCACCTAAAGGAGAGAACCTCAATGTAATATATAATATTGGCTGCTCATCGCCTGTTAGAATAATGGATTTTATTAAAACAATAGAGAGTGTTACAAAGAAAAAAGCAGTGGTGAATATGGTTGACATGCAACCAGGAGATGTGGTAGAAACTTATGCAGATACCTCTCTTCTGGAAAGAGATTTTAATTACAAACCCTCTACAGATCTTAGTGTGGGTATAAAAAAATTCTACGATTGGTTTAAAGAGTATTACTCTTTGTAATTTATTTATATAATTGTATTAATAAAAAAACCGCAGCATAATATTTTGCTGCGGTTTTTCTCTTTTTAGTAGAGATTCAAAAGGGTGTAATTATTTTACCTCTTCAAAATCTACATCTGTTACTTCTGCATCGTCGCTACCAGTTGGCGCGCCTTGGTCTGGACCAGCTCCTGGGCCTGCTGGGCCTTGTTGCTCTTGAGTGGCTTTGGCCATATCTTCAGATGCTGCATGCCATGCTGCATTTATCTCTTCCATTGCTTTATCTATTGCTGCAATATCTTGAGACTTATGAGCCTCTTTCAAAGAAGCAAGAGCTGTATCTATTGCTGCTTTTTTGTCTGCACCAATTTTATCGCCATAATCTTTAAGGTTTTTCTCACTTTGGAAAATCATAGCATCGGCTCCATTTATCTTCTCTATTCTCTCTTTTTCTAATTTGTCGCTCTCTTCGTTGGCTTTAGCCTCATCTTTCATTCTGTTAATCTCTTCCTCGGTAAGCCCACTTGAAGCTTCAATTCTAATCTTCTGCTCTTTACCTGTGCCTTTGTCTTTTGCAGATACATTAAGAATACCATTGGCATCTATGTCAAATACAACTTCAACTTGAGGAACTCCTCTTGGAGCTGGTGCAATTCCATCTAAGTGGAAGCGGCCTATAGTTTTGTTGTCTTTAGCCATTGGTCTTTCACCTTGAAGAACATGAATCTCTACAGATGGTTGGTTGTCACTTGCTGTACTAAACACTTCAGATTTACGAGTAGGGATTGTAGTGTTAGATTCAATTAGTTTTGTCATAACGCTTCCAAGAGTCTCAATACCCAAAGAGAGTGGGGTAACATCTAGTAGAAGTACATCTTTAACATCTCCCGAAAGAACTCCTCCTTGAATTGCTGCACCTACAGCAACAACTTCGTCTGGGTTTACCTCTTTACTAGGAGCTTTACCAAAGAATTTTTCTACTACTTGTTGTATAGCAGGTATACGGGTAGAACCACCTACTAAGATAACTTCGTCTATCTCGTTTGATTTTATGCCAGCGTCGCTAAGAGCTTTGCGGCATGGCTCAATGGTTCTCTGTATAAGATCATCTGAAAGGCTTTCAAATTTAGCCCTTGATAGGTTTTTTACCAAGTGTTTAGGCACACCATCTACAGGCATAATGTATGGAAGATTTATCTCTGTAGAGGTTTGGCTAGAGAGCTCAACTTTGGCTTTCTCTGCAGCCTCTTTAAGTCTCTGAAGTGCCATAGGGTCTTTTCTAAGATCTAACCCACTGTTTTCAGACTTAAACTCCTCTGCAAGCCAGTCAATAATTTTTTGGTCAAAATCATCTCCTCCAAGGTGTGTATCGCCATTGGTAGATTTCACTTCAAATACGCCATCGCCAAGTTCAAGAACAGAGATGTCAAAAGTACCACCACCTAAATCGAAAACTGCAATTTTGCTATCTTTATGTTGTTTGTCTAATCCATATGCAAGAGCTGCAGCAGTTGGTTCATTTATAA
>JAQVZL010000063.1 GCA_028708215.1 Bacteroidales bacterium
GTAAATAGCGGTGTAATAGCTGTAAGCTCTTGATTAGGCAACAGTGTACTCCCGTCATTATCACGCACTATATTGGTGTAGGCTCTAAACTTAGGAGTTGTAACTGTGGGAACAATGCCTCCAAATTCGTTTTGATATTCGGTAATGGTTATCACTACTTTGGCTAACCTATATTTAAAAACAAGGTTTAGTGGTTGCATAAAGTCTGTTAGTAGAACATTATTGCTACTCATATAGGTTGCACTACTCAATTTCTCTAGCGTGCTTTGGTCTGTAGGAATAGTAAAGCTTGCGCCAGCAATTTGGCAGCTTTGTCGTAATTATTGGTCTCTATCTCTGCAACGGTAGCGGCAAGGGTACAATAGAGATAACGTCCATTTAATGACGGAGTGTAACCTTTTTCTAAGGCTTCTCGCTTATAATTATCTAAGACTGCTTTCCACTCTAAAGTTATAACTCGAAGCTCTTGGTAATGGCCCAACCCATCTAATGTTTCACCTAAAGCATTATAGGCCGATAGTAAAAGACTAATATCTTCTTCTTTGGATAGTGTTTGCACACTCTCTTCAAGCGATTTTTTTGCCTCGGAAAACGTTGCATTGTTTGATATATGCCACCCATGCAATAGGCCGAGACGCCTATACCGTAATTACTTTTGTTTTCTTTTGCATGCACATACATTTTATCTGCCTCAACAAGAGCAATTTGCATCTTATCTTGATAGATATAAAGCTCAACTAACGTATTCTATGAACTATAATAATGATCCCACTGCTCATGTTTACCCATAAACTCTAGATTCTTAGGTAGTGCACTTTTGAGACTATCGGGCAGGTAGTAATTATAATAACACATCATCTGCATGGTACGTGCTTGCCCCTCTGCCTCAGTGTCGTCTTGGCGGTGCGCTTCATTTATATACTCCCGAATAGAAGAAATTTCATTATCAAAGTCATCTTGAGCAGCAGCTATTCTACACAGATTACTGTGAGACTGCAATAGCTGATGCATGCAAATGAGAAGTAAAAGAGAAGAGAACAAGTAATAGAATGAAAAGCCTAGTCTTTTGTTTAAGATACATAAAGGTTTTATTTAAAGGAATTTACAAAGGTATAACTTTATGCCAAAGGTCAGTCAAAAATTCTCTGCACTACAAAAAAAAATAAATTGGGAAAAGCTCTAGTAAATTAACTATTTTTGTAAAAACATAAAATTATTCAAGTATTTAAAAAAATAGTAGTTGCTCTCCTTATTGTTTTGGCATCTTTGCCCATAGGAGCATACCTTACCCTTCAAATACCTTCATTCCAGACATTAGCAGCTAAAAAAGCAGCTGCTTCTATATCTAAAAGTCTTGGAACAGAAGTAACTATTGGGAAGGTTTACTATATTTTTTTTAATAAACTCATAGCAAACGACCTTACTATACTATACTCACAAACAGATACCTTAGTAAACTCATCTAAAATTTCTGTAAATATTAATACAGCAGAGCTTTTAAGAGGTAAGCTTCGTTTAAAATACATTAACCTTTATAATGGAGTCTTTAATCTTGTAAATGAAACCGACTCCACCACTAATGTAGATAGAATATTTAGCAGTAGTGAGACAAATGAGAAGAAAACAGTTAAAAAATCGGCCCCTATTATTATTCAAAAAATTACCCTAAATAATTTTAGGTTTACCATGAGCAATAGGTTTAATCCAGAGTTTAAGGTTAAAAGCACTGGTATTAATTTTAGCAATCTAGAGGTAAATAAAATAAATGCTAAATTTAATGAAGTTACAGCTACAGACTCTAGTATAAGGGCCAACGTCGCTAAAATTAACTTTACTGAAAAAAGTGGATTTACCCTTAAAGACCTCACGGCTGGCTTTTATATAGAACCTGGAGGTTTTTCATTAGATAATCTCACCTTTAATGATGGAAACTCTTTTGTTGACGCAAGTTATCTATCTTTTCAATATAGTGCCCCAAAGCCATTTACTACTTTTACAGAGAGTGTCTCTATAGATATTAAACTAAATAACTCTAAAATTGACTTTAGTTCTATTGCCTACTTTGCTCCATCTCTATGGAATAATAAGTTACTGCTAAATTTAGATGGAACAATCACTGGCCCTGTATCTAACCTACGAACAGAAAACTTACAAATAACAACACAATCTGGGCTCACCTACATAGATTTAGACGCAAAAATAATTGGGCTTCCTAACAGTAAAGAAACCATTGCTTTTGTAGACATTAACAACAGCACAACAACAACAAAAGAGCTCTCTAAGATAGTGGCTTCTCTAAATAGCAGTGAACCTATAGCTGCTCTGGAGCAACTACCTCCACTAATAAAATACAACTTCAAAGGGAGGCTTGCAGGCATGTTAGACGATTTTGTAGCAAATGGCACTATCTCTTCTAATATTGGAGAATTATATTTAGATGCTCTGCTTAAAAACAATCCAGAAAAGGAGGGGTTAGAGCTCCAAGGAAACCTTGCAACAAAAGAGCTAAACATAGGAGTTCTTATGGGTAGTAATTCTATTGAAAAGGTAACACTATCTAGTAAAATGAATGCTCTACTAAAAGATAAAAGCAGAGGGGGTAGTCAATTTTTTATTGACAATCTAAATGTCTCTAAATTTGATTTCAATGATTATTCATATAAAAACATAAACGCCACAGGTAGTTATTTAAATAACACATTCGATGGAAAAGTAATATGCCGAGACCCAAATCTAAACTTTCTTTTTCAAGGGATAGTGGGCCTATCTACCAAAACAAATTCATATTACGATTTTTACACAGATGTTATATATGCAAATATAGCTGCTCTAAACTTCGACAAAAGAGATAGTGTCTCTGCAGTATCAATGAAAACATATGCAAACTTCACCCAAAATAGCAAAGGTGATATTGAAGGAACAATAAATGTAAGAGATCTAAATTTCCAAAACAGCAAAGGTGATTTCCCTATTGGAGATATATCTGTCCAATCTAGCTCTTTAAAAGATAATTTCACTCTTTTTTTAAGATCGACCTTTGCAAATGCAACTTACAGGGGAAACGACTTTTTCACAAACTTTATTGATAAGTTTCTTAACATTACTCTGCAGAGCAACCTATACGCTATCTTCCCTAAAGAAGATGACTATTTGGCTACCAATAATAATCGCTACACTTTTTCCATTGAGTTCAATGACTCACGCTCAATTTCACAATTCATTTTACCAGGATTATTCATTTCTCAAGGGAGCACTTTAGATGTATTTATAGATGAACAAGAGAATCTCTCTCTAGAGCTTAAAAGCAGTGAATTGGGTTTTGAAAAAAACTATTCAAATAACATCTCACTCTCAATAGAAGGTGATATTTCTGAAGTTAATACATTAATCTCTTCAGATAGAATTCACTTTTCTGGGATAAATTTAGACAGCTCTAGAGTTCATCTTAACTTAAAAGAGAATAACCTAAAAATTAAAAGTGAATATACAAATAGTGGAGATTTAGAAAATAGACTTGATTTTTTTTCAGATATATTATTCACTAAACCAAGCGAGAATGACCCTCTAGTTACAGATGTAACTATATATCCTTCTGAACTTTTTTTAAATGGACAAAACTGGAAGCTTTCAAACTCTAAAATAGTTAACCAAGGGAAAACTTTTGTATTTCATGATTTAGATCTTTTTAGCGAAAACCAACATCTGAACATAGACGGCATTGTCTCTAACAATAATCTTGACACATTATCTATAAAATTAAAAGGCATTGATATTTCACCCGTAAATAGCTTTATAAAAGATAATTTAGAGCTAAAAGGTAAAATCACTGGCACCATCTATGCAGTAAATCTATATGATGAGCCCCAGATAGTAGCAAATGTACATGCATCTGAAACAGAAATGTATGGTCATAAAGTTGGGAATCTAAATCTTGAGAGCAACTGGAATAACATAGACAAAGTATTTGATATAAAAATATTAAACACCATTCAAGAGAGAGTGCCCCTATCTATATCTGGCACATTCCATCCAAAAGAGAACTATCTTAAGCTAAATGCCTCTTTAAACAATCTCTCTGTCTCATATTTTGAACCTTTTCTAATAGACATAATTTCAAAAACAGATGGAGACATAACTGGAGATCTTATTTTAGAAGGGCCACTAGATAAGCTAAGCCTTACTAGCAAAAGTGCAAAACTCAATAATTTCTCATTCCTAGTAGATTTTACACAAGTAAGATACACATTAAATGGGCCTCTTATTCTTACAGAAAACGGAATTAGTCTTAATAATGTTGCTATCACAGATAGATTTGGGAGCAGTGGTAGAATATTAGGTGGTATAAATTATAAATACTTTAAAGATCTTGAATTAAGCGCTACAATTCAGTTTAATAACTTTGAAGCACTTAACACTACAGAAACAGATAACACAGATTTTTATGGTACTGCCTTTGGAACTGGGAGAGTCACCTTTTCTGGGCCACTAAACAAAATATTGATAGATGCAGCTGTAACTACAAATCGCAACACCTCAATTCATATTCCTCTATCGGCAGCTACAGATGCTTCTGGCAACAACCTTCTTACATTTGTAAAACCCTACTCCAAAACTTATGACCAAAATGGAAATAGAAGAGAAGAGCCAATTCAAGAAAAAGGAACTGAACTAATAGTAAAGTTAAAAGCCAATGTAACACCAGAGGCAGCAATGTTAATTGAAATTGATAAAACTGTAGGAGATATTATAACTGGATATGGAACTGGTTTAATATATCTAGATATAAATCCATCTAAAGATATATTCTCTGTTCAAGGCGATTACAATATTCAAAGGGGGTCTTATAAATTTGTTTTACAGGGCTTTATAGAAAGAGACTTTACTATTGAACAGGGTGGGAATATTGGATTCAACGGAGATATTATGAAAACAAATCTAAACCTTACCGCTAACTATAAAACAAAAGCTGCAATAAATACCCTAATTGCAGATACCAGCTCTGTAGCAAATAGAAGGAGTGTAGATTGCAGAATAGATATGACAGGGCAACTTATGAACCCAAGACTAGGCTTTGGTATAGAGATTCCAGATATAGATCCTATTACCAAAGCAAGAGTAAATGCAGCTTTGAATACAGAAGATAAAGTAGTAAGACAAGTTATGTCTTTACTGGTTTCAGGAAGTTTCATTCCAGACGTACAATCTACAATTGTAAATAACTCTACCATTTTATACTCAAATGCAACAGAAGTTCTATCAAACCAAATCAATAAAATTTTCAACCAACTAGACATCCCATTAGATTTAAGCTTCAACTACCAACCAGGCCAAAACGGAAGAGACCTATTCGATGCTGCAATATCTGCACAACTATTCAACAACAGAGTAGTAGTTAATGGCAATATAGGGAGTGCTAAATATATGGACAAAAGTGGCGATGTTGTTGGAGATATTGATGTAGAGATAAAGCTAGACGATAAAGGACGGTTTAGAGCAAAAGCTTTCTCTCATTCTGCAGACCAATACTCCAATTATCTTGACAACAGCCAGCGAAGCGGAATTGGTTTGGTCTATCAAGAGGAGTTTAGCTCTTTCAAAGAGCTAATAAACAGTCTTTTTATGAGCAAGAAGAAAAGAGCTGAAAAATTAGAGAGAGAGATTTCTGCCATTAAACCAAGCGAAGAAACTCTTATTCCCGAACCTAAAATTAAAATAGATTTTACAAAGTAACCTTTATAATTTTCCCCACATACTCTTTGTTATAAGGCCTTTCTACTCGAATATAATTTCTAGTATATCCAAACATTTTACCTCCTTTAACAGAGCTCTCAAATAAAACCTCCTCTTCTCTCCCATGATTTTGAATCTCAAAACTAGAGTAAAGCCTAGACGAGAGAGCAGTGAGTGCACTCACTCGTTCTCTTTTTGCTTTTTCATCTACCTGATGGTTGTACTCAGCAGCTGGCGTATTTGACCTTCTAGAGTATGGGAAAATATGTAAAAAAGATGGGGCTAAAGATTCTAGAAAATTATACGTCTCTTTAAAATCACTATCACTCTCTCCAGGAAATCCCACTATAACGTCTACTCCAATAAACGCATTTGGGTTATAACTTCTTATAAGTTCTAGTTTTTGAGCAAACAGCTCTCGATTGTAACGTCTCTTCATTGCTGCTAACACCTTATTAGAACCAGACTGCAAGGGTATATGAAAATGGGGTAAAAAATTATTCTCTTTAGATACAAGTTTAATCACCTCTTCTGTGAGCAAGTTTGGCTCAATAGAAGAGACACGAATTCGCTTAATTTCTTCTACATTGGCAAGTGCTCTAAGAAGGTCTAAAAAAGATTCATCTGTAGTTTTGCCGAAATCTCCAGTATTAACTCCTGTAAGAATTATCTCTTTAATACCCTTTGAAGCAATCTCCTGAGCCTCTTTAACTAAAAAACTTATTGGATGATTTCTACTTTTTCCACGTGCCAAAGGAATTGTACAATATGAACAGCAATAATCACAACCATCTTGTACTTTAAGAAATGATCTAGTTCTATCGTCAGATGAATATGCTGGAAAAATAGTCTCTACTTGAGATATTGCACAAGAGTAAGAGCGAGCTCCTACTTCTCCTCCCAAACTGTCTTGGGCCTTTAAATGAGACACTCTCATAAAAAGATCTGATTTATAATTGCTCCCCAGCACAAGATCTACTCCCTCTATTTCTAAAATTTCATTCGGGTTTAATTGTGCATAACAGCCAGTTACAGCTATAATTGCATCTTTATTTTGCCTGTGAAATCTTCTAATAACGTTTCTAGATTTTTTATCGGCATGCTCAGTTACAGAGCAGGTATTAATAACGTAAACATCTGCCACTTCATTATGATTTACCTTCTTATAACCATGTGCCAAAAACTCCCTTGATAGTGCAGATGTCTCTGAAAAATTGAGTTTGCATCCAAGAGTGTAAAATGCAACTCTATCTCCTCTACCCCTTCTATTCTCCATTTTATTTATAACTTTTTGTTATAACTACTCTAGATGCCTCTACTCTCCCTCCAATTGGAGGGTTAAGTTTTGAAATCTCTACTTTAGCACTTATTATAGATGGAAATCTTAAGGAGCAGCTGTTATGTATTCTATACGCAACATTTTCAAGCAGCTTAGAAGGAACCATCATAGCCTCTTTAATAGTATTATATAGCTCTTGGTAATTAAGAGCATCTGCTAAATCATCTGATTTCTCTGCTGCCTCTACATTAACTTGAGCGCTATAGGTAATTAAAAATTTATTCCCAATTATCTGTTCTTCTTTAAAACAGCCATGATAGCTGTAAAACTCCATATTTACTAGCTCTACTAGCCCAATTTCATTTTTATTACTTTTCATAAAATAAATACAGTGGGTTTCTTGTTTAACTCTGGTTTAGCTCTCTTCCATTGAGAAATAGTTCTTGTCTTAATAAAAGAGTCTGGCGTTGTAATATTTGTTGCAACAGTTAAGAGTGTATCTTTAGAACAGGTTTGCAAAAAATCTGCCATAAGAGCATCATTTCTATATGGAGTCTCAATAATTATTTGGCTTTGTGCTGTTCTTAGAGAGAGCTTTTCCAACTCTCTAATCTTAGACCTTCTCTCTTCTATTTTAATTGGTAAATAACCCACAAAAGCAAAATTCTGTCCATTTTTACCAGAAGCCATTAGAGCTAGCATCAAAGAAGAGGGGCCAACAAGGGGAACAACATCTATACTGTTTTTATGGGCTAAAGCCACCAGTTTGGCTCCAGGGTCGGCAACAGCAGGAAGCCCTGCCTCACTAATCATACCCATAGAAACTCCACTTAATAATATTGAGAGATAAGATTCTATCTCTTGCTCATTTGAATGTTCATTAAGCAGATACAGCTCTAAACTCTCTATATTGCCCTTTAAACCAGCTTTAGAGAGATATCTTCTAACAGTTCTTAACTCTTCTACAACAAAGTGTTTTAAATTTAATAATATGTCTAATGTGCCTTTGGGTATAGTATTGTCAATAGCAATATCTCCTATAGGCGATGGTATTAAATACAGAGTACCTTTCACTTTTTTATATTTTCGCAAAGGTATGAAATTTTCCTACCTTTATAGTTATAAAGTATATCACATGATTAGACTCACTTTTCTTGGTACAGGAACATCACAAGGAGTGCCAATTATTGGGTGTAAATGCAAAGTTTGTACCTCTCAAGACCCTAAAGATAAAAGACTCAGATCTAGCGTACTTATAGAGCACAATAATAAAAAAATTCTAATAGATGCAGGTCCAGATTTTCGCCAACAACTTTTAAGAGAAAATATTGGGAATTTAGATGCAATAATACTAACCCACGAACATAAAGACCACACTGGCGGTTTAGACGATGTTCGAGCAATAAACTATTTACAAAAAAAAATTCTACCCATCTATTGTGAAAAAAGAGTAGAAGACTCTTTACATAAAGAGTACTCATATGCATTTTGCAAAATAAAATACCCTGGTGTACCAGAGTTTGATATAAAAACTATAGATAACACTCCTTTCAAAATAGGTGATATTACTATAACACCAATAAGAGTATATCATTATAAACTTCCAATTTTAGGATTTAGAATTGGTAATATCACCTACATAACAGATGCAAACAGAATAGACCCAAAAGAGCTAGAAAAAATATTTGGATCTGAAATATTAGTATTAAACACCATACGTAAAGAGAAACACATCTCACATTTTTCTCTATTAGAAGCAATTGAGGTTGCCAAAAAAGTTAATAGCAAAGCTACATATCTAACTCATCTTTCGCATCAAATAGGCACTCATAGTGAATTAAGCTCTATTTTACCCCAAGGTATATATGCCTCCTACGATGGACTCACAATAGAAACTAAATAATATTATTTATGAGAGAAAATTATAAAAAAGAAGTTGTTGGTATCACTGGAGCAAGCGGTTTCATTGGAAAAAACCTATCTCAACATTTAGAATTATGTGGCTTTAAAGTTATTTCTCTTAAAAGAGGGTTCTCTGTAGATGAATTGCAAAAATGTAATATAATCATTAACCTAGCTGGCTCAACAATTAACAAAAGATGGAGCAAGAGCTATAAAAAGAAGATATTAGAGAGCAGGCTCAATACAACTAAAAAAATCACCTCATATATAAAAGAGAATAGCAATATCTCTCTACTAATAAATGCCTCTGCTGTTGGAATCTACTCTGCAGAGAGCAAACTTTGTAATGACGAATACAATAATCTTCTTGGCAATGATTTTCTCGCTACTGTTTGCAAAGAGTGGGAAAAAGAGGCACTCTCTGTAAAGGAAGAATGCCGAGTAGCTATAATAAGACTAGGAGTTGTATTATCTAAAAAAGGAGGGGCACTACCAAAATTGACTCTCCCTGCAAGGTTTGGTATTGCAACTATTTTAGGAGATGGCAATCAAATAATATCTTGGGTAATGCTAGAAGATTTGCTAAGAGCAATAGATTATATTATAGAGAGCAATTTAAAAGATATTATAAACATTTGCGCCCCTAATCCAATTACAAATAGAGAATTAACAAAAGAGATAGCAAAACATTATAACTCACTGTTTACAATACGAATTCCTGCGTTTTTTATAAAGCTAATATTGGGGAGTAGCTCATCTGTAATACTAAAAGGGCAGTATGTAGTATCTAAAAAACTTAAAGAGAGTAACTTTCGTTTTAGGAAGCCTTTTTTTACTAAATTATTCTAAAAAGACGCCATTTTTTGGTATTTTTGTAAGAACAGTATAGTTTAAAATAATAAAATGGCATATAATACATTAAATAAATTTAAAAAGAATCTTCCTGAAATTTACGAACTCGCTATTGAAAGTAATAACGAGAAGGTTTTTTTTGAAGAACTAAAATCTATAGCAAAATCTACAATTGAATCTAACCAAGATAGCAATCGAATAAAAAATGCAAAACTTATTCTAGAGATGCTAGAACATGAGGCTCAATTTATTTTTGAGCTCTCTAGAGGAGATAATATCTATATAGAGACCTTCTCATTATTGTGGAATTTCTTAAGAGGTAATTTAGATAAAGGCGGTAGCACAGATCTTTATGAAGATCTATATGAGATTCTTGCACGTACTACAGGAGTAATACAAGACCCCATATACTCAAAGTATAAGCTAGAAA
>JAQVZL010000064.1 GCA_028708215.1 Bacteroidales bacterium
TTAGGCTTTTTGCGAAATGAACTACAATGCGATACGGTACAATACAATAACACAATTAAACTATTAAAAAAGATGAAAAAAACTCTTCTAATTACGTTTACTCTTTTGATTATTGCTGCTTGTGGTAGTGGTTCTCAAACAGAAGAAAAATCTATAACAGTAGCCGATGCAAATACAGTCTATCTCTATTACTTCCATGGAAAACAGCGTTGTAAAACCTGTATTGCTGTAGAAAAATTGACAAAAGAGGTAATAGACTCTATCTATAAAGACCAACCAAAAGTTCAACTCAAAGTTCTTCTCACAGAAGAACCAGCTAATCTAGAGCTTATAGAGAAATATCAAATATCTTGGAACAGCCTAATAATTGCAAAAGGAGAGGACTCGATAAATATAACGGAAGAGGCATTTGCAAACGCAATAAGTAGCCCGGAGTTGTTAGTAGATCTTATTCAAGAAGAGGTAAACAGCAGGTTGTAATTAATATATAGTTCCAAAGATTTTTTAATAAAAGTCACATCATGGAGTGGTTGCAACAGATAGTAGAAGCGTATAAAAATGATTTACCAATATTGGCAACTTTTATAATAAAATGAAAAGTTTTGAAAAATGGTTTAAGAGAGTAATTGCTCTGCTATTCATGCTTTTAGGACTCTATTACATAATAACTAACTTTTAGAAACATTTAAATTAAAAATCATGGAAATTAAAATACTTGGAACCGGATGTACAAAATGCAAAACTACTCAAGCGGTAGTAGAAAAAATTGTATCTGAAGCAGCTATAGATGCCAAAATAGTTAAGGTAGAAGATATTATGGAGATTATGCAGTATAATGTAATTGCCACCCCTGCCATTGTAGTAGATGGAGTAGTTAAAATAAAAGGCCGAGTCCCTTCTGAGGCCGAGGTAAGAGCTGCTTTGGGCCTTTAATTAATTTTATAGAAGCAAATATCATAAATAGAAATAAAAAATGAGAAGAGATAATAATCATGGAATTTAAAAAAGAGTTACAAATATTGCTCTGGATTGTAGTAGTTTTTGCAGCTGTTTTCTTTATGCCAATAGGTAATGAAACATTTTTAACAGCTATTACTGCAACTTTAGATCTTTCTAAATGGTATGCCCAAGAGCATGTAGTTATGTGCCTATTACCTGCTTTTTTTATTGCAGGTGTAATCTCAATTTTTGTTAGCCAAGGTGCTGTACTTAAGTACTTTGGAGCAAATGCCAAAAAGTGGCTTGCATATAGTGTTGCAGCAGTTTCTGGGACAATTTTAGCAGTGTGCTCGTGTACTATATTACCCCTGTTTTCCAGTATATACAAGAGAGGAGCAGGCTTAGGCCCAGCAGTAGCATTTCTATACTCTGGACCTGCCATTAGTATTCTCTCTATAATTTTAACTGCAAGAATATTAGGTGCCCAGATGGGCATTGCAAGAACAATAGGAGCTATTATATTTTCAGTTGTAATAGGGCTAATAATGTCATTTATTTATAGGAAAGAAGAGAAGGCAAAGAAAGAGGAACAGATGAACTTCCCTCCAGTAGAGGAGAAGCGCCCTATGAGTCATACCTCTTTTCACTTTTTTACTCTTGTAGCTATACTTGTTTTTGCAAACTGGGGTAGCCCTGCAGCAGACGATACAACCACTCTGTGGTACTATATTTATACATATAAGTGGGTAATCACAAGTGTATTTGCCCTTATGCTCTGTTATTCATTAATTAAAATTCTTAAAATTAAGTGGCAGTGGGTATTAATGGCTGCAGCAGCTACAATATTAAGTTCTGTTTTAGCAAAAGCATTTATAGTTAATGGTTCATTTGTGCCTCTTGTTCCTATGATTGTAGGTATTATATCGTTAAGTGTAATTACCTTATTAGATAAACAGGATCCAGATAATAGAGAGTGGACAATAAGTGCGTGGGAATTTGCAAAACAGATTATGCCTATGTTAGCCATAGGTGTAGTAACCGCAGGCTTTCTATTAGGCTCTACACATGGGTCTACCTCTATTGCAGGAATTATCCCCAACACATGGATAGAGTGGGCTGTAGGGGGCAATTCACTTCTCTCTAATTTCTTTGCAAGTATTACTGGTGCCTTTATGTATTTTGCTACACTTACCGAGGTTCCAATTATTCAAGGCCTTTTAGCTTCTGGAATGGGCAAAGGCCCAGCCCTAGCACTTCTACTAGCAGGTCCCTCGCTTTCACTCCCCAATATGTTAGTAATTCGCAGCGTAATGGGAACCAAAAAGACAGCCTTATTTGTTATTCTTGTTGTAATAATGGCTACAATAACTGGCTACGTTTTTGGGCAGTTATTTTGAACACATAAATAACCTTCCCTTGCAAACACTCTGGTGCAAACACTCTGGTGAAAACTCTCCCAAAGCTTTTAAAAGCTTTGGGAGAGTTTTGGGGAGATTCTTTATCTTTGTGACTTATGAAAATGTGGCAGGGGTTTAATAAAGTTGGGCTAGATGGCTTTGTAATTTCACTTTTAGGTGTGATTGTTTTGGCCTATTATGTGCCGGAGCCTGGGGTGCAAGAGGGGCTGTTTAACTTGCCATGGCTTAACTTGGCTAAGGTGGCTAATTGGGGAGTAGCACTAATTTTTTTCTTTTATGGTCTTAAGCTGAGCCCCCAGCAGTTTAAAACTGGTCTATACCATTGGAGGTTACATGTTGTAATACAGAGTGTAACATTTATACTTTTCCCTTTAATTATATTGTTGGTAAAGAGTTTGGTAGGAGCTAGTTGGGACTCCTTACTTTGGGTAGGAACTTTCTTTTTAGCAACTCTTCCGTCTACTGTCTCTTCTTCTGTGGTAATGGTATCTATAGCCAAAGGAAATATCCCCTCGGCAATTTTTAATGCATCCCTTTCTAGTCTTTTAGGAGTCTTTATAACGCCACTGTGGATGGGCCTAATTCTAACTACAGTGGGTGGTGGCTTAATTACAGCTGGGGGTAGAATTTCAGTAGGGGAGGGGTTTAGTTTTGGGCATGCAGTTCTTCAACTCTCAATGCAGGTAATTCTGCCTGTAGTTTTGGGCATTTTACTGCACCCTCGTTTTGGATCACTGGCAATAAGAAATAGCAATAAACTTAAACTTTTTGACCAAACTGTAATTCTACTAATAGTCTACGCTGCCTTCTGCGACTCCTTTATAAACAACATGTTCCAAGACCACACCATTGCTCAGCTGCTTCTGCTTAGCCTAGCAATGATTACTCTCTTTTTTATTATTTATGGAATTACTGCTTTTATAGGCCGAGTTTTAAAGTTTAACAGAGAAGATAATATTACCGCCCTTTTTTGCGGCTCAAAAAAATCGCTAGTGCACGGAACCGTTATGGCAAAAGTACTCTTCCCCGGAGTAGTTGGAATAGGATTAATTTTGCTCCCACTTATGATTTTTCACACCCTACAGCTAGTTGCAACTAGCATAATTGCACAACGCAAAAGTAGGTGAAAACTCTCCCAAAGCTTTTAAAAGCTTTGGGAGAGTTTTAGGTTGGTTGTTGATTGGTTGGTGTGTGTTTTTTAAGCTAGCTGAGTCTAAATTGCTGCTGGAATTTGGCGAAGGCCTCTTTGAAGAGCGTTTCGAATGAGTGCTGAGGTTTGTAGTAGTTAGAGAACATTTCGTAGCTCTTGCTGTGTAGGTTGGCGTTTACGTAGGTGAACTCCAGATCTGGGATAAGCTCAAGCATCATGTCTCTTAGTTGATTCATGGTTAGGTTTTTATCTACAAGATTTATGAGAGAGCTACTCTCTGCAGGGCTTTGTGAGTTGCTCTCTTCTAGAACAATTTTCTTGAGCTCTGTTACTACATTATCTAAGTTTATGAATGGCCTAGATTGCTCTCCATTGCCATAGATGTAGATTTTATTGTAGATAAGAGCATCCATCATAAAGCGATTTATAACGCTGTGGTACCGGAACATTGGGTTGTAACCGAATATATTACCCACGCGCACAATGTTTAGCGAGAGGTTGTTCTCTAGTAGACGGCAATATTTTTCGCCTTCTAATTTAGATATGCCATAGCCATTTTCTGGTAGGGGAGTAGTCTGTTCGTAAGACTCTTTTTGGAAGCCGTAGACAGACCCAGAACTAAGATAGATCAATTTTTTTACGTTAAAACTGCGCATAGAGCTAACCAAGTTTGCTGTTCCAAATTGATTTATCTGCTCGTAAAGGTAGTTGTCTTTGTAGGAGTAGGGGTTATCTACATGGGCAGCCATGTGAATAACCACATCTATATTCTCTAGACTTTTATTAAGTGTATAATCGTCTAAAATATCTCCCTTAATAAAACGAGTTTTGGTAAGAGTGTCTTTAGAGTTATTTGAAGAGCTCTCTCCAATAAAAAAGTTTAGATTGTTTCTATATAAATTGTCATATACAGTTATAGATTTAACTTGTGAAAGCTTATCTAACTCTCTTGCTAGGTTGAACCCAACATATCCTGCACCACCGGTTATTAATATATTCATCTACTTTCTTTTTACAATTTACTCACTATTTTCTATTCTTAATTTTTTTTCTAGAGTTTTTTGGGTTTCTCTATTTTGTGTGCAGCCCGTACTCTATTTTGTATGAAGCCCGCACTCTGTTTTATTTGAGCCCAACCATCTACCTCCGCGCTCGCCTGCCTCTGTGGCACTACTAGTACAGGGGAGGCACCCTATGCTAAAGTACCCTTTCTCTTCTAAAGGATGGTGTGGCAAGTTATGAAGTGTACGGTATTCATGAATCATTTTTGAATTCCACTCAAGTATGGGGTGATATTTAGTTACACCGTTAGACTCTTTTTTAAATTCAGAAAGCTGTTTCCTAAAAGAGGTTTGATCTCTTCTTAGCCCTGCAACCCATATATGGTATTTTGTAATTTGGTCATCTAAAGGTTCTACCTTATTTATATGGCAACAATACTCGGGATTTGTAGTGTATAGAAAATTCCCTTGGGCATCTTTTTGTCTAATCCTGCTCACTTTAGACCTTAGGTTAATTAAGTTTAGGTTCCACTCTTTAACAATTTGGTCGCGGAAAGCGTATGTTTCGGGAAAGTGAAACCCAGTATCAATAAAAAGAACGGGAATATTAGGAATTACCTCTTTACAAATGTGTAGCAAAGGTAAGCTGTGAGTCTGAAAAGAGGAGGTTATGCAAATCTTTTTACCCTCTGCTTCAAGAGATTTGAGTGTCTCTTCTATTTTCCTGATATGTTTTTCTAACTCCATATGTTTTTCTCTTCTTGGTCTCTTTTTCTCTTCTTGGTCTCTTTTCTTGAACTTTATGTTTTTAGAGGAGAGTTTATTCTACTGGGAAAATTTTTCTCTCTGAGAGGTACTCCATTATCTGTTCAACATGTATGCCATTTATTGGGCTATCGGTTGCCGAGGTTGTTGTGCTATCGGTTGCCGGGGTTTGTGGCTCTATTGTAATAGTGGCATTGGTGGGCGGTTCGTAAGTTGCACTTACTCCAGGCATATATTTTACTTTGCCCTCTTCTGCTTTTTTGTAGAGATCTGGCTTATTTAGTTTGCAATGTTTAATATCTGCATCAATATGTACAAGGTGGAACCTCTCTGGGCCAATAATTTGAGCACACTGGTTTCTAATGTCTTCGCTAGGAGAGATGAATGAGCATATTGTTATAATGCCTTGGTCGTTAAGGATTTTAGCTATGTGTGCTACTCTTCTAAGGTGCTCTGCGCGGTCTGCCGGAGAGAAATCTAGCTCGCGTGAAAGGCCAGAGCGAATTGTACTTCCATCTAGGGTAACCACAATAGCACTTAGGTCAAAGAGACGTTTCTCTAGGCTATATGCAAGAGCATTTTTGCCTGCGCCGTGAAGCCCAGTAATCCAAATAGTTTCACCCTTTTGGTTGTATTGTTTTATATATGCCGAGTTATCTATTAGCCCAATTCCATTTTCTATTTTTCGTTTATCTATATCTGTAATGCGAGTAGGCAAATCATCTACACTCATTTTATCTAAGATCATACCAACAGCTACTGTATTGTTAGTAACTGGGTTAATTAGCACAAACGAACCTGTGTTTTTATTGTTTATATAGGGGTCAAAAAAGAGAGGTTTGGCTGTAGTGAGTACAGCTCGGCCTATCTCATTAAGAGCAAGACCCTCTACTTGTGATTTTTCTAATGTGTTTACATCTATTTTGTGACGAATCATATCTATTCGCGCACGAGTAGTGTTTGTATTTTGTTTAAGGAAAAACTGAGTTGAAATATCCATGGGTTCCTCGTCCATCCAAACAATCATGCTCTCGAAGTGGCGCTCTATACGCGGCAGATTATCTGGTTTAACAAGCATTTCTCCACGGGAGATATCTATCTCGTCTTCTAATACAAGAGTTACAGATTGAGGAGGGAATGCCTTCTCAAGATCTCCGTCGTAAGTAGGAATACTCACCACCTTAGAGGTTTTGCGAGAAGGAAGAGCCATAACAGTATCGCCAGGCTTAATAATTCCAGAGGCAATTTTTCCAGAAAAACCGCGAAACTTGTGGTCTGGGCGTAAAACATACTGCACGGGTAAGCGGAAATCGTTGTAGTTTCTATCGCTGCCTACATGTACATTCTCTAAGAACTCAAGCAAACTTTTACCATTATACCACTCTGTTTTAGGTGATTTATCAACCACGTTATCTCCTTTAAGTGCCGAGAGAGGAAAGAACTCAACATCTGGTATATCTAATTGTGTTACAAAGTTCCTGTAATCTTTACAAATACTATCAAACACCTCTTGGCTGTAATCTACCAGGTCCATTTTATTCACAGCCAAAGCCACATGCTTTATTCCAAGCAGAGAGACTAAGAAGGTGTGGCGCCGAGTTTGGGTAATTACTCCTTTAGTAGCATCTACAAGTATTATTGCGAGATTTGCAGTTGAGCCTCCAGTAATCATGTTCCGAGTGTACTGTTCGTGCCCCGGAGTATCTGCAATTATAAATTTACGCTTAGCGGTAGAGAAGTAGCGGTACGCCACATCAATGGTTATGCCCTGCTCCCTCTCTGCCTTTAGCCCATCTAGCAGAAGGGCATAATCTATATTATCTCCAGCATGGCCAATTCGTTTGCTGTCTTTCTCTAGAGTAGAGAGTTGGTCTTCGTAAAGAGCTTTGCTGTCAAACATTAGACGCCCAATAAGGGTAGACTTACCATCGTCTACAGAACCAGCAGTAAGAAGCCTTAAAAGGTCTTTTTGCTGATCTTGGTCTAGAAACTCTCTGATATCTAAATTTTTATCTCTTTTAGTCATTTTCTATTTCTTAAAAATATTTCTAAAAATAGCCTTCGCGTTTCTTCTGCTCCATGCTTCCTTCTTGGTCAAAGTCTATTACTCGTGTGGTTCTTTCAGATACTTTAACCGTCATCATCTCTTCTACAATTTTCTCTATTGTATTGGCTTGAGACTCTATAGCGCCTGTAAGTGGGTAGCAACCAAGTGTGCGGAACCTCACCATTCTCATTTTGGCCTTAGCAGCTAACTCGGCAGGCATTCTATTGTCGTCTGCTAATATCAAGTTTCCATCCATCTCTACAATAGGGCGCTCTTTTGCGTAGTAGAGGGGAACAATAGGGATGTTCTCTAGACGTATATATTGCCAAATATCTAACTCGGTCCAGTTACTAAGAGGGAAAACCCTTATAGATTCTCCTTTATTAACTCGGGTATTGTATATATCCCACAACTCTGGGCGTTGGTTTTTTGGATCCCACTGGTGAAACTTATCTCTAAAAGAGAAAATTCTCTCTTTGGCTCTAGATTTCTCTTCGTCTCTTCTTGCTCCGCCAAAGGCAGCGTCGAACTTATATTTTGTAAGCCCCTCAAGAAGAGCCTCGGTTTTCATAATATCTGTATGTGCTTTACTACCATGGGTAAAAGGGCCTACTCCGCTTTCGAAACCCTTTTTATTGTAGTGCACAATTAGGTTCCACCCCTTTTCACGAGCATAGTTATCTCTAAACTCAACCATCTCTTTAAATTTCCACTTAGAGTCTATATGCATTAGTGGAAAAGGGACTTTTCCTGGGTAAAATGCTTTCTCGGCCAATCTAACCATAACAGAAGAGTCTTTACCTATGGAGTACAGCATCACGGGGTTTTCGAATTCAGATGCAACCTCTCTTATTATGTGAATAGCCTCTGCCTCAAGTTCACGTAGGTTGGAAAGTGAATAATTATTACTGATTTTCATTTTATATTTTAATATTATTCATAAATCAAATTGGTAAATTGAACTGCAAAATTAACCCAAATACTGTTACAATTAGATAAATAAGTGTTAAAGGCCATCCAATTTTGAAAAAATGTTTAAAGTGGTACCCTCCAGGTCCAAAAACCATTAGGTTGGTTTGGTATCCTACTGGAGTTAAAAAACTAGCTGCTCCTGCGAATGCTACAGTTAAGATAAATGGTTTAGGGTTGAGCCCCATGTTTAATGCTAGGTTCAGGGCTACAGGGAACAGTATTGCTACGGCAGCTTTGTTAGTTATGAATGAGCCCAATAAGTTTGTAAGAAGAAAAATCCCAGCTAAAACCCCTATAACTCCAAAGGGTTTTACAATAGAGAGGAATGTATCTGCAATGGAGTCTGCTATGCCTGTTTTAAGCATGGCAGTTCCTAAAGCGAGAGAGAGTGCAATTATAAAAATGAGGTTAAAATCTATGCTCTTTATTATCTCTTTGGGGGTAATGAGGTTACTAACTACTACTAAAATAAGTAGAAGAAGTATTGCAGTAAAGAGTTTAACAATGCCTATTGTAGATGCAATAGCTGCAAGAATTATCCCTCCAATAAGAAGAGCCTGTTTTGCAAAAGGGACCTTTTTAATTTCACGTAAATTGGTAAGGGCATACATATCTCCGCTATCGGCAACTCGCTGTCTAAAGTCTGCTCCAGTAATTAACAGTAGAAGGTCTCCCGCCTCTAATTTAACATTTCCTATCTTTCCAGAGAGCTTCTCTCCGTTACGGTGAATACCAATAATAGCAGCGTTGAACCTTCCTCTAAACTGTATCTCTTTGGCTGTTCTGCCAATTAAAGAGGAGTTGTAAGAGACTACAACCTCTACAATATTATTTGTATGAGATGGGTTTAGCCTATCGGCATATTCTAGTTCGAACCCTTTGTGGTCTTCTACCATATCTGCTATGGTTTCGGTTGCACCTGCAAAGAGTAGGTGATCGTTCTGTTTTAATATGGTGTGAGGAGTTACTGGGCTAATTGAGTTTCCTTCTCTAATAATCTCTACCAAATAGAGCCCCTGAAGATTTCTCAACCCTGCTTCGTCTACCGTTTTCCCCTTCATCTCGGTACCATTAACAATTTTAGCCTCGGCAAAATACTCCCTATTTCCTCCCTCGGCAGCAGTAACTCGGCTTTTAATATCTGGAAGTAGCTTATTACCAAATAGCATAAGGTATCCAATCCCTAGAATAATCATTGTAACTCCAACAGGGCTAAAGTCAAAAATTTCAAGTGGAGCTAGGTCTGGAATAATCTTCTGATCTGCCACCATACCTGCAACTACAAGGTTTGTAGAGGTTCCTATAAGAGTTGCGCTACCACCAAGAATGGCGGCATAAGAGAGAGGTATGAGTAATTTAGAAGGGGCTATCTTGTTTTTTTTGCTCCAACTTCTTGTGTAGGGCATAAGAATAGCTACCAGTGGGGTGTTGTTAAGGAATGCCGAGAAGCCAGATACCAGAATCATTAGTTTAGAGATAAAGCCCCTGTAAGTAGTGGTTCTCGAAAAGATTCTTGCAAACATAGCATCTAGAATACCTGCCTTACGTACAATTTCTCCAATAAGTAATAACATAACAACAATAGCAATTTGCTCATTAGCAAACCCTGCAATC
>JAQVZL010000065.1 GCA_028708215.1 Bacteroidales bacterium
TTGTGGGTTGTGTAACACTCCCTAAAGCGTGCTTTTTTGATTGAAATACCCTCTATAATCATGAATAATAAATGCCAACTGAGGCCGTATGTCTGAGTTTTAGAGTTGAAAAAAGGCAGCTCAAAACGCCCCTTTTCAAGGCGTTTATAGTACAAAACAAAGCCACCACGTTGCCATTGAAGCAACTTTACTCGTGTTTTATCATGGCTCATGAAAATATAAACTTCACCTGAAAGAGGATCACGCCCCATCTGGTGCCTTATAACTCCGCAAAGTGCGTCTATACCTTTGCGCATAGAGACATCTCCCACGCAAAAATAGTAATCAAGGTTCTCGCCTAATCCAAACATGATTATAATATATCTATTTTAATAATAGTACCTATCTGGCTATCCCAGCAACTTTCGGGAGATAATGAATAGTTGTTCTCTTGGGCCCATTCCTGGAAACCTTGGTAATAGATGCCTTCCTGATGGCAAAAATCTTTTAACTTTGATAGGTAACCTCCTTCAAGAAATCTATCATACGCTGCTTCATATAGAACAGCTGCTTTTGGTGGTGTTTTCATCTTTATAATAAGTTTGCGACAAAGATAATTACTATGAAAACACAAAAACAGATGGGGCTCAACGGACGGTTACCCTTTTGGGTTCATTTATAAAAATTAAATGCTTGGCTACTAAGTATTTACTTGTATTCATCTCCTAGTAATTTTTGCTCTGCTCTGCTCTGCTCTGCATAAAGCAACATCTCTTTTTTAGCTAATTAGATGAAGTGGTTTGAGCAGATAGGCCCAGGACCGTTCAACTACCAAAGGGAGGCGCTCCGCAGGCCCCGAAAAACCACAAACAGAATAGCGTCTAGAAAAAAGAGCGTTGCTGCTGGTGAGCAGTGAAGCAAATAGACAGCAGCAAATAGCTAACAGCTAGTAGCCAGCAGCAAATAGCCAACAGCATTATATGAAATTTCATAAATAAAATAATCATTATTATGGGAAGCAAAGCTAGGTGGGAAACTTTAGTTATTTATATCAGTTACTTAACTTTGAAAAATAACTGCCAATTAAAAACATAGCAAAGCTATAGCTTAATCCTTTCATATATAAAACTTGGAATTAGCCTCAATAACCATGCAATTAAAACCCATCTTTTGGTAACATATGCTACAGATTTTTTATTATTAATCGCTTTTAATATTTGTCTAGCTGCCTTATCTGGAGAAGCAACCCAAAATGCACCAGCCCCTTGACCCATAGCAGTATTTACGAACCCTGCTCTAACATCTGTTATAGAAATAAGATTTCCAGACGTTTTTGCCTTTTGTCTTAAAGCCTCTAAATATCTCATTTGAAATGATTTTGAAGAGGAGTATGATGGAGATAGTGCAAAGCCTCTAAAACCAGTTATAGAGCTAATTGCTGCAATAGAACCTCTCCCACTCTCTTGAAAATATTTATATGCCCAATTAACCACAGCCGTATACCCTAAAACATTAGTTTTAACTGTAGAAATCTCATAATCTAGGTTTAACTCTACATTTCTCCAGCCAGTACCAGAACAGAGCACTAAAAGATCTACACCTGCTAGTAGAGCAGTTAGTTGATCTAAAGAATCGCTTACAGAGTTGTAATTATCTATGTCAAACTGTTTAGCTATGTACTGCCGAGGGTTAGTAACTCGCATCTCTTCTAGTAGGTTAGCTCTTCTACCAGTAATACCTACAATATACCCTTTTTCCACTAGAAGTTGTGCAAAAGCTCTCCCTATACCAGAGGTTGCTCCTATAACAATTGCTTTTTTTCTCATAACTCTCTTTATAAGTTTACTATCTTTGACAAAATAACCCTTGAATAATAATAGTTCAAAAATAGACAAAAACCACTATATAAGAGAGAGAGTATATTAATAATTAACTATAAAACGAGAATCTGTCTCTGGTGTAACTACTGGATTTGAATAATCTATAGTATCTTTATAGTCTAAAGCTTCTATAGGTTTATCTCCATTTTTATTCAACAAAATAAAGAAAAGATGGTTAAAATCTATACTGTTCATGGTTTTATATTTTAATGACAATACAAAGTTACAACCACACTTTGCCAACTTGTGTCAATAATAAATAAAAACAATTATATTTATATATTAAATGTAAATCTGTAAAGTAATGGAAAATAATATGATTCAAATTAGTACAGAAAATTCAATCTGTACAATTACCTTAAATAACCCTAAAGCCCTTAATGCTCTTGATTTTCAAATGCTTGACAATCTAAGTTCTATAATAGATAAAATAGAACTAGATAGCTCAATAATTGTAGTTATTATTACTGGTGCTGGAAGGTCATTCGTAGCTGGAGCAGATATCCAAGCTATGGCAAAAATGAACTCCGAACAGGCAAGAGAGTTTGGAATTAAAGGAACTTCTCTTTTCAGTAAAATTGAAAATCTATCTAAACCTGTTATTGCAGCTGTGAACGGCTACGCTTTAGGTGGAGGTTGTGAATTGGCATTAGCGTGTGATATAAGAGTAGCCTCTGAGAAAGCAAAATTTGGCCAACCAGAGGTTAGCTTAGGAATAACTCCCGGTTTTTCGGGTACAGTTAGATTACCTTCTACCATTGGAATAGCTAAAGCTAAAGAGCTTGTTTTAACAGGTAAAACAATAGATGCAACAGAGGCTCTTAGCATTGGCCTTATAAATATGGTTGTTCCAGCAGAGATTCTTATAGATAAAGCTACAGAGATTGCTAAAACTATTTCTAAAAACTCGCCAATTGCAGTTAAATACTCAAAAATATCTCTTAATGCATCTTCTAGAATGTGTGCCGAAGAGGCAATAAGAATGGAGAATAACCTTTTTGCATTATGCTTTTCTACAGAAGATCAAAAAGAGGGTATGCAAGCCTTTATAGAAAAAAGAAAACCTAACTTCAATCAATAGAAAGCTAACAACAATATAAAATATCATGAAAATATGCGTAATAGGAACCGGAACAATGGGTAGTGGAATTGTTCAAGCGTTTGCCCAAGCAGGACTCCATGTAATAATGAAAGGAATATCTGAATCTGAACTCAAATGGGGTCATAACAACATAGAGAAAAACCTATCTAGACAGGTAGAAAAAGGGAAAATGGAGGCAAGTGAAAAAGAGAATATACTCTCAAATATTACTGAAACAACCTCTTATGAAGAGTGTGCCCATTGCGACTTTATTATTGAAGCAATACTAGAAGATATCTCTCTTAAAAAAGAGATATTTGGGCAATTAGATAAACTGTGTAAACCAGAAACAATTTTTGCTTCTAACACCTCTTCTCTCTCTATTACAGAGATTGCTGCATCTACAAAAAGAGCAGATAAAGTCATAGGTATGCACTTCTTTAACCCTGCACCAGTTATGAAACTAGTAGAGATTATTAAAGGGCAACTAACTTCTACTGAGGTACAGCAATTTGTTTATGACCTTGCTATTAAGATTGGTAAAACACCTGTAAATGTAAACGAAGCACCTGGCTTTGTAGTTAACCGCATTTTAGTTCCCCTTGTAAACGAAGCTGTTGGAATAGTTGCAGATGGAGTAGCAACAAAAGAAGAGATAGACTTAGCTATGAAGCTTGGAGCAAATCACCCAATGGGGCCTCTTGCCCTAGGAGATTTAATTGGACTAGATGTTTGTCTAGCAATTATGGAGGTACTTCACTCAGAATTTGGAGAAGATAAATACCGCCCTCACCCACTGCTAAGAAAAATGGTTCGCTCTGGTCAACTCGGTAGAAAAACAGGAGTAGGTTTTTATAGTTACAAATAGTACCTTATAATTATAGAAACAGTTAAAACATATGGCCCATATAAATTATAAAAGCTTAATGCAGTGTCATATTCGTAAGATACTTATGATATGCAGTAGTTACGATGCCTATACTCTAGAAGAAGATGGTAGAATTGAAGTCCAGATATATAAAGAGTATGTAGACCTTGATTTGAGTAACCCTCCTAAATTTACATGGGTAACATCTTCTGCCGAAGCAATTAAATTACTCCAAAAAGAACATAACTACGATCTTATTATAAGTATGTTCAATATTGGAGATATAGATGTATTCAATTTATCTAAACAGATAAAAGCAAATAACAAACATATTCCCTTTGTTCTTCTTACACACTTCTCAAAAGAGCTTCACAAAAAAATTGAAAAAGCAGATTTATCTGCAATAGACTACATTTTTAGCTGGCACGGTAATGCAGATCTTATATTGGCCATAGTCAAGCTTTTTGAAGATAGAATGAATGCAGAAAATGACATCTTAGGTTCTGGAGTTCAATCTATTCTTTTAGTAGAAGACTCAATAAGGTACTACTCTACCTACTTACCTGCAATATATAAGCTTGTGTTGCAACAAAGTGCCGAGTTTTTAAAGGAGGCTTTAAATGAACAGCAGCAAAAACTTAGAAAACGCGCAAGACCTAAAATATTATTAGCAACTAATTACGAAGAAGCTGCAGAGCTTTATGAAAAATACAAAGAGAACCTTTTAGGAGTTATTTCTGATGTTGCTTTTAATATCCACAAAGATGACTTACCAAGCAATGAAAAATGGGATGCAGGAATTGACCTAAGTAAATTAATTAAAAATGACGACCCTAATATGCCTATTCTCCTGCAATCTTCACAAAAAAGTATTAGAAAAATAGCAGACGAGTTAGGTGTAGGATTTCTTTATAAATACTCTAAAACTCTTCTTATTGAGTTAAGTGAATATATTAGTGAGGAGTTTGCTTTTGGCGATTTTATATTTAGAGATTTACAAACAGGTGATATAATTGGGCGTGCCAAAGATCTAAGAGATTTACAGCATTTAGTAGTAGAAATACCTAGTGATGTTCTCTTATTTCATAGTGCCCGAAATAGATTATCTAAATGGATGTTCTCTAGAGGGCTCTTTTCTCTTGCAACTACAATCAAAAGCGCCAATCCTAAAGAATTTGAAAGTGTAGACCAGTTTAGGCAACATATAGTAAAAGCAATTAAAGAGTATAGAATAATATTAGGATATGGAGTAGTTGCTAGGTTTGAAAAGGAATCTTACAGTAAATACATTTGGTTTGCACGTCTAGGGGAGGGTTCATTAGGAGGCAAAGCTAGAGGGATTGCCTTTGTAAACAACATGTTGCAAAAACACAACCTACTTAACCACTACCCAGGAGTTAAGATTATGATTCCTCGCACTGTTGCAATAGCAACAGATTTTTTTGATGAATTTATTAAAATTAATGGGCTACAATATGTTATTAGCTCAGAAATTACAGATGAAGAGATTCTCTCTGAATTTGTAAGCTCTAGATTACCAGAAACATTAGTAAAAGACTTACGAGCATTTATTTCAAGAGCAACAGGGCCACTAGCAGTTAGATCTAGTTCTAAACTAGAAGATTCGCACTACCAGCCTTTTGCAGGTATATACTCTACCTATATGATACCTTACACAAAGAATAAAGATCAAATGTTAAGGTTATTAGGTAAAGCAATTAAAAGCGTCTATGCCTCTATCTACTTCTCTTCTAGTAGAGCATACCTGAATGCTACTGCAAACCTACTAAGTGAAGAGAAGATGGCAGTAGTTTTACAAGATGTTATAGGTACCGAAGATAATGGCTACTTCTTCCCTACCATCTCGGGTGTAGCTAGATCTGTAAATTACTACCCAATTGGCTCTGAAAAGCCCAATGAAGGAATTGCAAATATAGCCTTTGGCTTGGGCAAATTGGTAGTTGAAGGAGGTAAAACACTTCGCTTCTCGCCCTCCCACCCTAAACATATATTACAGCTCTCTACCCCAGAGCTCTCCCTTAAAGAGACACAAAATACAATGTATGCTCTAGATCTTAAGCCAGAAGAGTTTAAAACATCACTTAACGACTCTATTAACTTAAAAAAATTCAATATTAATGATGTAAAGCATTTTCGCAATCTTAATTATGTAGCATCTACATGGGATATGCAAAGTGAGAGGATTGTAGATAGCAATATGGAGCCAGGTAGAAAGGTAATTACCTTTGCTCACATATTAAAGCATGACATAATGCCTCTAGCAGAAATATTGAAAGACTTGTTAAAAATTTGCCATAAAGAGATGAACTCTGCAGTAGAAATAGAGTTTGCAGTTAATATGGATGTAGACCCTGGCGAAGATAGAATATTTAGTCTATTACAGATAAGACCTATAACTAATAACAACGATAATAGATCTCTTAACTGGAAAGAAATCAATAGAGAGGATGCTATAATATATGCCCAGAAAGCACTTGGTATTGGCTCAATTGAAGAGATTAAAGATATTATTTATATAAGGTCAAGTAATTTTGATAAGTCTAGAACCAAAGAGATAGTAGAGGAGCTCAATAGCATTAATACAAAAATGAAAGAGAGTGGCCATCACTACGTTCTTGTTGGGCCAGGGAGGTGGGGCTCAAGCGACCCATGGCTAGGCATTCCTATTAAATGGCCAGATATATCTGAATCTAAAGTAATTGTAGAGTGTGGGTTAGAAAACTTTAGAATAGAACCAAGCCAAGGAACACATTTTTTTCAAAATTTAACAAGTTTTGGGGTTGGTTATTTAACAATTAATCCATTTATGGGAGATGGTACTTTTGACGAAGATATGCTCAACTCTATGGAAGCTCAACACGAAAGTGAGTTTATAAGACATGTCCAATTCCCTTCTCCCCTCTATATCTATGTAGATGGGAAAAAGAATAAAGCAATTATAAAAAAATCTGAATAGAGCTATAAATTATGTTACAAGAGATTAGAGTATTTGCCCCTGCAACAATTTCTAATATTGGTTGCGGATTTGACATTATGGGTTTTGCAGTTGAAGAGCCTGGAGACCAAATAGTCTTAAAAATATCCAATAAAAAAGGAGTTAGAATCACTTCAATAAAAGGAGACAATGGTAAGTTGCCATATGCACCTGAAAAAAACACTGCAGGTGCACCAATAATATCTATGCTTAAAAAATATGCACCCTCTTTAGGTATAGAGATTGAAATAGACAAAAAAATGCCATTTGGTAGTGGTTTAGGCTCTAGTGCAGCAAGCGCTGTTGCAGGTGCATTTGCCATGAATAAACTACTAGAGCTTAATCTATCTCCATATGAGTTACTCCCTTTTGCACTAGAAGGAGAGGTTATTGCAAGTGGCTCTATACATGCAGATAATGTAGCCCCATCTCTCTATGGAGGATTTACCCTAATAAGAGATTATAACCCCATAGATATTATTAAAATAGAGTGTCCAGACAACCTTTTTTGTAGCATATTACATCCAAATATTGAAATTTCAACAAAAGAGGCTAGAGAGATCTTACCTAAAGAGATTACTCTCTCTAACGCTATCACTCAATGGGGAAATTGCTCTGGGCTTGTTGCTGGACTTCTAATGAATGATTTTTCACTTATTGGAAGATCTATAAAAGATGTAGTAGTTGAACCCTATAGAGCTAAATTAATTCCTGGGTATTACCAAATTCAAAAAGCAGCAGTAGAAGCAGGTGCATTAGGATGCAATATATCTGGCTCTGGGCCATCTATTTTTGCGCTATCTAAAGGAAAAGAGTCTGCTCAAAAGGTTGGAGAAGCAATGTTAAAAAAGCTCTATGACAGCAAAATAGAGGGTCAATTATATATTTCACCTATAAACAAACAGGGTCCCAAAGTTATTTATTCAAAATAGTTTAGTTCAATGATACTATACAGCACTAAAAACAGAAACGAAAAGGCAACATTTACAGAGGCAGTAATTCAAGGGCTTCCTAAAAGTGGTGGGCTATTTATGCCCGAATCATTCCCAATTATGTCTGACAACTTTTTTAAAAATGCCCATACCAAGTCATTTACAGAATTGTCATATATTCTTGCCTCAAAGTTACTAGAGGGAGAGATTGAACCAAATGCTCTAGCCCAAATAGTGAAAAAAGCATTTGATTTTGAAATTCCTTTAAAACAGATTGATAGTAACACTCATGTGTTAGAACTATTTCACGGCCCTACCCTTGCTTTTAAAGATATAGGGGCTCGTTTTATGTCTGGTATATTATCTTATATAGGCAATAAAAAAGAGCAGAAAAGAGTTGTTCTAGCAGCAACATCTGGAGATACAGGAAGTGCAGTTGCCAACGGTTTTTTAAATGCACCTGGGGTTATAGTAGTTCTACTCTACCCCTCTGGAAAAGTGAGTAAAATTCAAGAGCAACAGCTTACTACTCTTGGTTCTAATATAATAGCACTTGAAGTACAAGGCACATTTGACCATTGCCAAAAAATTGTAAAAGAAGCATTTGCCAATAACAATTTAAGCCAAAAGCTAAATCTCACCTCGGCAAACTCAATAAATATAGCTAGGCTTCTGCCTCAATCGTTCTACTACCATTATGCCTACTCTCGTCTAATCAAAAACGGCAGCAATAAAGATGTTGTTTTTTCTGTGCCGAGCGGAAACCTTGGTAATTTAACTGGTGGATTGATTGCTAAAAAAATGGGACTACCAGTAAATAAGTTTATTGCAGCTGTAAATTTGAATAGGGTTGTTCCCCACTACCTTGAAACAGGCCAATTTATACCAACACCCTCTATACAAACAGTCTCTAATGCAATGGATGTAGGAAACCCTAGCAATTTTGAACGTGTTATGGAGATTGTAGATAATAACCATAGCAAAGCAGCAGAAGTTCTTTTTAGCCGCTCCTACTCTAATGAAGAGACTATAGAGACAATTAAAAAGGTAAAACAAAATAATAACTACCTATTAGACCCTCACGGCGCTGTAGGATATTTAGCTATTCAAGATTATATGAAAATAGATCAAAAAAAGAGTTCATTCATTCTTCTTGAAACAGCTCACCCAGCTAAATTTGGTAATATAATAGACCAAGCATCCCTAGAGTTACCAGAGATGCCAGAGAGACTCAAAAGATGCCTTAATAAAGAGAAAAAATCAATCCTAATCTCTCCAGATAAGTCAGATTTTAAAGATTTTCTCTATTCAATTAGCGAATAAATTTTAAATCATCAAGAATTTACACTTTTTTAACTATTATTTAAGAATTTTTACTAATTTTAACATAATCTTACAGTTCTTAACCAATAATAACTAGCTATGAAAACTTTAAAAAAAGCCCTAAATATGGGAGTACTCTTAACTATATTGTCTTTTATCTTAACAATAAGTAGTTGCGATAAAGTTAAAGAGATGCTCACAGTCTCCATTACTACCTCAATTGAAGGTAATATTCCACTCCAAGTTGGAACTACAACTCAAGGTTCAGTAGAATCTAGATTACCTGCTACAAAAGCATCTATGAGCTACAATGTAAACCATAATATATCAATAGCAGATAACCCAGATTTAAAGCTCTATCTTTCAAAAATAAAAGAGATTGATATTAAATCTATTAAAGTAGAATTTACTGGGCTAAAAGCAGGAGAAACTATTAATTTTATTACTATTAGCGTTACAGGAGTTGGAGAACTTGCATCAATAACCAATGTAACTATCACTAACAACACTTTCTCACCCACTATTTCAAGCAGCTTGTTAAGTTCTGTATCAAAAGATCTACTTAACAATAAAAAAATTACAGTAAATATAAAAGGTGAAACTAATGGCCCACTAAGATGCTTTGTTAACTTAAAAATGGATAGTAAAGTAAAAGCACAAGCACTAGACTAGACCTGAAACCTTAGTTTGCATAAAAAAAGCCCAATGAAATTAATCATTGGGCTTTTTAAAAATGGCGGCGACCTACTCTCCCACTTGGTATAGCAGTACCATCGGCGCAAACGGGCTTAACTTCTCTGTTCGGTATG
>JAQVZL010000066.1 GCA_028708215.1 Bacteroidales bacterium
ACACAGATTAACCCACACAACAGAAAAAGTATGCACTAACACATATTACAAAGAGTAGCTGCATACAAATAAAAATCGGTTCAAGCTGTTTCAACAATTGAGGGTGTCTAAATTAAAATTTAGGCACCCTCTTTTATACATTATTTGTTAGAAAAAATTGTATATCTTTGTTAGCAATAAATAAATGAGCTCTGTGAAAATTTCAAAAATATGCTGTATAGGCGCTGGCTATGTTGGCGGGCCAACAATGTCTGTTATTGCTCAAATGTGCCCAGAAATAGAGGTTACTATAGTAGATATTAACAAAGAAAAAATTGCCCAATGGAACGGAGACAATCTAGATAATTTGCCAATTTACGAAAATGGATTAAAAGAGATAATTGCCGAAACTAGAGGTAGAAATCTTTTTTTCTCTACAGATATTGAAAAAGCAATTAAAGAGGCACAGATGATATTTATCTCTGTAAACACCCCTACCAAAACTTATGGTCAAGGAAAAGGGATGGCTGCCGATCTTAAATATGTTGAACTATGTGCTCGCCAAATAGCTGCTGTTTCTCAAGACGATAAGATTGTAGTAGAGAAATCTACAATTCCTGTACGTACTGCACAAACAATTAAACAGATACTAGATAATACTGGCAATCATGTAGAGTTTCAAGTTCTATCTAATCCCGAGTTTTTAGCAGAAGGGACAGCAATTAAAGATCTAAATAATCCCGATAGAGTTCTTATTGGTGGCGAAGAGAGCCCAGAGGGAGCTAAAGCTATTGAAGCTTTAGCAGCAATATATAATAGATGGATTCCACAAGAGAAAATAATTCGTACAAATGTTTGGAGCAGCGAGCTATCTAAACTTACTGCAAATGCTTTTCTAGCACAAAGAATCTCTTCTATAAATGCAATGAGTGCTATATGTGAAAAGACAGGAGCTAATATAGAAGAGGTTTCACGGGCAATTGGAATGGATAGCCGTATAGGTCCAAAATTTTTACAGGCATCGGTAGGCTTTGGAGGTTCTTGTTTCCAGAAAGACATTCTTAACCTTGTCTATATAAGTCAAACTCTAGGGCTACACGAGGTTGCCCACTACTGGCATAATGTGCTTATAATTAACGACTATCAAAAACAGAGATTTGCTCGCAACATTATCTCAACTCTATTTAACACAGTATCTGGCAAAAAAATATCTTTTTTGGGTTGGGCATTTAAAAAAGAGACTAACGATACTCGTGAAAGCGCTGCAATATACGTAGCTTGGGAGCTTTTACAAGACCAAGCAGATGTTCATGTCTATGACCCTAAAGTAACTACTCAACAGATATTGAAAGATCTAAAACAGGTGTCAAAAGGGCTTTTCAATTGTGATTGCAACGGTTCAAGTAGCCAAAGCACAAATAGTTGTGAAGAGGCTCAGGTTACATTCTGCCCTAGAACAGAAGGGTTAGGAACAGTAACTATTCACCGCGATTCATACAGCGCAACTTCTAAAGCTCATGCAGTTGCCATACTTACTGAGTGGGATGAATTTAAAACCTACAACTGGCAATCTATTTACAATAAAATGAAAAAACCAGCCTTCCTATTTGATGGACGTAACATTCTTAACCATAAAGAGTTAAAAGAGATAGGTTTTAGAACATACCAAATAGGTAAATAACCCCTTACACTCTAAAGCATTACTAATAAAAGAGAACTGTTAAACATTGGCTGTTTTATTCAACAAACTCCTTGATAAACTCTTTTAAATTCTCTTCTATCTTAATTGCACTCTCTGCGGTTATAGAGTAAAAATAGATGTTTGCACTATATTTTACTATGGTGTTATCTCTCTCATTCACTTTTAAATCTAACTTTATACTCTCTTGAGAAACTATCCAAGGCATCTCCATTACTCTTTTTTTAAGCAAATTTTTAACCTTAGTACTATCTAAGGTTGTTGAAAACTCTAATGTGATTGTATTACCTACCCACTTTGAGTTGTCTTGTGGCCTTATAATAGAGTTATTTATGAGCAATGTATAAGGAATTTTCATATTCTGGCCATTGTTACTTATTATCTCAATAGATCTGTAACTAATTTTCTTAATTATCCCTTCGGTAGAATCTGTCTTAATAACTTGGCCCGGTTCAAAAGCGTTCTCTGAACGTAAAATAAAGCCAGAGATAACGTCTCTCAATAGATACCAAGCAAGTATAGCTAGCAGCAAGAGTATTAAAACAGCCATTATTAAATTATAGTAAGCAGAGTTTGCAAACAACTTAGAGAAGCTCCACATTACAAATCCTACCCAAGTAATAAGTTCTAGAGCAGGGAAGAGCCTTATAGCAAAGCTCTTCATTTTTTTATTTTCTAGAAACAGAGGCAAATATAGGCAAGCAGATCTAAGCAAAAGAAAAAGTGCCAACGCCAATAAGAGTATTTTTAAGTATATCATTTTAAGCAATTTTCTTATTTATTATTTCTAATTATAGTAGCTCCATGCTATTGAGCTTCTTAACCAGCTGTGGAACTAACATTGGGTTTAATGAAAATATTCCAGGGTACTTCTCAACTAAAATACCTTTTTGATAAAGTATTCTCACTTTGGTACGAGTAGATTCTAGATCTGACTGTAAAATTTTAGAGATATGCTCTGTAGAGAACCGGCGGTGTAGTATAAACTGTAAAATATAGGCTGCATCTTCACTAGTAAGGTCTTGTGTAAAACAACTATCTATCCCTTTTGGTTTCTCCATAAGTATAGTATTGCCAGAAATATTTTTAATTGAACCCAGCCATAGATTTATTGCATACCCTGGGTTACCTCCAGAGAGATTGAAAAGATGATTAAAAAAGCGAGCGTAATCCCAAGAGGTCATCTGTTCTTGAGGTTTATTATTCATAACAAACTTTAAACCACCAGCTTTATGTCTAGCCAAGATAAACTCTTTAAGCTCTTTTGCTGGGAAAGGGCGGCACATTATTATATCTAAAGACCACGTATTTAAGTTAGTTAAATGGTTAATAATATTAAGAGCATGTTGGTTCAAATTAACAACAAAGAGTATCTCTCTACCAAACTGTTGCATAAGTTCTATTACTCTTTCTACAACAGCAGACCCCCCTGGCCTTCTCTCCCACCAAAGCTCTAAATCGTTAATAATAACAATGCTTTTTTCTTCTAATTGAGATAGAAGAGACTCTAAACTCTCCCTAGTGGTATAATGGGAATGATAGTTTAAATCTGTATTCTCTTGAATAATAGCATGGAATAAAGCTCTTTCGAACTCGGCAACAGTTGCATCACTCTCTCTTGGAGCTCTTACATAAAAAGTATTACGTGAAAGGAAATAGGTATTAGCCAAGTGCTTGCTCAAACTAGATTTGCCAGAGCGCCTCTCTCCGCTTATAATGAGCAACCCTTTAGAACCGTTCATAAAGCGAGTTATTGCTTGCCTTCCTTTCTTAGACTCCTCTTCCATTCCTAACCAAAAATCTGCTTCAACTCCAGATCTGCTAGTGAATAGATTTAAGTAATAAAATGGTAGTAACTCAAGTATCTCCCTATTTGGAGAGGAGTTCTCTAATACTCCCGCTATATTATCGCAGACCTCTCTATTCTTATCTGAAAAGAGCCTCTCCATTCTATTTACAAGCAACAATCCTTCACTTTGACGGTAAAAAAGGGAGACTAATTTATCTGACACTAATTTTATCTGTTTTTTTATTACTTTATCTAGTTTACTAATTAAAGAGTTATGACTTGCATCTAGTGTTTTTTTGTGAATTGTGGCAGATGTCTTTGAAATTAAAGAGGAGGCCAATGGTTCAAATGATTTTTTTAGCCCTAGGTTTAGAGAGTTGTTTGTAGCAACCATTGCGTTAGTAACCCTCTCTTTCTCTCTCTTAATATTCTTTCTAAGGCTCTCTACTAATTGCTCTCTTTTCTCCTGAGAGAGCTCATCTACAACATCGCTATTTAACTCTTTCTCTCCAAGAGCAAAGTTTGCAAGTTTTACAAGGTTTCTTACAGTAGCTACAGATTCTGTTACTACTTCAATTAGTTCAAAAGATTGCCTCGAAATTGTTTCACGCAGCTCGTTACTAATATAGTAATCGGCAATTTTTCTTGGAGATACCTCATACTCCTCCATCTCTTCTAAAGCTTCTATAGTAATTCTATTAGGTAAACTCTCTCCTCCAATTGTAATACTCTCTTCTATGGAGTTAAGGGCATCTTCAATATCGTTATGAAGCTGAGAAAAACAGACATCTAAAGATGGCATATGAATAGAGCTCTTTATTGAAACAACTTCACTCTCTTCTTTTGCCTTGGCAACTAACTCTTGGAATTCGTCTAAAAAATGAAGCAACCCAGACTCCAACTTCGCTTTTATTGTATTTTGAACCGAGTTCACAGATATTGCAAGTCTCTCTCTGAGCGCTATGTATATAAAATCTAGCTTAGTTTTATTTACATGGCTTACCATTAACTTCTCATAGAGTGCAGGGAACTCCTCTATACCCCCCTTAATTACAGCACTTTTATGCATAAATGGCTTAAAGTAACTATAGAGAGTGTTGGCTTGTGGGTTATGTATAAATTTTACAAAGTTATTAAAGTCTATAACCACATCTGCAACAATTTTTCGCTCCTGTGTTTTTATAAAAGCTTGGCTTATAGCCTGAACCTCTTCTAACGAGTTTAAAAGTTTCTCCTTTTCTAAAGGATTGTAGAAGTAGTTCTCTATCTCTCTTATTGCTGCAAAAAAAGATAAACTCTCTACTGTGAACTGCTCGTAAAAATGCTCTATAGATTTAACACGCTTATAATAGAAAAAATAGTGTGCTGCATAATTTAATTTCACTCTAAACACTACATTTTTACTAAATGTGTTCAGTTGTACAAGCTTAAAAGCTCGGTTAATCTTTTGAAAGGGAGTCTTTGCTTTTAATTTTTTAAAATCTTCTCTATTATGCTCCATAGGTACAGTAGTAGGTAGTTTATTTAGAGCATGATTAGTCTCTTTTAAGTACCTACTTATCCCCTGCTCTAATTGCTTAATTTGAGCCTTTAAAGAGCTCGCTTTAAAATCGTCTAATAGAGATTGAATATACTCTGCAAATTTAATTCTGTGAGTATAATTGTCACTAGAACTTAGCTCTTGATTAGAAGCATTAAGTTTTTCTATTAAATTATTAATGAAAATCTCTCTCTCTTGACCAATATTATCTAATGTACTTTGTTGGAACTTTAAAGCAATTTCTTCTAGATTATGAGCTAGATTAGATAATTTTGTCTTTATTGGTTCTTCTTTTGGCAGTTGAATTGCCGAAAACCCAGCTATATCTAATTCACTCTTCTCTATAGAGTTGTCTTTTATAGATTCACTAAGGGCTGGTGCCGAGATAATAGCGTCGAAAGAGGAGTTTGCTTTAATAAAAAGCGCTGTAGTAAACAGAGGGAGGGTTTTATCTATACCGCTTATTGCATCAGTTATTGATCCGTTACTAAAATCTGGAATCTCTGCTATAACAAGATCTGTATTTAAAGATTCGGCTTTTACTATTTGTGCCTCGGGAAGCCGTTCTACATTAGTAATAATTTTAATTTGCGCTTTAATTCTATAACTATCTATAAGGTCAGATAAAACGGTATAGAGACTATCTCTATCCTTAATATTATTGCAAATTAACAATAACCTAACCTGCGCATTCCTCCATTGGGCTACAGCAGTTATAAAACGGACAAAATGTAAAGCTAGAGGAAGGTTGTTCCCCTGCCCACTCCACCAAACATCAATTGTATTGAGGTTGCCAAAACCTTTTGATTTATTGTATTTAAGAAATGCTAAATTAAAATCTTGTTTTGACAAACTACTTAGAAGAGACTCAAAAGAGCTGTTACCTTTTGCTTTTTGAGGCCAACCCATTAATATTGTATTGGGTTCAAAACCAGAAAAACCATAGACACTACTTATTAGCCCTATGCCCTCATAAACATTACTACAGTGGTGTTTACGAGTTAATATATCTGTATGGTCATTTAGTTTTTCAAATGAGATTTGAGCAGTACTTTCTATTAGTGGGTTTATCCCATCAAAAGTCTCTCCATCTTTATCATGGGCAATTAGTTCAAAGTTTGTAAAAATACCTAAATTACCCACAAGATTTTTTGCTAATGAGACTAAGTAAGGCCTTTTAGAAACTCCTCCACTAAAGACAATTATATTTGGCCTCCAGTTTCGGCTTATATCTTCACTTTTAGCTAATTTTACCAGCCCTGTTTTAACAAGAGAGAGCCATAAACTAGAACGAGTATCGCCAGTATTAAGAGTAAGTTCTTTGTTTTTTAAATAGAGGAAAAGAGTAATAAGAATAACCGCTGCAACTGCAAGTGCCAATATATCTAGCTGAATCATTAATACAATACATGCTATTGCTCCAATTATACTAACTATACGGGGTATTTTAAAAGAGGGACGAAAATCGCTACTTGCCCAACTCTCTACAGCATAAGTTATATTTATAAAACCATAAGTGATTATAAAAAAGATAGTTACAATACGTGCTATAACATTCAACTCCCCAATAAGAATTCCTGCCTGAGCTATTGCAAATGTAAAAAGAAGAGCGTTGCGTGGTTCGTTAGATGCTCCAAACCCTTTTCCAAGAAAAGCTGGTGCAATTCTATCTTTGGCAACTGCTTGCAAAATTCTAGGCGCTCCCAAGATACTGCCCAATGCACTTGAGAGAGTTGCACCAAGAACTCCGGCTATTACAAGCTGTGGTACAAGTGCTATTTTAAAAAGCACATTAGGGTCTGTTACTAGCATTTCACTATCTACTGTAAAGCTAAGAAAGAAACTAAGAGCTACATAGACAAAAAGCGCTACTAAAATTGATGCTATAACGCCCCTGGGAATATCTTTACGGGCATCTTTTAGATCTCCAGACATAGCTACCCCTGCCTCAAACCCTGTAACGGCAGGAAAGAAAATAGCAAAAAGAGTAATCCATGGTAAAGCTCCTGGAACAGTTGTTATTTGAGGTAGCGAGGGGCTAAAATCATGTTTGCCAAGAAAAACCGACAAAACAGAAAGTATCATTATTGTTAAAATAATGTACTGAGTTTTAATTGTTAATGAGGTGCTTATAAAAGTAAGAATAGTGATTAAAAGCAGCATGGCCGATCCCAATAACCTAATATTATCTAAGGTGGCTTCAAAACCAAAATAGCCTAGAAAAACCTCGGCAAATCCTATTAAATAGAGGCTTACGCTAAGTGAAAGCCCTGCAAAAAGAGCCCAACCTAATGTGCCTCCTATAGGGAGCCCCAAGCTACGAGAGATTATATAGTAGGTGCCACCTGTCTCTACTTTTTTATCAGTAGCAATTGATGCTACACTCAAACCAGTACTACCCGAAACAATATGTGCAACCAGAATAATGCCCAAAGTTGCCAATAGACCTGCCTGCCCAATAATCCAGGGGAGTCTAAGGTACATTATTACACCTACTAAGGTTAAAATAGATGGTGTAAAAACGCCTCCAAATGCTCCGAATTTTCTTGCCTTTGCCATGTGAATATTATATTAAATTAAGGTTGTGGTTTCTCTTCGTCTTTAATTATATGTATGTCTCTTTGTGGAAATGGTATCTCTACGCCATGATCGCGAAAGATACTGAAAATTGAGTAATATAACTCACTTTTTAATGTGCGAGGCCTGTCTGAATAATCTGTAGTCCAAAAGGAGGGTTCTCACAAATGCAGGGTCTTCTTTGTAGGCAACTCCTATTGGTATATTTATTCTTACGCTGCGATTATTGTGGCTCCAGTTTACAACTCTTTTGTTTATAAGATCTGAATTAGGAACAATTACTGCAATATTATCATTAGTAAGAATTGTTGTGGCTCTTGCTGCAATGTTTATAATATTACCCTCCAAGCCCTCTATTTCTACTCTATCTCCTACTTTTACAGGTCTTTCAAATAGAATAATAAGGCCACTTATAAAATTATTAGTAATACTCTGCAAACCGAAACCGATACCAACACCAAGTGCCCCCAGCAGTACACAAAAGGCGCTTAAGTCAATTCCTGTGGTTTGGAATATAACAACTATTCCTACTATTAATAATAGATAACGAACTATAGCAGCTATTGAATCGCCTATGCCAACATCTATATTATATTTAGGGAAAACTTTTTTAATAAGAATCTTTTTAATCTTGCTTGATAAGTAAAAAAGCAAAAAGAAAGAGAAGAAAAGCCATAAAAATGTAATTGCATTAAATGCCGAGGTTCCTATACGAAACAACTCAAAATGGAGGGCATTATTTATCCATTCAAGTAACTCTTTAAACGTTAACATATAATAGTTTTTATTTAAATTGAAACATTCTTGGTACTATCACAATAAAGGTAAATAAAAAGGATTAACTTTATAGTCGTAAAAAAAGTATATATGAATATAAGACCAATGATAAGAAAGGCCTCGGGAGAGTCGCAGCCTTTTTCTGTAGAAAAACTAAAAGAATCCCTTAAAAGATCTGGAGCCAACACTAACACTATTAATGATATTGCAATAGAAATAGAAAACTGGATAGTAAATGAGATTAAAAAACAGGCAGCAAAAGATAGCGAGAAAGGCATAATTCATGAGAAGCCATCTGAATTCTATGCTATCCCAAGCAGAACAATATATAAGAAAGCTTTTTCTCTTCTTAACAGAAAAACAGTGAGCAGTGCTGCAAGATACAAACTTAAAGATGCATTAATGGAGATGGGGCCTACAGGGCATCCATTCGAATTTTTTACTGGTGAAGTTTACAAAGCTCTGGGTTATGCAACTCAAGTCTCTATTACCCTTAATGGAAAATGTGTTACTCATGAAGTAGATGTTATTGCAACAAAAGATAAACACCAAAGATATATTGAGTGCAAGTATTACCAAAGCACAGGTAAAAACGCAAATGTACAAGTCCCTCTCTATATTCATTCGCGAGTAGAAGACATTATTCACATGAAAAAAGCAGACCCCCAATTCAACGATTTTACCTTTTCGGGAGGCATTGTAACTAATACTCGCTTTACTAGTGATGCCGAGGCCTACGGCAAATGCTGCGGGCTACATTTATTAAGCTGGGATTACCCCAAAGGAAATGGACTAAAAGATATAATTGACCGTGAGAAAATATACCCTATAACATCACTCTCTTCCCTTACAAAGGCACAGAAAGCAACATTAATGGAGAGAGGCGTAGTAATATGTAGGCAAGTATCTCAAAACGAAGCTGAACTAAACGCCCTTAACCTAACTAAAAATAGACGTAGAAAAGTATTAGAAGAGCTCCACGATTTAATCTCAAATGGCTACAAGTAAGACCATCTAGTAAAGTCCCTTCCTATCAACTCTTCTCTACTATAAACCTTAAGTTTCTCACCTAGCTTTACTTCCAATAATAACCTAAAGTTTCCCACCTTGTAACTAGCAGATAACCAGGACATGAAGTAGTGTATTGGTAAAATTTTAATATAAGATTGATGTGAAAACTTGATCTGATAATTCATCTGATAATTCATCTGATTTTTCCTTGGGAGGCGATTTCCAGGGAGATGATTACTCGTAACTTATTTACAGTGTGGTAGTTTGCTTTTCTATGCTCTGCTCAACATAAAGCAACATCTCTTTTTTAGCTAATTAGATGAAGTGGTCTGAGGGTGGGAAACTTTAGTCTGCTGTGGTTAGCCGTTTAGTTTGTTGTAATCTGCTAAAAACTTCTCTAAT